>JBOGLD010000160.1:0-10988 GCA_050745885.1 Terriglobales bacterium
CGACGAGGGAGTCGAAGTACCCCTATGCTTTCGACTGCAGTGGTGACAATAGAGGTCCTTCGACTCCGCAACTGCTTCGCCATGCGAAGCAGTTGCTACGCTCAGGATGACAGGGATATAGGTTTCGCTCGTGACTCGGCTAAAAGCTAGAAGCTAGAAGCTGCTCTACTCCACCGTCACCGACTTGGCCAGGTTCCTGGGCTGATCCACGTCGCAGCCGCGGCGTACCGCGATGTGATACGCCAGCAACTGCAGTGGGACGATTTCCAGAATTGGCAGCAGCTCTTCCGGGGCCGGAGGAACATAGAGCACATGGTCGGCAGCCTCTTTGATGTCCTCGTCGCCTTCGGTGGCCAGCGCGATGATCATGCCGGAGCGGGCTTTCACCTCTTTGAGGTTGGAGCAGGTTTTCTCGTAGCGGGTCATGGAAAGCGCGTCCCTGGAATCGCGGGTCGCAATGATCACTACCGGCAGGTTCTCGTCAATCAGCGCGTTAGGGCCGTGTTTCATTTCGCCGGCGGGATAGCCCTCGGCGTGGATGTAGGAGACTTCCTTCAACTTGAGCGCGCCTTCGAGAGCGATCGGATAGTGAATGCCGCGTCCCAGAAACAGGAAGTCCTGCGAGCGCGCGTATTCCTTAGCCAGGTCTTCGCACTCTTCTTCGCGGGTGAGCAGGTGTTCGAGCTTGCCGGGGATGCGCGTGAGTTCCTGGATGGCCTCTTTGGCCTGATCGGCGCTCATCGTCCCGCGCTGCTGGGCCAGATAGAGAGCGAACAAATATAGAGCGGTTAGTTGCGCGGTGAAGGCTTTGGTCGAGGCAACGCCGATCTCGGGACCAGCGTGGGTATAGATAGTGCCGGCGGCCTCGCGCGTGATCATCGAACCGACGACGTTGCAGATGGCCAGCGTCTTCGAACCCTTGGCCTTGGCTTCCCGCTGGGCCGCGATCGTGTCCGCGGTTTCGCCCGACTGAGTGATCAGCATGGTGAGCGTGTCGGGACTGATGATGGGGTCGCGATACCGCCACTCGCTGGCGTAATCGACTTCCACCGGAATCCGCGCCATGCGTTCGATCATGAACTTGCCGGCCTGGGCGGCGTGCCAACTGGTTCCGCAAGCGGCGATGTTGATTTTCTTCGCCGCTTTGAACTCGGCTTCAGTGATCTCCATTTCGTCGAGGAAGACGTGGCCGGTCTCCTGCGAAACCCGTCCCAGCGTGGTGTCCCGCACCGAGCGTGGCTGCTCGTAGATTTCCTTGAGCATGAAATGCTTGAAGCCGCCCTTTTCCGCCATGATCGGGTCCCAGGTGACATGCTGCACCTGGCGGACAACGGGCTGTCCGTTGAAGTCGGTGAGCTGCACGCCCTCGGGAGTGATCACGGCCAGGTCGCCGTCGCCGAGGAAGAACAGGTCGCGGGTGTGGTAGAGAATTGCCGGCACGTCGGAGGCGACGAAGTACTCGTCCTTGCCCAGACCGATTACAGCGGGCGGGCCATTGCGGGCGGCCACGATCTTGTTCGGCTCATCGACGGCGATCACCGCCAGCGCGAACACGCCGGTGAGTTGACCAACCGTTTTGCGAACGCACTCTTCGAGAGAAGGGCGATGACCGTTCCCGGTCTTCAGGAAATATTTCTCGACCAGGTGAGCGATCACTTCCGTGTCGGTCTCGGTGGTGAACTTGTGACCTTCTTCAATCAGCTTGCGTTTGAGCGATACGTAATTCTCGATGATTCCGTTGTGCACAACCACGATTCTGCCGGTGCAGTCGCGGTGCGGGTGAGCGTTCTCTTCCGTCGGCCGGCCATGCGTGGCCCAGCGGGTGTGGCCGATGCCATAGGTGCCATCGAGCGGCTTGAGCCGGATGACCTCTTCCAGGTTGCGCAGCTTGCCCTCAGCCCGGCGAATCTGGAGGCCTTCGCCATTTCCGCACACCGCGATTCCGGCTGAATCGTAGCCGCGATATTCCAGACGCCTGAGTCCCTCGATGATGACGGGTACGACCCGCTTCTTGCCAACGTATCCCACGATGCCGCACATGCGAATGCTCCTATTTTCGGCCGGGGGGAAACCGAAGATGTCTTTGTGAGTTAAAAATCCGGCCACGAGCGGCAGAACGCTTGTCTCACGCTCTGCAACCAGCCTGCCGAAGCAGGAAAAACTTTGCACCACCGAACAGGGGAATTCGGTTTAGTCTTCGAGGGAGAAACGAAACTCTTCAATCACCGGATTGGTCAGGACGTCGCGGGCGATGCGGGTAACTTCCGCCTCGACCTCGCTCCGGTTCAGGCCGCCATCGAGCGTGAGCTCGAAATATTTTCCCTGGCGAACCTCTTCCAATCCTTTGCACCCCATTTTCTTAAGTGCGCCCTGAATCGTCTTGCCCTGCGGATCCAGAACGCTTTTCTTGAGCGACACGTATACGTAAGCTTTCATGGGGGATTGCAACTATTATACTTCAGAAATATTCAAACTCAACCAAACCATAGACTTAGCCCAGGCGTGCCAAGCGCTCGTCCAGTTCCGAAAGCGCACTCTCGAGCATCTGCCGGTGACGGGGATGCTGGGCCGCCTGGAGCTGTTGCAGGACGCGCCGCCGCGACAACTCGATCGCGTCCCGCGCCTGCTTCCGTGCGGCCTGTTCGGGCGTAACTCGTTGTTTCGACTCGACCTGTATGCCAGAAGCGGCCTGCTGTTCTTCTACCGACTTACTCTCCCAGCCACGAGCCATGAGTGAATTATAGACGCCGGACGGGGCGAGAATCGGTTTGCGTGAGAAACCATGAGGTCACTGTCCAGAAATGAGTAGTTGCGGCGATAACCCTAACTTGCTGAATTATCGATCGCCCGGATCGTAATTCGGCGCCGCGGATAAAACTTATTGGCAAACCGGCAAACTTTAGTTTATCGTTCGCGCAATGGGGGCGTGACTCTTGTGGATCGCCACCGCGATCCCATATTGACTTTTATACCGGGGGTTTTTCCGCTGCGAACTATAGCCTCGAACCAAGGGAGGAACGCGGATGATCTGGGACATTCTTGATGCAGGCTCCTGAAGGTAGGATCGCCATTCTGGCCGCTGGCTTGAACCTGCGCGGTGTACGGGAGCGTCTTGGCCTGACCATGCGTGAGGTGGAAAGTGCCAGCCTTCGCATCGCGGAACGGCATGGCAATGATGAATTCTCAGTTTGCCCCAGCCGCTTGTCCGACATTGAAACCAAAGGTTTGGTTCCCAGTATTTTCCGCCTTTATTCCTTCTCCATGATCTATCGCTGTGATCTCCGCGAAATATTGGCATGGTATGGAATCGACCTGAGTCTCTCGGCGGCGGATCTGCAGCTAAGTCTCCCTCCCAAATCACATTTCGAAGAGGCCTTGCAAGCTAGCCCGACAGTCGCGGTGCCCACGCGACTGGATCCCTCGTTCGATCCTCGTCGCAGCGCCAACCTGGGCCGCATAGTCGAGCAGTGGGGGTTGGTGCCGCTGGCATACCTGTCGACTCTAAGCAGCGATAAGTACATGTACGGCTATGTGGGCAGCGAGGATTTCACCATGTATCCGTTGTTGCCGCCGGGCACTTTCCTGCAGGTCGACGAAAGCAGAAACAAGATCGTACAAGCGATGTGGCGCTCAGAACTTGAGCGTCCGATCTATTTTGTGGAGACCCGTGAAGGGTATACCTGCTGCTGGTGCAGTCTGCAAGGCGACCAGATCATGCTGCAACCGCATCCGCTTTCGCCCGTCCCCCTTAAAATGCTGCGCCATCCGCAGGAAGCGGAAGTGATCGGCCAGGTCGTTGGCATTGCCCTCAAGCTGGGGGAATGGCTTCCGATGGAGTCTGTGCCGGCGTCGAAACCAGAATCGAAAGAGCCTGCAGCACTGAACTGAAGTGCCGGGCGGACCCACCGCCCAGGTCCGGGGGCAGCAGCGCCTGTGCCCGGCTTCGAAGACGCTCCATATACTCACCCCCAGTCATCTGTAAGGCCCCACTCGAAACCATCACCTCGTTGAGCAGGGCGCGAAGCGGAGTGCGCAATAGTCTGAGAAATAGCAGACGGTGCGCTTCTGCCAGAGCCTGCTGCGCCGCCAGCTCTCCGTGAGCCCGGATGAGCCCCCAGTGTGAATACGAGCCAGACCCTGCATCTCGCAGGCTGGCCAGATATTCGATCTTTGCGACCGTTCCGGCAACACCCGCGAGCGTTGTTCCCGACAAATCTTCCAGAGCGGATTTCAGTGGCATTTTTCTGATTTCAGAAAACCGTACCGTTTTCGATCGCGTGCGAAAAACCACAAATTAAAGCAGACGTTAGCACGGTTGAACTTCCCAATCCACTCGAAAAGGAGTTCCATCGTGAAAAAGTCCGTGCTTTTCTTTGTCGCGAGTTTGCTGCTTGCTGGCGCACTCTCAAGCCCAATCGATCTGAACGCGGATGGAGGTCCCAAACCGCAATGCCTGCCGGGCAGCATGTGTAAACCATAACCAGCCGACCAACCGGTCGCTCTTAAAGAAAAATGGGAAGGTGAAGCCCCAGACTTATCTGCGGGCTGGGGCTTCGCTTCCGAAGACCGGGAAAGAGTTTGCGGCTGATCGCCAAACGGGATATAGTTCCCGCGGCTGCCATGTACCCTCACTCATTCCTGTGGCATTACCTGTGGATCGCGCCCCATGCTCTTCAGATCATTGTTGCGGTCGTGATGATCCGACGGGGTTTGTTTCGCGAGTTTCCGGTGTTCTTCGCCTATACGGTGTTCCAGATTTTGGAGGAGGGAACTCTGTTCACCCTGGATCACAGTGCGGCGGTTTCCGCTTACCAATATTGGTCGGCTTACTGGGTGGGTTTAGCGATTGACGCAACCCTGCGCTTCGCGATCATTTTTGAAGTCTTTTCCAGCGTTTTCCGAAGCTACCCTGGGCTTAGGCGTCTAGGTCACATTGTTTTCCGGGGAGGGATCGTGGTTCTGCTGTTTGCCGCAATCACGGTGGCGGCGCAAGCGCCCAGTGACGGCACTTTCTACATCCTTTCCCGAGTCCACATTCTGGATCTCTCGGTGGGCGTGATGCAGAGCGGCCTGTGGCTATTGCTCATAGGATTCTCTTTCTATTTTGGTCTTAGCTGGCGCAGCCTGGCTTATGGCATCGCCTTTGGTCTTGGAATTTTCGCCAGTGTTGAACTGGCGACAGAAGCCATGCGGGTTTGGACCGGGCCAGTGGCCGGTTACGCCTTCGATTTTGTGAGCATGGCGACCTATCATTGTTGCGTAGTGATCTGGCTGGTGTATCTGCTGGCGCCTGACGTGGCGCACCGCACGGTAAAGGAATTACCGCAAAATAACCTGGAGCAGTGGAACGCCGAGTTACAACGTCTGCTACTGCAATGATTCTTTCCGTTGCCCTGATCTTCGTCGCGCTCGTGATCCTGGTGCTGCTGTTGTATCTCGAAGGCGGCCAGAACGCCTCCGTAAGCCGCTTGGAAGACCTGGCCGGACGCACCCGGCCAGTTGATCTCGAAGCTTTCCGGAATCTGGTGGACTCAAGGGAAGAAGACTTCCTGCGCGCCAGCCTGCCCCAGCGTGAGCTGCGCGCCGTCCAGAGGGAACGCATGCGAGTAGCGCTGGAGTATATCCGCAACGCCGCCCACAATGCGGCGTTCCTGCTGCGTTTGGGGGAGGCGGCAACTCAAAGCGAAGATCCTCGCATCGCGCAGGCGGGCAGACAGTTGATTGATAGCGCATTGCGCTTGCGGGCCTACGCGTTACTCTCCGGCGCCACACTTTATGTTCGCCTTATATTTCCCGCCGCCCGGCTTTCCTATGGCAAACTAGCCGATAATTATCAGCACCTCGGCGCTTTGGCGAGCCAACTTGCTCTTATGCAACATCCCACCCAGGCAGCTCGCCTCTCGGCCTTACTCTGAGCCTGCCAGCATGCGAACCCGGCTTTGTTCTGAAACCCTGAATTCCACAGGCAGGCGGGTTGCAAGGTCCTGACCCCAGTTTTTTCCGGAATCGGAACAACAGAGAAAAAAAGCGCTTTTCGACTGGACGACAGCACTATAATCGTCCCCGTTTGCCGAGGGGGAGTTTGGGGCTCGCGCAAATTGTGTGCCGAAAGTCACTTCGACTCTGACGCGGACCTTCAGCGCTACGAAGCTCTGCTCGAGATGGCGGACCTCGTGGTTCACCATCGTAGCCTGCCAGAGCTGTTTGTCGCGATGGCTCAACGGTTGCGCCAGGTCACGACGGCAGACGCGGCCATCTTCTCTCTTTACGATCCCATAAAAAATGTGATGCGCCTGCACTCCTGGGAGGGCAAGGAGATTGCCCCGGTTCCGTTGGAAGTGCCGGTGGAGGAATCACCCTCGGGGTGGGCTTGGGAAAACCAGCAACCGCTGGTAGTACCCGACCTGGAGGCGGACCCGCGATTTCCTCCGGTCCTGGAGACTCTGCGTGCCAAAGGTCTAAAGTCCTACTGCTGGCTGCCCTTGACCACCGCGCAGAAGCGTTTGGGCACTCTGGGCCTGGGCAGTTCCCACACCAATGCCTTCAGCGAAAAAGACATGCGACTCTTGCCGCGGGTGGCGAAGCTGGTCGCCGTGGCGGTGGAAAATGCCCTGACGCGCGAAGCCCTGGTGCAGGAAAAAGAAAGACTGCACATGCTGCTGGAGGTGAACAACACCCTGGTTACGAACCGCGATTTGCAGAAGCTGTTTCCCGTGATTTCAGAGTTCATTCGCCGCATGATCCACTATGACTACGCCAGCGTGGCGGTCTACGACGAAGGGGTCCACTCCTTGTCCCTTTATCCATTGGACTCTCCATTGACAACAGGACTAGCGGGCGTGGACACCACGCTTCCCGTAAAAGACACTCCTGCGGGGCGCGCATTGATGGATCGGGAAACCAAGATTTTCAGCCGCGAAGACTTGATGGGCACTCAGTCCAGCTTCGTCAGCCGGATGCTGGAACATGGTATCGAGTCGCTGTGCTGTATTCCGCTGACCACACGAAAAGGAGAACTCGGCACCCTGAACCTGGCCAGCCGGGATGCGCAGGCTTTCGCGCCGCAAGACATCGGTTTTCTTCAACAGGTGGCCGCACAAGTGGCGGTTGCTCTGGATAACGCTCGGGCCTACCGTGAAATCGCCGAGCTCACGGATAAGCTGGCCAGCGAAAAGCTCTATCTGGAAGAAGAAATCCGCAGCGAACTCAATTTCGAAGAGATTGTGGGAGAAAGTCCAGCGCTGAAGCGGGTGCTGTCCCAGGCCCGGACAGTTGCACCCAGCGACGCAACCGTACTTGTCCTGGGAGACACGGGCACCGGGAAGGAGTTGATCGCGCGCGCCATTCACCGCATGAGTTCCCGCAAAGGCCGGCTCCTGGTGAAACTCAACTGCGCTGCCATCCCCACCGGATTGCTGGAAAGTGAACTCTTCGGCCACGAGAGGGGCGCCTTCACCGGTGCCATTAGCCAGAAGGTGGGGCGTCTGGAGCTGGCAGACAAAGGAGGTTTGTTCCTGGACGAAGTGGGAGACATTCCGCTGGAGCTGCAGCCGAAGTTGCTGCGCGTCCTGCAGGACCAGGAATTCGAGAGGTTGGGCAGCACCCGCACGATCAGCGTCGACATTCGCCTGATCGCCGCGACCAACCGTGACTTGGCCCGGACCGTCGCCGAAAAGGAATTTCGCAGCGACTTGTATTATCGGCTGAACGTGTTTCCCATCCGCATGCCTTCGTTGAGCGAACGCAAGGCGGACATTCCCCTGTTGGTGCGGCATTTTGTGCAGAAGTTTGCCCGCAAGATGAACAAGAAGATTGAGACCATTCCCGGCGCCACGATGGCCGCGCTCGTAAACTGGGAATGGCCCGGCAACGTGCGCGAGTTAGAGAATCTCATGGAACGTTCTGTGATCCTCACCGAGGGTCCGGTGCTCAACGCTCCGTTGGCAGAGCTCAGGGGCGGCCAAGAAGGGGTGGACAGCGATGGCACCCTGGAGAGCCTGGAGCGGCAATACATTATTCGGGTCCTCCGCGAAACCAACGGAACCATCGCCGGTCCGCGTGGCGCGGCGATGAGACTGGGGATGAAGCGCACGACGCTTCAGTCCAGAATTTTGAAAATGGGAATTTCTCGCCAGGAATACGAATGATGATTCCTGCCTGCGGAGTGACGACCTATCGGCACCTTGCCGGACTACCGGCAGCCTGAGCGCGCCCCAAAGCTGAGTCTTAACCGTTCCGCGGCTCAATAACCCAGTATTCACCGCAACTTGGCGCGGGGTCGAGTTTGGAACTCAAGCTGCCACGAAGGCTAAGGTCAGGCACTCACCCGTAGGTGCCACGCGACGTTCCCGAAAATCATGCGAGATTGCCACGATCGGGCTGGCGTACGAGAGCTTGGACGCCGGAGACGAGGATCGACGTGTTGCTTTCAGAGCGCAACCCAGGGAGGAACCGGCCCAATCGAACCAGAGCCCTCCCCTTTAGCGGATTTGTCAGAACAGTTGCTATCCGCGGCCAGGTGCGGCCGAGACGGGGAGATGGGAGTCCTTTCTCGGTACGGGTAGAGGGGCAGGAAGCAAGAATCAAGTCGAGCCAGCTCGAGGAGCCGGGCGTGGATCCACTGTACCTGTTCGTATGCGGCCTGTCGTGGCGCAAGCAGGCCAATGCCAGTGCCGGCTGGGAACTGGTGCGATGGCTGAGGTCATCGGGGCAGAGTGCGCGGATCGCGACCGCCTTGCTCTCGCAAACCGAAAATATCCAGCTGCCGGCGATGGATTTGGTTCGCACGACCGAGCGTCCCCGCCAGCCGCCCCTGGAAAGCGAACCGGCAGGACCACATGTCAGTGAGGTGGTGTCCACGATGAATACTCCCTATGGACTGGAAATTATTGAGAATTGCGTCACCTGCAAGTTGAGAAAGGAGAAGTGGTTCTGCGGCTTGTCACCAGGCGTGCTGCAGCCTTTCAGCGCCGCCGGCCATCTGAGTACGTATCCCGGCGACGCCGTCTTGTTCGTGGAAGGCCAGACTCCTCGAGGCGTTTTGGTGCTTTGCTCCGGCAAGGTCAAGCTTTCGACCACGTCTCGCGATGGCAAAGTGCTCATCCTCAAGATGGCCGAGCCGGGAGAGGCGCTGGGCCTGAGCGCGGTTATCTCCGGAACGCCGTACGAAGTGACGGCGGAAACGGTGGGGCCCTGCCAGGTGAACTTCGTTGATCGCGACGCGCTGATGAAGCTGCTGGACAAACATGGAGAATTGGGGTTGCACTCCGCGCAGGCCTTGAGCCGGGAATTCCAGTCCGCCTACCGCGACATTCACGAGTTGGTCCTGGCGCGCTCGTCAGCGGGAAAGCTGGCGAGGCTGTTGCTCTCATGGAGTGGTGGACACGATAGGGAGAGCGGTGCCCGGGAAATTCGCATCCGGTCCAGTATGACCCACGAAGAGATCGCGCAGATGATCGGTTCATCGCGGGAGACGGTTACCCGCTTGTTGAGCGAACTCAAGAAGAAGGAATTGATTCGTCTGGAAGGTTCGACCCTGGTGATCCGCAATCGGACCGCCTTGGAAGCGCTGGCTGCGTAGCTGTTGTAGGCGGCCAACAGGGGCGACCGGAACCTCCAGCCGGCCGCCCTCCCCCTTAAAGAAGCCGAATTCGAGATGGCAGACTGCAAATCTCGGATTGCCGTGAAAAATGCGCAAATCAGAAATCAAGAATCTGCACTTGGATTTAGAGTCCGAACAGCTCGCGCAAACGCTTGGTCTGCGCCCGGCTGACGGGAATTTCGGTCTGCTTCTTGTCGTCCATCCGCAATTGATAGGAACTCTTGAACCAGGGGACGACTTCCTTGATGCGGTTAATGTTTACCAGGTAGGAGCGGTGTGCCCGCCAGAAAAGATTGGGATCGAGACTGTCCAATAGCTCCTCCAGGGTACGGCAGTTGGACTGGCCCTCGATGCCGTTTGACCCGCTGGTCACGACCGTGATGACCCCTTCCTCGATGGAGGCGAAGCCAATGTCTTTCTGATTGACCAGGAAGAGACGGCCGCCGGCCTTGATTAGAATCTTGGATGCGGACGGCTTCTGCGACTCCAACATGCGAACCAGGGTTTCCAGCTTGTCTGACGAGGTGCTGCCGGATTCCAGCTTGGCTCGTACTTTCTGTACCGATTGCGCTACCCGCTTTTTGTCGAAAGGCTTGAGCAGATAGTCGACGGCGTTTACTTCGAAGGCCTTGACCGCGTACCGGTCAAACGCAGTGGCGAAAACAATCTTGGGCAGGGTAACTTTCTTGTCCAGCAGCTTCTTGATGACGCCAAAACCGTCGAGGCCAGGCATTTGCACGTCGAGAAAGACCAGGTCGGGATTGTGTTCGCGGATGAGGTTAACGCCTTCGACCCCATTCTTCCCCTGGGCCACAACATCCACATCGCCCACATCTTTCAGCAGGAAGGCAAGCTCGTCGCGGGCAAGCTGTTCATCGTCCACGATGACTGCGGACAGGGACATTCCTTACTCCTAGCGGGCGTCATCAAAAGTATAGCGAGTGGGGATTGAAAGTGCTACTCCAGGCGTCGGACCTCGGGCGCCAGACCTCGGACTTCGGACCTCGGACCTCAGGCGGGAGAGGCCAGACCCCAGGTGTCAGATGTCAGATCTCAGATCTAAGTTCTTGGTTCTCAGATTTAGACCTATTGGTCTGACGCCCGAGGTCCCGTCCGTCCCCCCCGCCTCGCGCCCAGGCCTTGCCAAGCAGTAAACTTACGGTTCGATGAATTACATCTATGGGATCAATGCTGTTGCGGAAGCGCTGAAGGCACGCGGGCGATCGTTTGAGTGGGTGGGCGTGTTGAAAGAGCGGCATGACCTGCGTCTGCAACGGGTGGCGGAAGAATGCCGCCGAAACGGCGTGGCGGTTCGTTTTTTGCCCCGCCATGAACTTGACCGCATGGCCGGAAACAATGCCCATCAGGGCGTCGTAGCCATCACTTC
>JBOGLD010000161.1:0-16109 GCA_050745885.1 Terriglobales bacterium
GATTTCATCGGACTCGATGTCTGCCTCGACATCATGCGCGTGTTGCAGTACGGCTTTGGCGATCCCAAGTACCGCCCCTGTCCGCTGCTGATCAAGATGGTGGACGCCGGCTGGCTGGGAAAAAAGAGTGGAAGAGGATTCTATAAGTATTGAATTGGAATGATTGATTTGGGATGGAGGACGCTGTCCTCCACAGCGGCGATTTCAAAAGGACGTCCAGTCTGGGAACATCATCCGATCGCGGCATCTACATCCTCGGAGCCATGCTCGGAGTGTGCGCCGGAGTTCTTGATGTAAAAGTTGGCGATCTGCTGCTGACCGCGCTCTTCGTGCTCGCGGCCACCATGCTGCTGGGCGCGCTTCGTCCCCAGCGGCCCTGGCGGTGGACGCTGCTTGTGGCCGTCTTCGTCCCGCTCGTTCAACTTGCCGCCTATGCGCTGCTCACCGAAAAACCTTATCGGGCCCAGATCTACGAATCGTTTCTCGGCTTCCTGACCGGAATTGCCGGCGCCTATGCCGGAGCGACCGGGAGACGAGGAGTGGCCACTTTGTTTGAGAAGTAAGAAGCAGAGCGCCAGCTGTCAGCGCATGAAAACACCCTGCTTTCCCAGTTGCAGCAACCAGTCGAAGGAGCTTATTCGCGAATCGCGGTGATGGAGCAATGGTTTGGGTAGCGATGCGGCCCGAGAGCACGGGAATAGCACGGTGAACGCGTCTTACTGCAAACACCGGTTAAGCTGCCAGGGGTCCTTCGACTTCGCCCTACGATTCGCAAGCGAATCGTAGGGCTCCGCTCAGGATGACAGGGGTTGAAGTGCTGAGAGCTGAAAGCTGAGAGCTGAAGGCCGAGGGCTGCCGCCAGCCTCTCCTCATCCCATTAGTTACTCGCGTTTCCACAGGCGGCGCGAGTATTCTTCGCTCATGGGAGTTTCGCTTTCGGTGCTGGCCAGCGGCAGCCGGGGAAACAGTGCCGTGGTTTCGAGTTCACGCACCAAGATTCTGGTGGACGCTGGAATTTCCTGCCGCGAAACGGTGAAACGGATGCGCGCCCAGGGCGATGATCCGCGGACCCTTTCCGCCATCCTGATTACGCACGAACACTCCGATCATGTTTACGGGCTGGCCGTGCTGGCCAGAAAGTTCCAGGTGCCGGTGTTCATGACCGGCGCCACCCACCAGGCCTGGGCCCGGTCACTGCGCGACGAGAACGGGGACCTGCCACAACTGGCGCGGCTGGAAATCTTTTCCGCGGGCTGCCGTTTCGAGGTGGGAGACATTTCCATCACTCCGTTCACCATTCCGCACGATGCTGCCGATCCGGTGGGACTGACGTTCCGCGCCGACGGTATCAAAGTGGGCATCGCGACCGATCTGGGATACATGCCGCCCAATGTTTGTGACCAGCTACGCGCTTGCGATGTGCTGGTCATCGAGTCCAATCACGATCTGGAAATGCTGCGCTGCGGGCCCTATCCCTGGTCGGTCAAGCAGCGGGTGGGAAGCCCAACCGGGCATCTGTCGAATGACAAGCTCGCGAAATTCTTATGCACCGAATATGATGGGAGCGCATCATACATAGTGCTGGCACACCTATCGGAGCTCAACAATCATCCCGAGCTCGCGCGAGTGACAGCGGAAACGGCCCTGGGACCACGCCAGACACTGTTGCATAACCGCGTGATGCTGGCACGACAATCGGAGCCGATGGAAGCAATTCAGCTGTAGCCCGTATGAGCCAGTGCGTTGATCCTATTGTAGGAAAGATTCTGGCGGGCTGGCGTTACGACATCTCCGGCCTCGCGCCCGAGATGCGCGAAGACTACGAAGACCACTTTGACGGATGCGCCCACTGCCGTTCCCGACAACATCTGCACCGCAACATTGATCTCGCGCTGATCGCTCTGGCCTCGCTTTCCGGTGCCGTCTTTCTGATGGCTTTTGGCGTAATTCTTCATCTCAATCCCCGGCACGCCTTCTGGCTGGAAGGGGCCGCGTTGGCAGGATTCGCGCTTTCTTCCCTGATCTGGGTGGGCGTTGCCGTGGCTACGCCCGCGCCCATGGCGGTGGTCGATGCCGCCAAGCTGGGAGCGCGCCGGGTGCACGACCGCCTGCCGGCGGAAATCCGCGCTCGCCTGCCGGAAGAACTCCGCCTGAAAATTACCGGGTCGTAAGACTCCTAGCGCCGGGCCCGCCGAGATCGCCTGCTCTATTTTCCGCTCCCCGCCGTCCCTCCAATGCGATAGGCTAGAAGCATGTCCATCAATGGCCCCGACGAACTTGCCGGCATGCGGGCTGCGGGCGTGATTGTGCGCCGCATGCTTGAAGCCATGAAGCGGGCCGTGCGACCCGGCATCACCACTGCCGAACTGGATGCGGTTGGCGCCGCGGTGATGCACGAACAGGGCGCGCAATCGGCTCCGCAGCTGGTGTACAAGTTTCCTGGAGTGAATTGCATCAGCCTGAACGATGAAGCCGTACACGGCATCCCCGGAGCCCGGGCGGTAGAGGCCGGCGACCTGCTCAAGCTCGACGTCACCATTGAAAAAGATGGATTCATGGCCGACGCCGCCGAGACCGTGGCCGTGGGCGAGGTTTCAGAAGAAAACCGCCGCCTGATGGCCTGTGCCGAGCGCGCCTTTGCTAAAGCCATGCTGGTGGCGCGCGCTGGTTTCCGTGTGTTCGAGATCGGCCGCGTGGTCGAACGCGAAGTGCGGCGCTGCGGCTTCTCTGTGATTCGCGATCTGGGCGGACACGGCATTGGACGCACCATCCACGAAGCGCCTCGCGTGCCCAACTATGCCGATCCCGAAGCCAATCAGATTCTGACCGAAGGCCTGGTGATTACAGTGGAGCCGATTATCGCCGCCGGGTCGGGACGCGCGGTCGTGGCCAAAGACGGTTGGACGGTGCGCACCGCGGACCGCCGGTCATCAGCGCACTTCGAGCACACTCTGGTGATCACCAAACGCGAACCCATTCTTCTGACCGCCAGCTAGCGCCCTCGAACCCGCAACCACGAAGGACACGAAGGTGCACCCGGGGACTTCCCGAGATTTTGGATTTTGGCTTTCCTTCGCGATCTCCCGCGCGCTTTGTGGTTTAGGTCTTTCCTCGGACCGCCCCGCGGCTGATCGGTCTTGATTGCTACAATCCCTGAGCGTGTCCATCTCATTTCAGATCGATGCGACTTCCGGGGCCGCCCGCGCCGGACGCCTGACCACGCCGCACGGAGTGGTCGAAACGCCAGTTTTCATGCCGGTTGGCACCCTGGCTTCCGTCAAAGGAGTATCGCAGGACATTCTGGAAGAGCTGGGCGTCCAGATTCTTTTAGGCAACACCTACCATCTTTACTTGCGGCCGGGAGTGGAGCCGGTGCGCCAGTTCGGAGGGCTGCATCGTTTCATGGCCTGGCCGCGCCCGATTCTCACCGACTCGGGCGGCTTTCAGGTTTTCAGCCTCAGCGAGTTGCGCCAGGTCACAGAGGAAGGTGTGAAGTTTCGCTCTCACCTGGACGGCTCGGCGCATTTCTTCAGCCCGGAAAGCGCCATGGAGGCGCAGATCGGCCTGGGCGCGGACATCATCATTGCGTTTGATGAATGCACCGAGTATCCGGCCGACCGGGAGCGCGCGCGGCAGTCGATGGAGTTGACGCTGCGCTGGGCCGCACGCAGCCAGAAATATTTCGAGCAACACAAGCGCCGCGTGCCCTGGAGCACAGGCTCTGCTCCTGCGAGGTCCGGGGAGACGCAGGCACTTTTCGGCATTGTGCAGGGCGGCATGGATCCCGCATTGCGAAAAGAGTCCGCTGAACGCACGATGGAGATCGGCTTTCCCGGCTATGCCATCGGGGGCCTAAGCGTGGGTGAGCCGCGCGCTCTTACCGGGGAGATCGTGGAAGCCACGTTGCAGCACCTTCCTGCCGGCCAGCCGCGCTACCTGATGGGGGTGGGCACGCCGGAGGAAATTGTCGAATACGCCAATTCCGGGGTTGACATGATGGATTGCGTGCTGCCGACCCGGGCGGCGCGGCATGGTCTGCTGTTCACGTCCCAGGGCAAGATCTCGATCAAGCAGGCCAGATTCGCGGCTGACCAGGGCCCGCTGGATCCCAATTGCGGTTGCCGGGTCTGCCGGCGCTATTCCCGGGCCTATCTGCGGCATCTTTATGCTGCCAATGAAGTTCTGGCCCAAGTCCTGAATACCGTCCACAACCTTACCTTCTACCTTGACACCATGCGGGCGGTGCGTCATTCTATTGCGCTTGGGAATAAGGCCCAACTTCTTTCTGGGGAGCAGTCTGGAGCAAAACCATAGGTCTGGCGTCCCCAGTTCATGCCTGAAGCTGAAAGAATCTCCGGCCTGAGGAAGCAAGAAATCCTGCGGTAAAATGCACAGGGCGAGGACGCACCCAGGGGCGTAGTCCTGATTTGTTGCGGGTGGAAGCGAGTGGTTGCATGAACATCGCAGACTTACTGGCGCTGCAAACTTTAGGGTCGGGGAGCTGGCTGGGGTTTGCTCCCCTGATCTTTATCTTTGCCATCTTTTACTTTCTCCTGATCATGCCCCAACAGCGTCGGCAGAAAAAATGGCAGCAGATGCTGAACGATCTCAAGACGGGAGACAAGGTTGTGACCAGCGGAGGACTGCGCGGGACCGTCATCGCGCTGCGGGACGATTACATACACCTGCGCGTCCCACCGGACAATTTACGTATCGAAGTGACCCGGGCCTCGGTGGCCTCGGTGGTAGCGCCGGAAGACAAGAACAACAAAGCGGCGTGAAGAGTCAGGGCGGCGCCGCCGTAAGCTGCAGGCGCCACAGCCCATGAAGCGAAGAAATCGATCGTTAGGCCATGAACAAGACTTTAGGTTGGAAGCTCGGACTTAGCGTCGCCACCCTGGTGGTATTCCTGTTTGGCATCTTCGGCGTCCCCAAGGATTTCTCCGGCCGCGGACTGCTGGCGTCGCTGCAGGAACACATTCATCTGGGGCTGGACCTCAAGGGTGGAACTCACCTGATCCTGCAGGTGCAGGTCAATGATGCGGTGAATGGCGATTCGGACCGCGCCCTGGAACGAGTAAAGGAAGACCTTCGCACGCACAAGATCAATTACACCGAGATCACCAAGCCTGATCCTGTCAATCATCCCGACCAAATCGTGCTGAAGGGAGTGCCGCCGGAGTCCACCTCTGATCTGCGCTCCGACGTGAGCGAACGGCTGCCAGAATACGATCTCAACTCGGGCGCGGACAACTCCTGGACTTTCTCCATGAAGCCGCAAGCCGAGGCTGAGCTCAAGAACCGCGCGGTGACGCTGGCCATTGAGACCATCCGCAACCGCATTGACCAGTTGGGCGTGAGCGAACCCGTGATCCAGGAGCATGGCCTGGGTCAGTATCAGATTTTGGTGCAACTCCCCGGTGTGGACGATCCGGCGCGAGTAAAAGAAATCATGCAGTCCACTGCCATGCTGGAAATCAAGCAGGTGCTGGGCGGGCCGTACTCCAGCGAGCAGGATGCCCTGCAGCAACACAATGGCGTGCTGCCTCCGGACTCCATGCTGCTGCAGGGACGCACGGTTGACCGCCAGAACAGCGACGATTCCGGGGCAGAGTACTACGTGGTGACGCGCAGCTCGGCGGTGGCAGGCGCCGATCTGCGGTCGGGCGGCGCCTCAGTTGGACGCGACTCCAACACCAATTCTCCCGATGTCGGCTTCGTCCTGACCAATGAGGGGGGGAGAAAGTTTGCCGCTTTCACCGGGTCACACGTGGGCGACAAGCTGGCCGTGGTCCTGGATAATCGAGTGCGGGAAGTGGCCACCATCAACGAGCAGATCCATGACCAGGGGAGGATCAGCGGCGGCGGGATGAGCGAACAGGCTGCCAAAGACCTGGCTCTGGTGCTGAACTCGGGCGCGCTGCCAGCGGGCATCAAGTATCTGGAAGAACGCACGGTCGGACCGTCATTGGGATCGGATTCGATCCGGGCCGGAGTGCAGGCGGCAGTCATTGGCATGCTCGCCGTCCTGATTTTCATGCTCGTGTACTATCGTGGCGCGGGCATCAACGCCGATCTGGCGCTCATCCTGAACCTGGTGATTCTACTGGGGTTCATGGGATACTTCGGCGCTACCCTGACTCTGCCGGGAATTGCCGGGGTGATCCTGACCGTGGGCATGGGCGTGGACTCGAACGTGCTGATTTTCGAGCGCATCCGGGAAGAACTCCGGAACGGAAAGACGCCGCCTTCGGCGGTGGATCAAGGCTTCGCGCATGCCTGGGTCACGATCGTCGACACCCACGTGACCACCATCGTTTCGGCGGCCATCCTGTTTTTGTTTGGCACCGGCCCGGTCAAGGGTTTCGCGGTTACTTTGACCTTTGGCCTGCTGGCCAACCTGTTTACCGCGGTGTTCGTCTCCCGCATGATCTTTGACTGGATTTTGAGCCGCAAGCAGCGTGGAGAACAGTTGAGTATTTGACCATGGCAGGGTGCGGAAAGTAGCAAATAGAGGGGTTTAACGTCAGCGTGGAATTTTTTCGAAATCCGAACATAGACTTTCTGGGCAAGAAGTGGTATTTTCTCGCCTTTTCGTTGTTGTTCAGCCTGGCGGGGATACTGTCAATGTTCTTTTGGCACGGCGTCCCGCTAGGCGTAGACTTCCGGGGCGGCACCCTGGTCTATGTGAAGTTCGCGCACCCGCCCCATGACAACGAGATCCGCGCGGCGCTCGAAAAGGTGGGCTTGGGACAGGCCAAGATTCAACGCCTGGGAGCAATTGCCAACAACGAAGTGCTGATCGATCTTGACGTCCGCGAAACCAGCGAAAAAGCGCTCGATCAAGGCAAGATACAAATCATAAGGGCGCTGGAGACCAACGCTCCCGCGGGCAAGCTGGACTTGAATAACACCAGCTCTTTGACATTAGCCAATTACCTGCTGGAGAAAGATCCGCTGCGCGCCGGAACCGACGCCAGCCAGCGCTACGCGGCCGTGGCCAAGGCCATCGTCGACTATCGCGACAAGACCAAGGGCGGAGTCTTGGGTTCGATGGATGAACTCAAGAATGCCGTGGACCCCGCGGTAGTCGCGGTTTTGCCGGACGGTTTCTTTCTTTCTGATTTCGGTGTCTATCAGGTAGAGATCGTGGGCCCGCAGGTGGGGAAGCAGTTGCAGAGTCAGGCCAAGTGGGCGGTCGTCTATTCCCTGGCCGGCATGCTGGTCTATCTGGGTTTTCGCTTTGAGTGGATTTACGGCGTGGCCGCGGTGGTCACGGTTTTCCACGATACCCTGATCACGGTGGGCGCCTTCTCCCTGGCCGACAAGGAAATCTCGCTGACCGTGATCGCGGCGATCCTGACCCTGATCGGCTATTCGAATAATGACACCATCGTGATTTTTGACCGCATCCGGGAGAACTTGAAGTTGATGCGGCGAGAAAAGTTGTCAGAAATCGTAAACCGGAGTATTAATCAAACGCTAAGCCGGACGATCCTGACTGCGGGGTTGACGTTTCTGACGGTCTTGGCCCTGTACCTGTTCGGCGGGGAGGTGCTGCATGGCTTCTCCTTTGCGCTGGTGATCGGGATCCTGATCGGAACTTATTCCTCGATTGCGATAGCAGCGCCCATTCTGGTGGCCTATCAGGATTGGCGGACAACCCGGGGTAAGCCGGTGCCGGTGATCTCGAGCAAAGGCAAGGCCGTGAGCGGCAAGGGTCGAGTGGCCAGCGGCCAGTAGGCCGAATGCAGAGCCGGTTCTGGCGAAATCGGGAGTGGTTTCAGTAGTTTGAAGGGGCTGTAGGGAATTCGGGACGTTTGGTGGGTTTGGGAGCAAAGCAGCGGCAGGCGGTGTCTAAACATACGTAGGGTCTTGCAGGAGAATCCTTATGTTTGAAGATAGCCTCATTGAATCGGGCGGCAGACTTAAAACAAAGCGCGGCCTGACGACATTTCTGTCGTTTGGTTTGCAGATAGCTCTGGTCGGAGTGCTGGTGCTGATCCCCCTGCTGTTCACCGAAGCTCTGCCCAAAACTCAGTTGATGACCTTCCTGGTAGCGCCGCCCCCACCGCCGCCACCGCCACCACCACCCGCTGCGACCCCCATCAAGGTGGTAAAGATCATTCAGACCGACATCATCAACGGGCAACTGCGCACCCCCACCAAGATCCCGGAAAAAATACAGATGATCAAAGAGGAAGAGGCGCCCCCTCCGGTTTCCACCATGGCCGGTGTGGTGGGCGGTGTCCCGGGCGCGGCAGGCGGTCAAATGGGCGGCGTGATCGGCGGCATTATCAATTCGACCCCGATCGCAGTGCCCAGAGTAGCCACTCCCCAGCGCGTGCGGGTTTCGCAAGGCGTGACTCAGGGTTTGCTGATTCGCAAAATTCAGCCTACTTATCCCCCTCTGGCACGGCAGGCACGCATCCAAGGTTCAGTGTTGCTCCAGGCCGAAATCAGCAAGGACGGGTCGATTCAGAACCTGCGCCTGATCAGTGGTCACCCCATGCTGGCTCCGTCCGCCATTGAGGCGGTGAAGCAGTGGAAGTACCGGCCGTACATTCTGAACGGCGAGCCGGTCGAAGTGGAGACCCAGATTACGGTCAACTTTACCCTGGCCGGGGGTTAGATTCCGTGGATGTGGCGGGAACGCAGTTTCGCGGTACGAAATAAGTTTCGCAACCTGACAAGCTCTGAGGAGGAAAGCAACTCATGTTCGTAGCCAATCTAGCAGCACTTGTTCTCACACACATGTCCACTGCGGCAGCCTGGTTTTTCCAGGAGCAGGCAACAGTGGGTTGGGACCCGATTTCGCTGTGGCACCAGATGGGTATTCCGGCGAAAGCAGTGGTCGTCGTTCTGTTCGTCATGTCGGGCTGGTCAATCGGAGTCATGATTGATCGCGCCATGGCCTTCAGCGCCGCGCGCAAACAATCGCGTGCGTTTGCTCCCGCCGTGGCCGGCGCCCTGCGCGATGGCAAGATCGAAGAAGCCATCAAAGTTGCGGAACGCAACAAGAAGAGTCACCTGGCCAAGGTCGTCACTTCGGGCTTGATGGAATTCCGAGCGCACCAGGAAAGCGGCGAGATTCCGGGGGAGACCATCGAGGCCTCCAAACGCGCTCTGGAGCGCACTGAAGCCATTGTTCACGCCGAACTGAAGCGCGGCTTGGGCGGACTGGCAACCATCGGATCGACAGCCCCGTTCGTGGGACTGCTGGGCACGGTGGTCGGCATCATCAACGCGTTTAAGGGCATTCAGTCCGAAAAGGCTACTGGTCTGGCGGCCGTTGCCGGCGGTATTTCGGAAGCGCTGGTGACCACCGCGATTGGACTCTTCGTGGCCATCCCGGCCGTGATGATGTTCAACTATCTGACCGGTCGCGTGGAAGCTTTCGACGTGGAGATGGATAACTCGTCGAGCGAACTGATTGACTACTTCCTGAAGCGGCGGGGATTGCGCCGCTCCTAGGCCTAAACCCCAGGCTGCAACCTCAGAGTGGCTGGTCTGGCGCCGGGTGAAGTCCCGGCGTCAGGCTGAAAGGCATGAGGGAAGCGCGAGGTCGAGAGCCGGAAACGCTGGGAATCATCCTCAGCTCAGGCGGGAGACAAGCGACCGCCGAGGAGAAGTGAGTTTATGGCGTTGAATAAGCGGAACGAGGGAGTCAAGGTCAACTCCAATATCAACGTGACCCCCATGGTGGACGTGATGCTGGTGTTGCTGATCATCTTCATGGTGATCACGCCCATGCTGCAGCACGGTGTAAGCGTGGACATGGCGAAGGTAAATAATCCAGAAGCGATGCCGGATGCTGACAAGGAAGACGCCCTGCTGGTGTCAATCATGCGCGACGGCACCGTCTACTTCGGCACTGACAAGCTGCCACCTGACCAGTTGACCGGTAGAGTCAAGGACCGCCTGGCCAATCGAGTGGACAAGCGGGTGTTCGTCAAGGCGGACGCGCGCGCCCGGTTCGGATCCGTGGTCGAGGTAGTGGACAATGTGCGGGCGGCAGGCGTGGACCAGTTGGGTTTGCTGACCGAGCAGCGCAAGGCGACCACGGCACCGGCTCCGCCGGCTGCCCCGCCCAGCGGTGGACAATAGCCGGGAATTCTTAGCCAGACATTTGTAGGCAGACATTCTTAGCCAGGACATTCGAGGAGAACTGTTATGGGAATGGCAATGGGATCGGGCGGCGGCCAGAGCGCGGACATGAATGTCACGCCGCTGATTGACGTGCTGCTGGTGCTGATCATCATCTTCATGGTGATCTCGCCGGTAACCCCCAAAGGACTGGATGCGCTGGTGCCCCAGCCGCCACCGCCGAATGCGCCCAAGAACACGACCCCGGACCGCACCATCGTGGTGCAGTTGATCGACCGGGGAGCAGGTCAGCCGCCGGCACTCAAGATCAACCAGGAGGATACAACCTGGGACAACCTGCAGGGCCGCTTGACCGACATCTTCAAGACGCGCGCGGAAAAAGTGATGTTCGTCAAGGGCGACGACGCGGTGCCGTTTGCCGATGTGGCCAACGTGATTGACATCGCGCATGCGTCGGGCGTCGATAAAGTGGGTCTGATTACGGCCAAGATTGAAGCCGGCGGCTAAGCCCGTACGAGGTTCGGTACACCGCGGTGGGGCGGACATTTGCCCGCCCGGTCGTCTCATCCGCGCTCGCCGGGAACGGTCGCGTGCGGGCCGTCCGTTGGCAGCAGCGCAAGCCTGACGATTTCTGGCAAGGGAGACTTACAGCGCAATGAAAACAAGCATACGAATGCTGGCCATGGCGGCGCTCGGGTTGGCGTTGCTGGCCACCACGGGCTGCAGCAAGCTCAAGGCGCGGGACCAGCTCAATAAAGGCGTGCAGTCCTACAAGAACGCCAAGTATGAAGAGGCGATCAACCACTTCCAGCAAGCCGTGTCGCTTGATCCCAGCTTGCTGAATGCGCGCCTCTACCTGGCGACGGCGTTTGCCCAGCAGTACATTCCGGGTGTCGATGCGGAAGACAACAATCGCATGGGCCAGAACGCGATTGACCAGTACAGCGCAGTCCTGGAGCGCGATCCCAAGAACATCAACAGCGTGAAGGGGATCGCGTACCTGTACCTGCAGATGAAAAAATTCGAGGACGCCAAGAAGTTTTACCGCAAGGCCATTGATCTCGACCCCAACGATCCCGAGCCTTACTACTCGGTGGCGGTCATCGACTGGACGCAGAGTTACCAGCCCCGCATGGAAGAGCGCGCCAAGGCAGGACTCAAGCCGGACGAGTGGATCATGAAGGACAAGTCCAACAAGAAAATCTGCGAGGACCTGCGGGAGAAGAACTCGGGCGTGATCGAAGATGGAATTGCTGAATTGCAGAAGGCGCTGCAGTTGCGGCCTGATTACGACGATGCCATGGCCTATCTGAACCTTCTGTACCGCGAGCGGGCAGACTTGCAGTGCGATGACCCGGCCGCACACGCGGCGGATTTGAAGACGGCCGACGAATGGGTCGACAAGACCATGGCCACCAAGAAGGCCAAGGCCGAAAAACAGCCCGCCAACCAGGGCATCACCATGCCCAGCAAGTAGGATGTCCGCAATTCTTTAGCTGACGAAGGCCTCTTCTGCGCAAGAAGAGGCTTTCGTATTTTGGAGCGCCGGAGTCTGCCGGCGCCACGGTCGAGAGACGGCCAGGCCAGTGCCACCGGAGCACGAGCGGGACGCTCGCGCCTGCATCATGTTCAAGAAGATTCTCATCGCCAATCGGGGAGAGATCGCGGTGCGGGTCATTCGTGCCTGCCGCGAGTTGGGAATTCTCTCAGCTGCGGTGTATTCCGATGTGGATCGCGCCGCCCTGCACGTTCTAATGGCCGACGAGGCTTGGCCCATCGGCGCCGCAGCCGCGGCTGAGTCCTATCTCAACATCGACAAAATTCTCGGGGTCGCGAAAGGCTGTGGCGCGGACGCGATTCACCCCGGCTACGGCTTTCTTTCGGAGAATGCGAGGTTCGCCCAAGCTTGCGCCGACGCGGGCGTAAAGTTCATCGGGCCAACCGCGGCTTCGATGGAAATGATGGGATCAAAGACCCGGGCGCGCCAGGAGATGGAGAAGGCTGGGGTGCCGTTCGTGCCGGGGACTTCCCACGGGCTCGATTCCGTCCAGCAGGCGAAGGGCGTGGCGGAGAAGATCGGCTATCCCGTCATGCTGAAAGCAGCAGCGGGGGGCGGCGGCAAAGGCATGCGCCTGGTGCATTCACCCCACGAACTGCAACCGGCGTTGGAAGCGGCCCAGAGCGAGGCGCAGCGGGCCTTCGGCGATGGCGAAGTTTATCTTGAGAGGGCAATCCTGAATCCGCGGCATATAGAGATGCAGGTGCTGGCCGACGAACACGGCCACACCGTCTATCTCGGTGAACGCGAATGTTCCCTGCAGCGCCGGCATCAGAAAGTGCTGGAGGAGGCGCCCTCGCCGCTGCTCGACGAGGACATGCGGCAGCGCATGGGCGAGGTCGCCGTCCGGGTGGCCAAGGCCGCCAACTACAGCAACGCGGGCACGGTCGAGTTTCTGGTGGACCAGCAGAAGAATTTCTATTTTCTGGAGATGAACACTCGTCTGCAGGTTGAGCACCCAGTGACGGAGATGGTCACGGGCCTGGATCTGGTGAACCTCCAAATTCGCATCGCGGCCGGGGAGGAGCTGCCGTTCCGGCAGAAAGACATTCTCATCCGGGGGCACGCGATCGAGTGCCGCATCTATGCCGAAGATGCGGACAACAATTTCTTCCCCAGTCCGGGGAAGATCGAGATGCTGCAGACTCCGGCGGGGCCGGGGATCCGGCTGGACAGCGGAGTGTATGCCGGCTGGACTGTGCCCATCGATTACGATCCGCTGCTGGCCAAGCTGGTGGGCTACGGGCAGGACCGGCAGCAGGCGATTTCCCGGCTGGTTCGCGCGCTCTCCGAATACTTCGTGTCTGGAATCAAGACCAACCTGGGCTTGTTCCGGAGGATACTCGCAGATGAAAACTTTCGCTCCGGCGAAATCGATACCGGATACCTCGAGCGCCTGATGGCGGCTGTTCGAGAGCAGGATGAAACCGGGGCCGATGGCGGCGAACCCAGGGAAAAATCCGCCGACATTGCCGCCATCGCCGCCGGTGTCTTTACGATGCTGGACTCGACGTCGAAGGCCGCCGCCCTGAACAACGGAATGGATGCAACCGATTCTGACCCGGCAAGTTCCACTTGGAGAAAGGCGGCGCGAACCGAGGGTTTGGAGTAGCGCTTCCAAAATGATCTACGACGTCACCATCGACGGAGCCGTCTCCCGGGTGGATCTCAATCTGGATCGCGCCGCCGCGCGCTGGCGCTGTCTTGTGGGCGGACGCGAAGTCGAGATGGATGTAGTGCTGTCGCAGCCGGACGTGCTGTCCATCCTGATCGAGGGGAAGGTCTACCAGATCAGGCGCGAGCGACTGGCATCCGGCTTACGAATCTGGATTGGCGATCAGTCCTACGCGGCCGAAGTGTCTGACCCGCGATCATTGCGCGGTCGCCAGGTCCGTGGCGACGCCGGCAAGGGGCCGCGGCACCTGGTGGCTCCCATGCCTGGGAAGGTGGTTCGGTTTCTGGTCAGCGCGAATTCGCCGGTGGAAGCCGGGCAAGGCGTGGTAGTGGTCGAAGCCATGAAGATGCAGAATGAAATCAAGTCGCCAAAAAAAGGGATTGTGCTGAAATTATCTGTGAGTGAAGGCGCGGCGGTGAATGCCGGCGATGTGCTGGCGATTGTGGAGTAGGGATACCGATTGATCCCCACGAACCACGTAGGAGCGGGTGCCACACCCGCCCGGCTGGGCGAAGCCCGGCGGATTTTTGCCTGGTTCCGATCCAACCCTTATCCAACACCTGGCGAGCTGCGCTCGCCCGCCCGAACGACCACGCCCGGGCCTACGTGGGTTGTGGTGGGTGGTTCGATTCCTACTGGGCCGTGCCGTTGCCATCCAGGACTTTTTGGGCGTAATAGTTTTCTACCTTGGCCTGGTCGCGGAGGACCTCGTAGTATGCGGCCTTCAGCAGTTGTTCGCGACGGTCCCGAAGCTGGGTTCGAATGGCCTGCTGCACGCGCGGGTCAGCCAACTCGCGTTGTCCCGCCGGTTCCTTTGAAATCAGCTTCACAATCTGGTATCCCGCGACCTGCTTGTTCATCGGGTTGATGAGCGGGATCAGTCCGCTGTACTGCCCGGGCTTCAGCTTGGCCACGGCATCGCGCGTGCCGGGATCGGTATTGTGCAGGGAAGACTCCGGCGCGAAGCCCAAGTCGCCTCCACTGCCTGAAGTTTCCGCGTCTTCGGAGTAATTCATCGCGAGGGTCCCGAAGTCGTCGCCGCTGTCCAGCCGATTCATGATCATCTGGATCTTCTTGCGGGCATCGGCTTCATTCTGTGCTTTGTCATTCTTCAGATTGTGGACTTGAGGATTGGGGGTGGTGGTCACCAGGATCCGCGCCAGGTGATACTGCGGTTCGATCAGGTTGAATTCCGCCTTGTGCGCGTTGTAGTAGTTCGTAATGTCCTGGTCAGTGACGTTGATCTTGGACGTGATTTCCTTGTTCAGGACTTTGTCGACCGTAAGGGAACGGCGCAAATCACGTTTGAAGTCGTCGACCGTGATCTTCTTTTCCTTCAAGCGGGCTTCAAACTGTTCCTTGGTGTAGGGCGATTTGATTTCGTTCAGCTTGCTGTCCACTTCTTCGTCGGTGGCCAGCAGGCCCAGCTTCCCGGCGCGGCGCATCAGGATCTCATTGTCGATCAATTCCTTCAGAATGCTGAGGCGCAGGCTGGTGGCCTGCTCGCCGACCGGCACCTGGTCGGAACCGGCAGTCTGGTTCTGGTAGTACTTTTCCACGTCGGCCCGGTAGATCTTGCGGCCATCCACGGTAGCGGCCACATCGTCGCCGGCGCGCTTGGAGCTGCAGCCGGCAAAAAACATCAGAAGGTAAACCGCAAAAAGAGCGACCAGGCTGCGACGCAAGCGATCGTGTATCTTCAAATCAGATCCTCCACACTGCCGGTCCATATTTTGGCCCGGCCTATCATTCAGAAGTCATCCCCCGGTAAGTCCTGGGATTATTTGCTCCCGGGCTGCGACTCTTTGGCCGGGGGTGGGGCGGGATGCGCCGGCGGCGTCTCGCCCGCCTGTACCAGGGCGCGATCCAGAACCGCCCGAAGCTCGCTGATGGGCAGAGCTCCATCCACCTTCTCCCCATTCACGAACATGGTAGGGGTGGCTTCCACGCCCAGAGCTTCGCCCTCGTGGACGGAAGCCTTCACGTTATCGTCCTGCTGCGCTTTAATGCAAGCTTGGAGCTTGGTCGCGTCCAGATTGTGCTTTTGTCCTTGCGCCACGGTCAGGCGATCGAGCACGGCGAACTCGCCGTCGTCACTTTTCTCGGAGCTCACTTCTTTCTGGTTAGTATGGATGTAGTCGGCGAAATCCCAATACGCATCCTGATTTTGCGCCGCCAGGCAGTTGGCGTCTACCGCGGCATGGGTGGCCCAGGGATGAATCTCAGCCAGCGGGAAATCCTTATAGATGAACACGACGCGGTCGCCATACTCCTTCAGCAACTCAGGGAACAGCATCTGGTGCATGCGCGAGCAGAAGGGACATTCGAAGTCATCGTAGTTGACCGCGACTACCTTGGCCTTGCTGTTGCCTCGGGTGGGACGGCCGCTGACGTCGATCTTTTTCATGATCTCGGCAAATGGATCCTTGCTCAGGTCGAGCTTGGTCATGCGGATCAGCGTCTTGCCATCCTTGGCCAGAAGGAAATCGTAGGTCTGCTTCTTCTCACCGCCGTCGAAGGTGATGGTCAGCGCATCGTAATTCGGAAACTCGCTGGGCCGGGTCGGACCCAGGACGACTTTTACATTGGATGGAATGGTGTAGAAGCTGCGCACCTGTTGCTCGATCCGCCGGGCCACCTCGGGAGGCGTTGACTGGGCAGCGCAGCCAAGACAAATGAGCAGAAGCACAAGGGTGGCACGCCGCAGAAACGTCACTAGAAACCGCCTGTACATTGAGGATTAGCCATGATTATCTCACACGGTGGAGA
>JBOGLD010000162.1:0-13489 GCA_050745885.1 Terriglobales bacterium
GGACTCAGGACTCAGGACTCAGGACTACTTCAGTCCCACCCCATAGAAATACGTATACGCGGCACTCTGCTGGACGGGCAGCCCCACCGAAAAGCTCGAGAAGATCACAGCGTTCGCCTGAAACGTCATAAAGACATCCTGCTGCGAATTCGCGGTGGTGCGGAAGGTGAACATGCCATAGAGCGGGTCGCTGAGCTTGTTCGCCGTGCCATCGTAGAGATAAGCCGTGTCGGCAACGGCGGCAAGCGTGCCTGCGGCCAGGGTGTTTCCCTGGCTGTCGCTGATGGTCGCCGCTCCGCTTGCGCTCACCGTGACCGTAGCGTTGCCTTCGACCGGCGTTCCGCTTTCGACATTGTTCGGGCCCATCTGCGCGTTGGGCTTCTCGTAGAAGATGCCGGTAAACGTGCCGGCATTCGCTGGATTGAATGCTTTCGACGCCGCTTTCGGCTGGCTCAGAATTGCGCCATTGCCCGTGTCCACCGCGAACAGGCCGGTCTGCGTGCCGAAGACAACGTCTTGCGAGCCGTCGCTTTCATTGATAGCGAAGAAGCTTCCGGACGGATCCTCGGTCACGCTCGATGCCGGAAAGCTGCCGCCATTGAACATGTTCTGCTGGTTGACCACCCCAAACGGCCAGTAGCCTCCATGCGTGATGTTGCCAGAAGCATCCACGCTGACCGTGCCGATTTCAATCCCTCCGGATGAAGTGCGGAACTGGATGTAGTTGAAGTTGCGTCCGGCGAAAGTGTTGATCGAGGCCGGCGCGGTCTCGATGGCCGTGATCAGCGCATCGGTGTCCGCGTTCGCGCCCGCGTTCGCGGCCTCGACCATCAGCACCGTGCCCGGAACTTCGTAGCCGGAAAGCAGATTGCCCTGCGGATCGAAGATCGTATAGGTGCCGTCATCGTTGATCGCATAAGGCACGGTGCCGCTCTCACTGTTGGTGTAGTTCTTGTAGGTGATCTTCATGTGGATCGAATCGATCGAGATCGTCAGAAAATCTCCCACCGACGCCGTGCCGCTGTACGACCGCACGGACTTGAGCGGCCCCAGGTTCGACAGGGGGGCGGTGGAACCGCACCCGCAAAGCAATACCGTCGCCGCCAATCCCACCACCAACCCCAGCCTTGCAAGAATCCGGTTCCTCATGGAGACGCCCTCCTGAGGTACCGTCATCGGCAAGGAGCAAGCTCGGCTTTAGCAGGCTGCGGGAAAACTCTCTCTTTAGCAGAAATCGGGAAGGCACGAGTTCCACTCGTGCCGTAAAGTCTTGCAGAGTGAGTCCGGCAGGATGGTAAGCCCTATCGCCCCTGCCTCAGATTGTCGATGACCCGGCGCATGACGGCCCCGCCATAGGCCCCCGCGATTCCCGGAAGGAATGCCAGAAACGACCCGTAGATTTGAGCGCGGGTAGGCTTGACGGTTAAAAACAGATAAGCAGCCAGTTCAGTAAGAGGAACAAACGCGCCAACACTCAAAACCCAGCGCCACGGCCAGCGCGGCCGCAGCAAGCCAAGCAACATGCAGGAAGCAAGAACGAGCAAAGCAGTGAACAGCAGGTCGTCGACGATCACGTCTGCGCAGCCGGTCGCCATGCCGCAAACCGCCGCCAGCGCGTAAAACCAGCCAGCGCGGCCTTCCGTGTCGGCTCCGTTATTGGAAGAACTGTTCACCACAGAGGCACAGTGGCACAGAGAAATTCCAAATCGGTTTTCTCCGCGTCTCTGTGCCTCCGTGGTGAAAAGGTATTCAAGGCTCTCAGTATGTGTAGAACCCCCGCCCGCTCTTGCGCCCAAGCCAGCCCGCGTCAACCATCTTGATCAGCAGCGGGCAGGGCCTGTACTTGGGATCTCCCAGACCGCCATGCAGCACGCGCATGATGTCGAGGCAGACATCGAGGCCGATGAAATCGGCCAGCGTAAGCGGCCCCATCGGATGCGCCATGCCGAGTCTGAAAACTTCGTCTACTGCTTCGGCTGTGGCGACGCCTTCCATCACCGCATACATGGCTTCGTTCAGCAGCGGCATGAGCACCCGATTGGAAACAAAGCCCGGCGCATCGTTCACTTCGATGGGCGTCTTGTCGAGCTGCAGCGCCAGATCGCGCACGGTGGCGAAGGTTTCCTGTGACGTGGCCAGTCCGCGAACGATTTCCGCCAGTTTCATGACCGGCACGGGATTGAAAAAATGCATTCCGATGATTTTCGCCGGGCGCCGGGTCACGGCCGCCAGCCGGGTGATCGAAATGGAAGAAGTATTCGTGGCCAGAATCACTTCGGGGCTGCAAATCTGGTCCAGGTTGCGAAAGATTTCCGCTTTGATTTCGAATTTCTCCGTGGCCGCCTCGATCACGAAGTCGCAAGTCGCGAGCTGGGCGCGGTCGAGCGCAGGCACAATCCGTTTTAGCGCCGCAACTTTGTCAGCGGCCGCAATCTTGCCCTTGGCCAGCTCGCGGTCGAGGTTTTTGCCGATGGTTTCGAGGCCGCGATCGAGAAATCTCTGTTCCACATCGCACAGTGTTACGCGATATCCGCTGCGCGCGAAAACGTGGGCGATGCCATTGCCCATGGTCCCGGCGCCCATTACTCCGACCCGCTCGATTGGCATAAATATCGCTTCCCCTTCGCCCTGAAACCTGATCAGTCTATCACTCCCAAGTGCTTGCACGGCTTAGATTTAAGGTTCGCTTAAGCTTCAAATAAATATGCTCCGAGGTGCAGCCAATTTTATTTACGTTGGCATCCGAGGTTTTAGAAAACCGGTCCCAGGTGTCGACTTTAGGGCAGGCGTGATTGCAATCAAGCCCTTCGGACGACGGTGCCGGGTGGGAGGAACTATGCGAAGCACGAGGATGGCAGCCCTGGCAGTTGTCATGACATTGATGTTCAGCGGTCTCGCTCTGGCCCGCGACCACGATCACGATAACGACAAGCACGACCACTGGGACAAGCATACCGATCGCGACCGTCACCATGATGGCGATCGCAACCGCAACCGGAACAATGATGGTTGGCGCAACCACGACCAGAACCGCGAGCGGGATCGTGGACGCTGGGAACGTGATCACCGCCAGAACGACGGATACTACGGCGGCGGCCAGATTTACAACCGGTATCCTCGCGGCTATCCCAGCGGTGGCTATGGTTATCCGAGCGGCGGCTACGGTTATCCCGGCGGCGGCTACGGCTATCCCAGCGGCGGCTACGGTTACCCCGGCGGCGGTTATGGCCGTGCCGGAGGCGGCAGAAATGCGGGTTACAGCTTTGGCTATCAGGACGGCAGCTACATGGCCCGCCGCGACATGGCACAGAACAAGCCGTTCAATCCCAATCCCCGCAACGAGTACGGAAACCGGACCCATGGCTACAACGGCTCATACGGCGACAAGAACTATTACCGGTCTGAGTACAGCAGTGGCTATGCGGCTGGGTATAAATCGAGCTATCGCGGTGGCCGGGGCTGGGGATTCTGACCACTCCTGCGCGACAACGAAAAAGGCTGCCAGAAATGGCAGCTTTTTTATTTGTTGCGGAATGCGTTGGCGCGTGGGCTTTGACTTTCTGGTCGCCGGACTGATCTTCCAACAAAAGCCAAGTCCAAGGGCGGGCGGCCCGTTCTATCGCTCCAGATTCTCATCCAGCGCGACCTTGCCGCCTTTCTGCACTTCGATCACGCGATGGATCGGCTTGTATCCGGACAGCGTGATATCGACCACGTAGGTACCCGGGTTGAGGTAGAAGTCGACGGGAGAGAATTTGTCCACAATGCGGTTGTTGACCGCGACCTGCGCGCCCTTGGGCTGAGTTTTGATGTTCACCGCACCCATGCCCGCGGTGTCACCGCCGCCGAACAGCTTCTTGAATCTTCCCCCGATCTTGATGTCATCGGCGGAGCCCAGCGATCTGAGAATGGGCGCGAAGTGGAAGACTTGACCGGCCTGCAGGTTGGCGGTGGAAGTTTCCTCCAGGTAACCCTGCTTCCGGATCAGAAAGGTGTGCGATCCCGCCTTGTCCACCGAAACCTGGGCTGGAGTTATTTTGTGGGTATCTTTGCCGTCGATGAAAATCTGGGCGCCGGCGGGCTGGCTGGTGATCGCGGCCATGGCCGTAAGCTGCGCCAACTGGACCACCAAAAATGACTTGCTGCCCGAAGCAACGTCAATGGTGCGGGTTTCAGGCGCGTATCCTGCCCGGGCCACCGTCACGCTATGTTGCCCTGGGGTCAGGCCCGGCAGGTTGAACGGGGTAACCCAGTTGGGATCGCTCCGGCCATCCACCCGAACTTCCGCGCCTGCGGGAGTTGAGTTGATGGTCAATTGCCCGGGAATCGCGACTGCAGCGGCGACGGGCTGGACTCTGGTCCTCTTCCTGCTGTGCTTTGGGGTTACAGAAATCGGAGGCGCTTCGCGGGCCGTTAGCTGCTCCGGCGCGGCCTGCACCGGGGCGGGCACGGGAGGTGGGGCCGTGTTCCAGGCCGGCTTTGCGCTTCCCGCGGCGGGCGCGACCGCAGCCGCAGCCGGGGCCTCCGCCGAGCCTTCCTCCACCGAGTTTTCAGAATGGATGCGCAGGGCAATCAGACCCACCACCAGCAGAATGACCACCAGCGCGGCGGCGATCGAATACATAAAAAGCTTGGGCGGAGTCTTCTTGATCTCGGTGACCGCCTTGCGCGCCACTTCCCGTGGTTGCACCTTGGGCTTTTCCGGCTGAACCCGGCTCACCAAAGCTGCCGGCGCGACTTCCATCGCGGGGACGGCCGACGGCGGGGGCGGAGGTGGAGGCGGAGTGTAAATTTCCTTCAGGGGCGGCAGTTCGGTCATCTCGGAAAAGCTGGGGCCACGGGCGGCGTCCTTGTTAGCCTCGGCCATCGCGGGATCAACCTGAAACGCGGATGTCTCGGGGGCGGGTTCCACGGCATCGGCCACGACGCTGGCCCGTTCCTGGAAAGTGCTCTGCCCGGAAGCTGCGGCCGCGCCTGCGGCAGCGGAAGCGGCTCGCGGCGCTTTTGTCGGGGCTTTGGTCGACACCCTGGTTGGCTCTGCGGTCGAAGTAGCGCCCGCACTTTCCCAGCCTGCGGCCGCGGCTGCGGCTCTTGCCGGAGAAGGCGGAGCAGCATTTTCGGGATTGGCGGCGTGGGCCGGAACACGGTCCGAAACCGCAGCCACGGCTGGCTTCGGCGCTGGCGGCGCGCTCGGTGCGACCGCCGCCTTGGGCGCTGGCGGCGCGTTCAGTCCCTGGGCCGGTGCTGCCGGTTTTTTGGCTACCGCCTTGGTCGGGCTTTCCTTGCAGCGTTCCAAATCATTGACCAGTTCCTGTCCACTCTGGTAACGCCCTTCGGGCTCTTTCGATAGCGCCTTCATGATGACTTCGCTCAAGGCGGGATGAATCTTGCGGTTGACCGCGACCGGAGCCGGGGGTGTGGCCTCCACAATGGCCTGCCGCACCTGGTCCGCGTCTTCGCCCGGAAAAGCTTTGGTCTCGGTCGCCATCTCGTAGAGGATCGCCCCCAGGCTAAAGATGTTGGAGCGGCCATCCACGGGATCTCCCCGCAACTGTTCCGGGGAAACATAATGCAGAACTTCAGGCGCCTTGCCCGAAGCCTGACAGGTAAATGCGCCCATGCAGGAAACGCCAAAACTCAGCACCTTGACCGTGCCGTCCCAGGTGACCATGATCTTGGCCGGCTCCAGACTGTAGTGCACGACGTTGTGCGAATGCGCATGGTCCAGTCCCTGACAGGTCTGACGCACGATGTCCTGCAGGTCCCAGATGGAGAACCCTTCCTTGCGGGCCAGCATGGTGGCGATGCTGTTGCCCTGCACGTACTCCATGGTGGCACAGCACTGGCCGTCGATTTCCTCGACCCCGAGAAGCTGCGCGATGTTGTGGCTGCTGAGCGGCGATGTGCCGGCGGCTTCCTGCAGAATGTACTGCATCAGAGTCTCGCTCTGTTCGGCCAGCATCTGCAGCCGGATAGTCTTCAGGGCGATCGTCTGCCCTTTCTCCGCATCGGCGACCTTGTAGACGGCGCCAATCTCGGAATGCGTAATTTCGCTGAGTATCTCGAAACGTCCGATCTTATTGGCCATTGCTCCCTGAGCCCCAAAAAATCAATGAATAGGCAGTCTTGCAGCAAGACGCCAGAGTCTTCCTTGGGGGAAAGGTGCGACTAGAATATCGCGGCTGGATCAGCGTGGGGAGTTACGAAGGTACTCGGAAATGGGTGGAACAGTCGGAGGCATCAGCCCAAAAATCTGAACGTCGTGCGGTGACACCGTTGGCCAGAAAGCAAAACAGGGCGAACCCGGGGTTCGCCCTGTTTCCAGACTCCATCCTCTTGGCTTAGCCTCCCAAATACAGCACGTGCACATAGGTGCCCAAACGCGTGTTGTACGCCAGGTACCATCCATCGTGGTCCGGGTCGGCGTAGATCACGATGTCATCGCTGTCCCACAACCAGTCGCCGCAAGAGTCGTAACCGTAGGGCGCGACCTGGAAAAAGAAGCCGCCCAAGTTAAAGCGCTCGCGATTACCTCCGCCTAGCCGCCAAATGTGCTGCGGCCCAATTTCTCCGCTAAAGTGTCCATGCTGCCAGGGATGATCGAGGTGATAGTGAGGATCGTTCTTCCCGGTATTGTGTCCCACCCAGCGATCGCCCTGAGCGTGAACGTGGGGTGCCTGCGGATGGCCGGGCTGGTCCTGGTAAGTCCGTCGCTGCTCACCCTGCAGGGGCGGCTTTGCGGCCGGAGTTCGCGTCGCAGCCGGCCCGTGCTGCGGAATATGCCCACCGCCAACTGCCTGCTCGTGGCCGCCGTGCGGCTGCTGTCCTTTCGACGGTTCGGGATGACCGCCGTGTTGTCCGGCCCGTTCTTGCGCCCGCACTCCCTGCCCAAAACTGAATACACACACCACCAACAACACACCTAGGAACTTGACCAATTTCTCCACACATCCTCCTTTCGCCCCAGTGCAGATTACTCCTAAATCCTTGACCTGCAGAGCTCAAAATGAGCTTCGCTGAGCCGCGTTGTGGGCGCGCCCGCGCCCGTAGCTTGGAAGGCCAAGGCCGACTCAGAACAGTGGCGAGTTTAGATGCGGGTTCGCCCTCCGCGTCATGGGCGGGAATTTGACCCATCAACGACCGGGTTCGGGGTGGAACTTTTTCACGGTAAAAATGGTGAGCACGATGAAAAGCGCCATAACGACCAGTTGCGCGACCAGGAATGGCGGCTCAGATTGGGTCGGAGCCAGGGCTTTCAACGACGGCACTTTCTCGAAGCACTGCACCACCAGGACGAAGACATTGAGATAGAGCGCAATCATGGCGGTGATCACGTAAATCCCACGCCATTTGCCAACCATATGAAAACTGTAGCGGGCCAGGATAGCAATCGCCAGCACCACCAGCGAGATGATGCCAACCTTGTGTGACGGCAACAGGTGGGTGAAGGGGAAACCGAACCCGGTCACGCTGGTCAGCACCGTGGTTACCAGAAAGAGCGCAGTCCATCCGTTGAGCCGTTTCGCCGTGAGCAACCCGAACAGGACGATGAAGCCCGATACGATCCCGATCAGGCTTATGACTACGTGCACCGCGGTAAACGTCGAAAGCGACATGCCTAGCATCATTTTGCGGGTCCTTTCCCAAGAAGGCTGAGATATTACGACGGCGGCGAGAAAAGTTCCACAGCGGGCCATTCGTGACCTCGTCATCCGAAGCGGAGACGATCCATTCGTCTACGAATGGGTTGATAAGTCGTAAGGACCCCGAGCAGTTTGCCCGGATTGGGTTCGGAGCGGGTTATTGCAGGGTGTAAGCGGGTTTCGCGCTCGTCGGCGCCGGATGAGCTCCTGGGGGTCCTTCGACTGCGCGGCTGCTTCGCTGCGCGAAGCCGCTGCTGCGCTCAGGATGACCACCTACGTGGTTCGGATCGAGGTCAGCCAGGCCTGCAGCAACTGCCGCACCTTGGCGCCTTCCGGTTTGCGCCGCACCGCATCGATCACTGCCATATTGGCGCGAATGCCCCGCCCCCGGAATCCCACCCAGTAGGGAACGTGGATTTCGCCGGCCACGGGCGTGGCGGTAAGCCGCAAATCACGCAAGCGGAAGAACCCGCCGCTGAACAGCAGCCGCTGCACTTTGCCCAGCAAGATTTTTTCCGCCCCGGCTTCATCGAGCAGCGCCTCGGAGCAGTTGCGCGTCTCCAGGTAGATCAGCTCGCGTTCGCCCGGCAGTTGCTCGAAGTGGTAAAGGTCCAGCGACCCATTGACCGCGTCCAGGCCAAAAATCCGCAGGTCGGGTTTGCCGGCATTCGTGATTTCGACCTGGAAGAGGCGGAAGGGAATGTAGAACTCCGCCACCGAACGCAGCGGGCCGAAAGTAGTTTCACGCAGGAAATCCAGCGGGCCGGAAGAGAATTGCGCCGTCGCCTCTTCGCGGGTCACGTTGGGTCTCAGGCTGCGGATACGGGCCATGGCTGGGTCCACGAACTGGGGAAATCAGCCGCGCGCTAGCGGAAATGAAACCACAGCCCAACTACGGTGGCGATCAGTGCCAGGCTGAATATGATGTTGAGCCGGCGTTCGGTCGCGGTCTCCGGGGCCGGTTTGCGGTCCAGGGCATGCACCAGGGTGACGTCCATTTTATCGTCCACCGTTGCGAAGGTCAGTCCGGCAAGCATTTTGCGATCAGGAGCGGCCGTCATTAGGCTTACCCCGATCAACACCAGAGAGCACACCACGAACATGAGGATGGCATAGTGCAGGAAGTTCATGGCGACCAGCCAGCGGATTGAGTCCGGCAAGCCGTTTCCGCCGGGATAAGCCAGTTCCAGCAGGAAGCGCGCAGCGCCCAGCACGAAACCGGTCAACAGCGAACTGAGGGCGCCCGGCGCATTGAGCCGCGTCCACAAGATTCCCAGGATGAAGCAGGCAGCGATGGGCGGACTGATGTAGCCCTGCACGCTTTGCAAATAGATGTAAAGCTGGCCGCTGATCCGGGTGATGAAGGGCACCCAGGCGATCCCCAGCAGGACCATCACACCGGTCGCGACCCGGCCGATCAAAACCAGTTGCTTCTCGCTGGCCTCGGGCCGCAGCTTTTTGTAGAAATCCAACGTCACCAGGGTGGAAGTCGAGTTGAACACCGACGCCATGCCGCCCATGAGGGCCGCCAGCAGGGCCGCGATCATGAGCCCCACCAGCCCGGTCGGCAGCAGATTGAGGATCAGGGTGGGCAGCGCGATGTCTCCATTGGTCGGCGCTCCGTTCGCCCCGACGGTGAACATGTCTTTGAACAGTGCGAATGCGATCAAGCCCGGAAGCACCAGCAGAAAGACCGGGAGAAGTTTGAGAAATCCGGCGAAAATCGTGCCCGCCTTGGCGTGCCCTTCATCGCGCGCCGAAAGCACGCGCTGGACAATTACCTGGTCGGTACACCAGTACCAGATGCCCAGAATCGGAGCGCCAAAGAAGATTCCAGTCCAGGGGAAGTCGGGATCGCTCATCGGCTTCACCATGTGAAAATAACTGGCGGGCAGGGCGGCGCGCAGACCTTCGAATCCGCCCACCCGGTGCATGCCGATCACTGTCAGCGCGATCGCCCCGGTCAAAAGCACCAGGGTCTGCACTACCTCGGTGTAGATCACTGCCGACAGTCCGCCGGCGATGGTGTAAATGCCGGTCACGACCACGAGAATGAGAGCGGCTTCGAGCGGACTCCAGCCCACGACTCCCTTGAGGACGATGGCCGCCGCCCAAAGATGTACAGAGATCTTGGTCAGCACATAAGCAATGATGGAGATGCTGGCCAGATAAACCGCGGAACCGCGGCTGAAACGCCGCTCCAGAAATTCCGGCATGGTGAACACGTTGGAGCGCAGATAAAAGGGCACGAAAACCCAGCCCAGCACCAGCAGAATCAGACAAGCCAGCCATTCGAAAGAGCCCACAGCCAGTCCCGAACTGGCGCCGGATCCGGCCAGACCGATGAAGTGCTCGGTGGAAATATTCGAAACGAACAGCGACGCCCCAATCGCAAACCATCCTACGTCACGGCCGGCCAGAAAGTACTCGGTTGAGGTGCGTTCCTTGCGGGCGAAATAGTAGCCAATGGCAAAAATCACCAGGAAGTACACCGCGATGATGGCTATGTCTATGCCAGTCAGGGCCTTGTGAGTGAGATGTGTCGCCGTTCCGACCATATCCCTCCGTGCCGCGCAGTTGATCCAGAAAGCCGAGCGCCATGCTAGTGCATTCGGCAAAGCCAAGCAACCGGGGGCATGCGGTTAGACAACCAGGCACGTTTCGGAACAATTCCGGCGGCAAATGCGTACCCTTTTGCAGGGTGAAACGTTATCTATAGCGGATGGCTTGGCAGGCCTTGTAGCAGGGCAACGGGTTGCCTAGCCCTGACTTTATCGTCTATCCTGCAAGGAGTTTCGACAACGGCCCCCGTCTCTGTTAGCTCCCGGAGTTCGCGATGACCCTGACTCGATTTGTCACCAAGAACGCCTTTCGCAACAAGCGCCGCAGCGTTCTTACTGTGCTGAGCATTGGTGGCTCACTGTTGCTGCTCACTTTCCTGATCACCATCTGGCGCAGTTTCTATGACAGCAAGCCCAGCGAGCAATCGGCGCTGCGCCTGATCGTTCGCCATAAGGTGTCGTTGGTGTTTAATTTGCCCAGCTATTACCGGCAAAAGATTCAGGCCATCCCGGGGGTGAAGGAAGTGGTGAACCAGCAATGGTTCGGCGGCCAGTATATGGACGACAAGCCGGAACATTTCTTCGCCCAGTTCGCTACCGATCCGCAAGAACTCATGAAGGTGTACCCGGAATTCAAGATACCGGCCGACCAACTGGAAGCCTGGCAGAAGGATCGGGCCGGGGCCATTGTGGATGTGGGCTTGGCCAAAAAATTCGGCTGGAAAGTTGGCGACCGCCTGAATATTACCGGGAAGATATTTCCGGTCAACCTGGAATTGACCATCCGCGGGATCTTCACTCCGCCGGACCCAACCCAGGCGATCTACTTCAACAAAGACTACATTGACGAAGGCTTTCCCAAACTCAAAGGCAACGAAGGGTTTTTCGCGGTCCTGGCCGATTCGCCGCAAGATGTTCCCAAGGTAGCGCAAGCTATCGACGAAGAATTTCGCAACGCCGATCGTCCCACCAAGACCGAGAGCGAACATGCTTTCCAGCTGGGCTTCATCGGCATGTTGGGCAATATCAAAGCCTTCATCATGAGCATTTGCCTGGCCGTGGTATTTACCATCCTGCTGGTATCGGCCAATACCATGGCGATGTCAATTCGCGAGCGCACGCGGGAAGTTGCGGTGTTGAAGACGTTGGGCTTTACCCGCAACAGCATTCTGGGATTATTCGTGGGAGAGGCGGTTTCGCTGTCCCTCGTCGGTGGCTTGATCGGGTCGCTGCTCTGCTTCTTCATCGTAAGCGCGATGGCCAGCCAGGGCGGAATGTTCACCGGCATGAAAGTCACTCCGATCACCATAGCGGCGGCCCTGCTGATCGCCGCAGTGGTAGGATTCGTCAGCTCTTTCATACCGTCCTATCACGCGGCTCAGATCAACATCGTGGATGGATTGCGGCACATCGGATGAATTGAAGGACGGGAATAGAAATGGCCATCCCTCTCAGCTATAACGTGCGCAATCTGCGGCTGCGCAAAAGCCTCACCATCATGACCGCTCTGGGCATTGCGCTCACCGTCGCCACCGCAGTTTTCATCATGGCGCTGCTGGCCGGCCTGGACCGCGCCTTTGCCACCACCGGCGATCCCCTGAACGTGTTGATGCTGCGCAAAGGTTCGGATTCGGAGCTGGCCGCTGGCGGAGTGTCGCGAGATGCGGTGCAGGTCATCAAAGACCTGCCCGGCGTGGCCAAAAACAGTAAAGGCGAACCCCTGGTCTCGGGCGAGGACATTCTGGTGGTGGTGCTGCCCCGGAAGGGAGGGACGGGGGAAACCAACGTTACGACCCGCTTCCTGACTCCGCTTGGAATTGAAATGCGGCCGAAGATTCATCTGATCGCCGGGCGCTGGTTCACCCCCGGACAGCGGGAAGTGGACGTCAGCAGCTCGATCAACAAGAGATTTGAACACGCCAATATCGGCGACCTGGTGCACATCGGCAAGAGCGAGTGGCCGATCGTAGGCATTTTCGACGCCAGCGGCACGGCCCACGATTCCGAAATCTGGGGCGACATCAATCAGCTGGTGACCGACTTCGAACGCACGGTGTACTCCTCGGTTTTAGTGCGGGCCACCGATCCGGCCGCGGCCCAGGCGCTGAAAAACCGCGCCAACGACGATCAGCGGCTGGAACTCAACGGCATGCTGGAGCCCGACTATTACGCCTCGCAAACCAAGTCGGGAGGTCCGATCAAGTTTGTGGGCTGGATCGTCGCCTTCATCATGGCGGTCGGTTCCTGCTTCGCCGCCGCCAACACCATGTACGCCGCAGTGGCGTATCGCGGGCGCGAGATTGCCACCCTGCGCGTGATCGGGTTTTCGCGTCCCAGCATTCTGACTTCATTCATGCTGGAAGCACTGCTGTTGTCTTTGCTGGGCGCGGTACTGGGCATCCTGCTGATGTTGCCGTTTAACGGCATGACCACAGGAACGCAAAATCAGGTGACGTTCAGCGAAGTGGTTTTCAGCCTGCAGATGACACCTCTCGTGATTGCCGCCGCCATTGGGTTCGCTCTCATCATGGGAGTGGTGGGCGGATTTGCGCCGGCGTGGCACGCCTCGCGCCGGGATATTCTCAGCGCGCTGAGGGATTAGGCAGCGCAAAAGAGCAAATATGCCGATTGACGCCAAACACGAAGACCTGCGCAGCCTGCGCATCGATCGCACGGCGCGCACCGGGGGCGAAGGCGAGCCTCCGGCCTGGGCTCGCCGCTACATTCTTGTCGGGATCGCGCTGCTGGTGTTGCTCGGCCTGGTCGCGATCGGCTACCGCCTGTTCTCCCACGACGCTCCGGAGGTGGAAGTGGTTCGCGCGTCGGCGCAAAGCAGCAATGTGGATGGCGTCGTGCTCACCGCCAGCGGCTACATCGTGGCCCACCACAAGATCAATCTGAATTCCAAAGTGACGGGCCGGGTGAAGTGGATCGGCGTGGAAAAAGGCGACAAGGTCAAAGAGGGCCAGGTGCTGGTGCGCCTCGAAGACGACGAATTCCGCGCCCAGTACGAACAGGCCCTGGGATCCGCCGCGAACGCCCGGGCTTATCTTGAAGAGCTAAAGAACGGCTCTCGTCCCCAGGAGATTCAGCAGGCGCAGCACAATCTCGATGAAGCCAAGGCCACCCTGGTCAACGACAAGATTACCCTGGACCGGACCCGCGGCCTGGTGACAGGGGGAGTGCTGTCGAAGCAGGCGCTCGACGACGCGACCTCCAAGTTCGAGGCGGACCAGCAGCGGGCGGATTCGCTCAATCAGGCGTTCCAACTGGCCAAGATTGGTC
>JBOGLD010000163.1:0-6625 GCA_050745885.1 Terriglobales bacterium
GCGTCCGGCAGCTTGTAGCCATCGCCCGAAAAAACCTTGATGCCGTTGTCCGTCCATGGATTATGCGAGGCTGAAATCACCACCCCGGCGGCGTACTTGCGGGAACGCGCCAGGTAGGCGACACCCGGCGTGGTGATCACCCCGGCACTGTGGACCTCAATGCCGCAAGAGACCAGCCCCAGCGTCACCCGATCCGCGATCCAGAAACTTGATCGCCGCGTATCCTGCCCAATCACTACACGCGCGGGCCCGCCGGAGCGCTTCAGATCGTGGCCCAGGGCGCGCCCAATCATGTAAACGCTGTCCTCGGTCAGGGGAAATTCGCCGGCGACGCCGCGAATCCCATCGGTGCCGAATAGTTGTCTCGTCGGGGTTGTCATGCTGAATTCAGAATACTCAATGCCCGCTTCCGGCCGGTGCGTATTCCATGATAACCGTGACCCGCACCGGATTGGGATTCATCACCTGGACCAGGGGATCAGACACGTAGGCATGGCGCACGAAAGTGGCCTGATGCATGGTCCCGCTGGCATCCACCGGATCGGTGATGGCCGCTTCAGCTGCTTCGACCCGCTTGCGTGGCCCGCTGATTGTAATGGTGGGCGGGTCGGTTTCGACCCGTGCGATTTCGTAACCCGCGGCAAAGCGGCCAAAAACCCGGGGATGTACCGGAACCTGGCGGGTAACGCGGGTGTCAAAGGTGAGGTGGACCTCGCTGGGAATAACTTGCACGACCTCAAGTTCCCTGGGCTGATGCACCTGTTGCCCGGTCAGATCAAACGTATGCTCCCCCGGCTTCATCCCGTCGAGTTCAAGGCCGACATAAATATCCGCGGGCTGCAGACGCCGCACCACACGCTGCGGCCCCCGTACCCGGATCTCGGCCCGCGGAACACTTTCGGTATCGATCTCCAGGTTTTCCGGAATGTTACGGAATTCAATGGGCACATCGACCGCCACTTCAGCCACCGGATCTCTGGTCACCGCGAGCCACAACCCCACGGCCAGGACCAGCGAGAGCAGCTTGATGCCAAAATTGTGCAGCACGTGCCGCTGAAAAAAGTCTTTCATAGCTAGCGGTCGCCTCCCGGGCCGACCCGCGAATCGGCGGTGCGCGGCGGGGAAATCCTCTGAATGTCGTCCCCCGAAGCGCCAAGTTCCTCGCTCCCATTGGTAATCGGAGTGGGCAAGGTGGAGGGAGGTACATACTGGCGCAGCAGTTCTCCAATGCGCTCGCGCAATTGCTCCACGGTCAGGTCGCGCTCGATCTTGCCGCCGACCGCCAGGCTGATGGCGCCGGTTTCCTCGGAAACGATTACGGCAATGGAATCCGTCTCCTCGGTCACGCCGATACCGGCCCGGTGACGGGTGCCGAGTTGAGTGGAGAGCACTGGATTCATGGAAAGCGGCAAAAAACATGCCGCAGCGGCGATGCGGTCTTTCTGCACGATCACCGCTCCATCGTGCAGAGGAGCGCTGGGACGAAAAATCGTGGCCAGCAGATCATAGGAAAGGCGTGCGTCAAGCGGAACGCCGCTCTCGATGTAGGTGCGCAACCCGATTTCCCGCTCCATCACAATCAGCGCGCCGGTCTGGTTCTGGGAAAAAAGATTGGCCGCGAGGACGATGTCATCATAAGCATCGGCCTCCGAAGCCGCTGTCCGGCTGCTCAGAAGCCGCCGTCCCAACCGCGCCAGGGCCTGCCGGATTTCGCCCGCAAAAATCACGATCAGAGCGAACACGGCGTAAGGCAAAAGCGTGCTCAATAGCCAGTTCAAGGTGGCCAGTTCGCCGGCCCGGGAAAAATAAAACGCCAGCGCCAGCCCCGCCACGCCCACCAGCATGTAGGCGGCGCGGGTGCCCTTGATGAGCGCCAGCAGTTCGTAAATGATGACCGCAACCAGCAGAATGTCGATGACCGAAATCACCGACAAGTGTGGCCACGGTCCCGTGAAGAACTTCACCTGCGACCCCTTTTCCCCAAAATTGAGCTGACCTGAGCGAGGACAAAACCAATTGTAATCCAGGGTCGTGCATCCGGGCTATGTTGATCGAAATAAAGGCTTTGTAAAGATATGTCGGCGTTGGGCGGGTCCGCCCCACACGATTCTACTTTTGTTTGCGCCGACTCACGGTCGCGCTCACCGTCCCCTTTGCCAGGCGGGCAGAAATCTCTTCCCCAGCTTTCACCCGAGCGGCATCTTTCAGCAGCGCGCCTGACGAATCGAACACCAGAGCATATCCGCGATCAAGGATCGCCAACGGAGAGAGCGCCTCCAGTTGTCCCGCAAGTTGATTGAGCCGGCCACGCTGCCGCAGCAGCAAAGTCCGCGCCGTTGCCGCCAGTGTGGCGACATGAGAGTCGAGTTCCCGGCGAATACCGCCGAGCATGCGGCGCACATCGTAATGTCGCACTGCCGCGGCCGCCAATTCCAGGCGCCGCCACTGTCGTTCCAGAGCCTGGTGTTGGCCCCGGTCCAGCCGATTCTTCAGGTCATCGAGCTTCTGCTGACGCCGGTTGATGACATCCACCATGCGTCCAAAAGCGCCGTGCTGTGCCCGTTCCGTAAGCGCCTGCCGTTGCATCAGCAGCCGATAACGTACGGCGCGAACCAGGCGCTGCCTCAGTCCCTCGGCCTGGTCCTCCACTTCCTGCCGGGAACGAATCACCAGCACGGCGGCGGCGGAAGGCGTGGGGGCCCGCAGGTCGGCCACAAAATCAATAATGGTGAAGTCAGTCTCATGGCCCACCGCGGAGATCACAGGAATCTGGGAGGCGGCCACTACCCGCGCCAATGCCTCGTTGTTGAATGCAGCCAGATCTTCCGCTGAACCTCCGCCGCGCGCCACGATAATCACGTCCACGCTGCGTGCCTGGTTGAAGTAACGCAGACCGGCGCTCACCTCGGCGCTGGCCGCCTCGCCCTGCACCTGCGCCGGAAAAATCAGAACGCTGGCGGTATGATGACGCCGCAGCAGAATATTCAGAATGTCACGCAACGCCGCCGCCTGGGGCGAAGTCACAATCCCGATCCGCCGCGGCAAAGTAGGGATCGCCTGCTTGCGGCCGGCGTCGAACAATCCTTCCGCTTCGAGTTTCGCCTTAAGCTGCTCGAATGCCACCTGCAGCGCGCCCGCGCCCTTGGGCTCAAGATACTCCGCGGAAATCTGCAGCTCGCCCCGATCCTCGTAAATGGTGACTCGCCCGCGCAGCACCACCTGCATGCCGTTCTCCGGACGAAACCGCAGCAGTCGCGCCTGCGAGCGGAACATCACGGCGCGAATCTGCGCATTCTGGTCTTTCAGAGTGAAATACAAATGCCCGGAATCATGGGCCCGGAAGTTCGAAATCTCGCCTTCCACCCAGGCGTCGCCGTACTCGCGCTCGATGTGAGTGCGCACCGCGGCCACCAGATCGCGCACCGTCCATATGCGGCGATCGGGAGGCTTGAAACTGAATCCGAGCTGGTCGGTAGAACTCATCGCAGTCCAATGTGGGTCGGACATTTCCTTCGACTTCGCTCAGGGGCTGTGTCCGACGCCGTTGAATTTGATTTTGACTTATCTGTGCTAGTGCCGGAAGCGCCCAATCAAATAAAGCACCACCGAGAGCACCACACTCACCAGAATCGAGGTCGCCAGCGGAAAGTAAAACGTGCTGTTCTTCCCGCGATAGACGATGTCCCCAGGCAGCCGCCCCAGAGGGATGTGGGCCCGCCCCGCCAGCATGAGCACCCCTCCCGCGAGCATGGCAATCGCCCCGACCAGCACCAGCAATTTCCCCAAATCGCTCATGCAGACTCAGTCTAAACCCTGGCCTTGCACTCGTGTCTTCCGTGACTGGTAGTGTCGTCATTCGAGCTTTTCTTTGCGCTCTTTGCGTCCTTGCGTCCTTTGCGGTTCAGTACTTGCCGCCATTCTCAACCACCTAAGCCTCTTAACCGCAAAGGACGCAAAGGTTAACCGCAAAGGACGCAAAAGGGGCTAGCAGATCCACGCGGAACAATTGTGTGCCCAAGACAAATGCTAGAATCTCGCCTCATGCGCAGCCGCGTGGCTCTTTGCATCACCTTGCTATTCGCTTTTGCCCTTACCGCCCAAACCCCATCTGAAGTCGAGATCACAGCCGAGCCCAGCCACCATTTCGCCCTGGAAAATAAATACGTCCGCGTGTTCAAGGTGGAAGTCGCGCCCCATGCCGCCACGCTCATGCACCGTCATCGGCACGACTATATCTACGTCACGCTGGGAGCTGCGCAGGTCGAAAACGACGTTGCGGGCCAGTCTCCAGCCACGATCACTCTGCAGGATGGAGAGACCCGCTTCGTTCCCGGCGCCTTTGCCGGCATCGCGAAAAATCTTTCCGACCAGCCCTTCCGCAACATCGCCATCGAACTTCTGCAGGACGAAAAAGCCCACCACTCGCCGCCGCCCAAGTGGGATGAGGAAAGAGGCCTGCACATCCTCAACGGCGGGACCGAGGACATCCTTTTCGTGAAGGATGGCGCCCGCGCCTCCGAGCTCCAATTGCAGCCGGGCGGAGTCCTGCCCCGGCACCATTACGTCGGCCCCTCTCTGGTGGTAGCCGTCACCGATGTCGATTTGCGCAACGAAGTCGGAGGCAAAGCCGCATCCAGCGTGCAACTCAAAGCCGGAGACGTGGCCTGGGAAAAGGGCGGTTTCACCCACACGCTGACCAACGCAGGCAAACAAAAGGCCAAACTGATCACCGTAGAGTTTCAGTAGACGCTAGAGCCCGTGTGGAGACGGGTCTTCGACCCGTCCTGGCCGAGCAAAGCTCGGCAAGCTTTGGGTGGCGTGTTGGCCGTGTGGTGCGACGGTGTCCCCGCGGGCGACTCGCCCGCGAGAACTCTCCGGCACGATACAATCAGCCGCTGTATGACTGCCTGGGCAACCCGCCTCGGATTCACCCGCGAAGCTCTATTCCACTCGTTGCGGACCGCCATCGCTGCAGTCGTATCCCTGCTGCTGGCGCGCGTCCTCAAGCTCCCGGAATTTTACTGGGCGCCCATTTCCACCATTGTGATCCTGCTTTCGGTTACCGATCCGCTGGCGCTCGCCTGGCAGCGCTTCGCTGGGACCGCCGTGGGCGCGGCCTTGGGAGCCCTGATCGCGACTTTCTTCCATGCCAATTGGATAGTGTACGGAGCCGGCATTCTGCTGTGCGGCATCTTCTCCGCCCTGCTGCGCCTGGGCCGCGCCTATCGTTTTGCCGCGATCACGCTAACCATCGTCCTGCTGATCGCGCACGGACGCCCACCCCGGGTGGTCGCCTCCCACCGCTTCGTGGAAGTGTCGCTCGGAATCGCGGTGGCGCTGCTGGTCACGGTAGTGTGGCGCTTGCCGCCGCCCAGGTAGGGAATCCGCGCGGATGCTACGGAACTGTCATCCCGAGCGCAGTCGCGAGGGACCTTGCTGTTCCGCATGCGTCACCGGAAAGGGTGACGTTCGTCACAGACCTACCCTCCCGATCAAGTGGACGATTCAAAGCGGAAACGCAAGGTCCCTCGACTGCGCTCGGGATGACAGGGTGTGCTTGCTTTATGCGGGAACATCACTACTACGTGTACGTCATGCAGAGCAGCTCCCGGCGTGCGCTCTATATCGGGATGACCAACAATCTCCATCGCCGCGTCTTGCAGCACAAAACACAGGAATGCGAGGGGTTCAGCGGCGGCTACGATGCCGGCCGTCTGGTGTATTGGGAGAGCACCGATGAGGTGCACAAAGCCATCGCTCGTGAGAAGCAACTAAAGAACTGGCGGAGAGAGAAAAAACTGTGGCTGATCGCCAGAGTGAACCCCAAGTTCCAGGATCTGGCCGCCGGCTGGTACGCCAGCGAAAATATCAAGGCGCAAGGCGCCTAAAATAAAAACGGTTATCCCGAGCGCAGTCGAGGGACCTTGCGTTCCCAGCCCCGTCTCAGTTCAGTAAACACCCTCTTGCGCTTGCCGGCATTCATCTGATATAAACAATTCACCGAGAGCAGTGGTGTGGCTAGCCGGGCGAATTTTGTGAAACTCTCGTCGCTCGTCCGGCATCTAACTAAATACAGGTAATTCCTGCAAAATCGGTCCCGGCCACGGGGCTTCATTCGGGGACAAGGTTCCTCGAAGGGTTGAATGCGTTTTTCGCAGAAACCTCCAAGTGATCTTTTATTAAACGAATGGTCTTCCGCCTCGGCTTGTGCCGAAAGGGCATGGGTGCGGTGTGGGAGATGCGTTTTGTCGCGTGCTGGCAGCTCCTCTTAAATGAGTGATTTAGCTCCCCGGCTGTGGAAAACAGGTGAATATCCTGTGATTGCAACGGGTTGACAGTGGCGGCGCAAGACGCGTAGTTTGTACAAGTTTCGAGGACAGGCAGGGACGCACTTGTGTGTCTCTGCTCTGAACTGAAAGCGCCCGCTCAGGCGGTGGCGGATCGGTTCTTTGACAACTAGGTTGAACGTGCCAGTCGTGAGAGGAAGGCTCGGGTTGAAATCCGAGCGATCTCACAAGATAGATCCACCATGCCTCTTCGAGGGCGTGGTGGCAGTCTGCCAACTACCCGTCGGCAGACGACAGGTTTCAAATGAGAGTTTGATCCTGGCTCAGAATCAACGCTG
>JBOGLD010000164.1:0-15769 GCA_050745885.1 Terriglobales bacterium
GGGTAGGTGTCGATGCACCCGGGGGAAATGACCGCCGCACGAGCGGGACGCTCGCGCCTACATGAACTCGGGCAATGCTAAACTGCCTTCTGCCGTGTCGACGCCGCCAAGTAGTTCCGCGGGGAAAACCATGCGCTTCGGTGTGTTCGCGGTTGACCTGGCGGCGGGTGAACTACGCAAGAATGGCACCCGCATACGCCTGCAAGAGCAGCCCTTTCAGATACTGGTCTACCTCCTCGATCGGACGGGTGAGGTGGTCACGCGTGAGGAACTGTGCCAGAAGTTATGGCCGGCCGACACGTTCGTGGATTTCGACCACAGCCTCAATACCGCGATCAACAAGCTGCGAGAGGCGTTGGGAGACTCGGCATCCAGCCCGCGTTACGTGGAAACCGTGGCCCGGCGCGGATACCGATTCCTGGCTCCGGTACAAAGGGCGCAGGCCAAATTGCCGGCGCAGGATTCGCGGGAATCGCCTTCTGAAGATCTTCGGGCTGCGACCCTGGGGGCGCCTTTTCACCGTGACCTCGATGTTCCCTTACCCCGCCGCGGTCAGACTCGCGGTCTTTTCGGGTTGATCCAGTTCATGTATCTGATCTTCTACGTGAGTGCCCTGTTTCGCTTGAGCGGAATCGACAAGATCACGAGCGCGTTCTTGCCGGGATGGGGAGCGCGCGCCATCTTCGTGGCGGTGCTGCTGACGGCGGGTGTAGGCATCCCGCTGCGTTGTTATCTGATCTCGGCGATCGCCTTCGACCACCGCAGACTGGGAGAAAAATTCCAGCGGATGTTCCCTGCCATTCTGGCCCTGGACCAGCTATGGGCGGTGGCCCCATTTCTGCTCACCGAAAAGATCGGGTTCGGGGCCGCATTTGCCGCGACGGCAGCGCTCCTGTATGTGCCTTTTTCGGAGAGAACGCTGGTGCGATTGGCATATCCTGAAACCTAGGAGGGAGCGCCCGCAGTACCAGGAAATCTGCTCACGAAAGCAGCCTCTCGCCGTCTGAAACCAAGGCAGGGTGTTTCTGGGCCGGGCGTGCAAGAGGTGAGCGATAGTCCATGGGTGGCTTTCAGGCGGCAATCTGCCATCCGCAATCTGCATTGCTAGGTTCGCGAGGAAAAGAATGCTTCGAACCGTGTTGGCGCTTACTTTCCTGGTCTCGATTTTTACATCGGCTACAGCCCGTGCACAGGGTGCTTCCATCGCCCATCCGCCGGTTCTCGACGTCACCTCCATCGACACCAGCGTGGATCCATGCACTGACTTCTTCACCTACGCGTGCGGAGGCTGGCTGAAGAAGAATCCCATACCACCCGACAAATCAAGCTGGAGCGCGTCCGCGAAGCTTTCGGATGACAACCAGGTGCTGTTACGCGAGATTCTCGAAGAAGCGGCGGCGGGCGGCCCCGGGCGCGACCCGGTCAAGCAAAAGATCGGCGACTACTACGCCGCCTGTATGGATGAAAAGGCGGTTGAGGCCGCGGGAGCGGGCCCGCTCCAAGCCGGTTTGCAGCAGATCCACAGAATGCGTTCCAAGAGCGACTTGGCCAGAGTCGCCGCCGGCATGCTGGGCCAGCACGTGCTGTTCGACTTCCAGTCTGACCAGGATTTCAAGAATTCCTCCCAGGTCATCGCGGAGGTCGACCAGGGCGGATTGGGCCTTCCGGATCGGGACTACTATCTCAAGACGGACCTGAAATCCGTGCAACTTCGTCACGCGTACGCGGCCCATGTCCGGAAAATGTTCGAACTGCTGGGCGATGCGCCCGACGTTGCCGCCACCGAGGCCCACACCGTACTCCGAATCGAGACCGCCCTGGCCAACGGATCGCTGACCCAGGTGGAACGTCGCGAACCCAAACTGCTTTACCACAAAATGACTCTTCGGGAACTGGAAGCGCTGAGCCCGTCCTTTCGCTGGAAGGAATATTTTTCGCTCGCCGGCCAGCCCGGGCTACGCTCCCTGAATGTGACCGCGCCGGAATTCTTGAAGGCCATGGACGCAACCATAAAAAAGGAGGATGTGGAAAGCTGGAAGGCCTACTTGCGCTGGCACCTGGCGCATGCCAATGCGCCCTACCTCTCCTCGGCATTTGTGAACGCCGACTTCGATTTTTACGGCAGGACCCTGGCCGGGGCCCAGCAACTCGAGCCCCGCTGGAAGCGCTGTGTGGGCTACGTGGACGACGACCTGGGCGAGGCCCTGGGCCAGGCCTACGTGCAGCGCGCCTTTCCTCCCGAGGCCAAGCAGCGCGCGCAGAAACTGGTGAAACAAATCGAAGACGCCATGGAGCAGGATATCGATGGGTTGTCCTGGATGTCTCCGGCGACCAAACAACAGGCGCTGGAAAAGTTGCACACCCTGGCCAATAAGATCGGCTATCCCGACAAATGGCGGGACTATAGCGCCCTCGCCATCGCTCGCGACGACTACATGGGCAATGTGCTGCGCGCCCGTGTATTCGAGTTCGACCGCCAGATCGCAAAGATTGGCAAGCCTGTAGACCGCGGCGAGTGGGGCATGACGCCGCCCACCGTGAATGCCTACTACAATCCCCAGATCAACGACATCAATTTCCCGGCGGGCATTCTACAACCACCCTTTTTTGATCCCAGCGCCGACGACGCCCCGAACTATGGCGACATCGGGGCCACCATCGGCCACGAACTGACTCACGCCTTCGACGACGAAGGCCGCCAGTTCGATGCCCAGGGCAATCTGCGCGACTGGTGGACGCCGGAGGACAGCAAGCAGTTCGATCAGCGCGCCAGTTGCGTCTCCGACCAGTATTCGCAATATGTTGCGGTGGACGACATCAAGGTCAATGGCCAGCTGACCATGGGCGAAAATGTAGCTGACCTGGGCGGGCTGATGCTGGCTTACATGGCCTGGAAGAATGAAACCCGGGGACAGAAACTGGATGCGATTGACGGATTCACCCCGGAACAACGCTTTTTCATCGGGTACGGGCAGGGTTGGTGCGCCAACACCCGCGACGAAACCAAACGCATGTATGCCACCATCGACCCGCACTCACCCGACAAATATCGGGCCAACGGAGTCGTTTCCGATACGCCGGAATTTCAGCAGGCGTTCCAGTGCAAGCCAGGTTCGGCGATGGTGCGGGAAAAGCGATGCCGGGTGTGGTGAAACTAGCCGTCGGTCTTACTGGATTTCCGATCGATCCGGGTTGTAATAGAAGTGGAAGCGCAATGCGAGATACTGCCCGCCGAACTCAGTGGGCAGGGGCGGAAACGGTTTGGATGCGGTGATGCCGCCGTAGGCGGCCCGATCCAGCGCCACATCCCCGGAAGAACCGACAATCTGCAGCCCCGCCACCTGACCGTCCTTCAGAATGGCGAACTCAATTGACACTTTGCCCTTCTTCATCAAGGGCGCGCGTGCCGACTCGGGGATGATGCGATACCAGTTTTCGCGCACATCGTGCAGCACGCGGGCCAGGTAGGGACCGAAATCGACACCCTGGGTATCGCTGAGGACGTCCATCGGCCCGATCGCCTCGCCCGGTTGTTTCCCTTGACCTAAACCATAGTCTCCACCATCACCACTGTATCCGCCGCGATTCGAGATAGCAGCGCGGGCCGCCTGCTCGATTGCCGAGCCCGCCGACATCGCGCCCGTACCGAAAGTTGGCGCGGGCCTTGCCGCGGGCGGAGTCTGCAGGCGGGCCACCTGGTTCTGATCAGGGGGCGGCGGCGGTGACGATGGCTGTTCCTGGGGCGCCTGGTTCTGCTGCGCGGACGTCGGCGGCGCGGGCTGGGCCGGCGGAGCCCCAGCACCGGGCGCTCCCGGCCGCGCACTGTCCAGTATCTTCTTCAGCTCCTTGCGATCCAGCTGCGGGGCCTTCGAGGTTGCCATCCGGTCTTTGTCTGAAATCTTGTTGGTATCCGGCCGCTTGGTCAGCTTCTGCTCATCCGGTGGAAGCTCCAGGTAAGTGAGGTCTTTCTGGCGCATCAGGTCGTCCGGACTCACCAGAATTACGGAACGCCGGTGCAGCAGACCTTCAAGCTTGGGAGAGTTGACGACCAGAATGACGATCGCCAGGTGGACGACCACGGAAATCCAGAAAGCTTCCCGCTGCCGCGATCGCGAGAGATCGTCCTGCAACTGAATGAGCAGCGCGGGAACGTCGTGCATCTCGCGGTAAGCGGATTCCCAACTGCTGGCGTCGTAAAGATCGCTGCCCGGGTTGGTGGGCGGTTGCGCTGCTGGGACGGGGCTTCGCGGCGGGATTTCAGTGATTGACATCGACCTGCTGGCTTATTCCATTGGACACAGCGGTTACGCCTTTGGTTGCCGGCGGAGCGCGTCGTTGGCCGTTCGCCGTTGGTGGTTCGCCCGTGGTCGTTGGCCGAAACCAAGACTTCCGGCCGAACGCAGCCGCCGTACTCACGTCGATTATTGACCTGCGACTACGGACCAACCACTAACGTCCAACTTTTCCCGCGTTTCTATTCTCGCATCTTTCTCGAATATCTGCGAAAAACCAGCGCGCACCGGCCCTTACGCTTGTACCTCACTGGTCAATAAAGGTTACCCTGAAGGGCTGCGCTTGTTTGTCAAGAAGTGTAAAACAGGAAACCATGCCGAAGCATTGCGCAGCAAGCACTTACATGGCTTTCAGGAAGCGTCAACGCAACTGGTCGAGCTGAACCTTTTGCCCGTGCTCCCGGATGGCGGCCACGATGTCGAGCGCCAGAGCGAGCGCGCGCCGCCCGTCTTCAAATGAGACCAATGGTTTGCCACGCGTCCGCACCGCCTGCAGAAACGACCGGAGCTCGGCCCGCAGCGGTTCTTCCGCCACGATTGTCGGCTTGGCGACCTTGATCTGGGGATTGACCGACGGGGTTCCCAACGACTCTCCCGTCTCTCCCACGCTGAACACCAGAACCTCCTGGCGGCTGTAGTCGAGGGAAATATATTGCCGCGGCTGAAAGAAGCGCAGCTTGCGGACACGCTCGGTGGAAACCCGGCTGGCGGTGAAATTGGCCACGCAGCCGGACTCGAATTCCAGGCGAACGTTGGCGATGTCGGCTTTGCCGGAAAGAATGGGCAGACCCACGGCGCGGATTTCCTTCACCGGTGATTTCACCAGCGAGAGCACGACGTCGAGATCATGGATCATGAGGTCGAGGATGACGTCCACATCGAGCGACCGTGGGGTAAATACGCTGAGCCGGTGAACTTCAAAAAACATGGGCTGCGTGATCAGCGGCGCGGTGGCCCGGACCGCCGGATTGAAACGCTCCAGGTGTCCGACCTGGCCGACACGTTTCAAAGTCTGGGCCAAGCGAACCAGTTCGTCAGCTTCGGCCAGAGAAGCGGCCAGTGGCTTCTCCGCCAGGACATCGACTCCGGCCTGCATGAGGGCCCGGGCGGTCTCCAAATGCCGGAGGGTGGGGACGGCGACCGAAGCGGCCTGCACTTCGCTGTGCGTGGTCACCAGTTGCTCGACCGACCCGAAGGCACGGCAGCCGAATTCGCTGGCCACAGCGTCGGCTCGCGCCACATCTGGATCCACCACGCCCACCAGTCGGACCGGCTCGCCCTGTTGCGCTAACTGGTGATAGATGCGGGCGTGGTTGCGTCCGAAGGCGCCCACGCCGACGACCGCGACGTTGATAAAGTTGTCAGCCAGGTTGTGGCTCTCCCGATTCGGAGGTCTGCGTCGCCGTCACTGCGCGGCCTTTTTGAGCAGAGCGATCTGGCCGGCATGATAGAGCTCGTGCTGCACGATGCCGCTGAACATGTAAAAGAAGTTGTAGTAGTTCTCGGTCTTGCCCGGGACCTGTTCCGACAGGCGTGAATCGGGAAAGGAGGCTACTGCCTTGATCAGTTCATGGTGAGTACTCTTGGTGGAATCAATTGCCTGGTTCCACGCTGCTTCGCTCGTGTCTTTGATCGCGGGAAAGTTCTGCTGGTCGGTGAGGGTCACAGCGGCGCCGCCGATTCGACGGCAAACCGCACCATCCCAAGCGGCGATGTGCAGAAGAATCTCCCAGATGCTGTGGGCGTTCTTGATCGGCCGCGCCGCCGCAGTCCCGGCATTCACGCCGGCCAGAAGTTCAAGAATAGAATCCCCGTGCCAGGCGTTGCCTTCGAAGGCGCGGTGGATTTGATCGGCAAGACGAAAAGTTTCAGTCATAAAAAGCTCCAGATTGCTAGGTACGGATTGCCGCACACAGATCGCCACATAGGAGCCCGCGCCCTGGACGACTGCGCCATGCTAGTCAGCCACCATCGCGATGCCCGCCGAATCCGCGGCCGTTAGGATGGCGTCCCCATCCAGTAGCAGGCATTTCCCGGCATCGAGAGCCAGGCAAGTGGCTCCGGCCTGGAGCATCCCTGCAATGGTTTTCAACCCGACCACCGGCACATCAAAACGCATGTCCTGATTCGGTTTGGCGATCTTCACCACCGTGAGTTCGCGACCGAGCGTAGACGCTTCTCCCGCCAGCGAGCGCATGATGTCGCCGGCGCGTTCGATCGCGGCGTCGGTGCCTTCCATGGCCTCCACCGCCACGCAGGCTGACTCGGCGACCACGACGGTTTGCCCGATATCATACCGCGCCAGATGGCGAGCGACCGCGCGTCCGTACTCAATGTTCTTCGTTTCCTGCGGCGTTGGCCCCCGTTTGGTGAGCACGCCCGGCCTGGCCAGCAAGGGCTCCAGGAAGGACGTTGAATTCTCCAGCGTGATGCCCTCCTCCGCCAAAGTCTGGGCCACCGCGCCGAGCAGAGAATCGGTGTTTCGCGTGCCCAGGGAAAGCAGCAGCTTCGCCAGCTTCCAGTCGGGACGGATGCTGGAAAAAATCTGCTTGTGCTTCACCTGTCCTGCCATGATGGCGCGGCGCACACCTTCCCGCTGAAAGGTCTCGATCAGTTTCGACAATTCGCCCAGGGATAGCCAGTGCACCGCCGTGGCCCTATGTTGCTCGATCTCGGGAAGCGCTTCTTCCTTGATGGCGGCGACAATGACCTCGAACCCCTGCGCCCGCGCGGCGTCCAGCACCAGCAGTGGGAACCGTCCGTTTCCGGCGATGAGGCCGATGCGCTTCGCTTGCGACATGTTCAAGATGTTTTCCGCAAACCTGCTATGCGACGATTGGGTTAACTTAGCGAACTTTGCAGCCGAAATCCTTAACTGCGGGGACGCCCGGCATCCGCTTCGATCGTTCCACGAGTCTCTCCCCGGCGGGTGGCTTGATTCTGCTTCGCCTCAAGTAGCACAATCTCTCCACCGCGAATCTCCACGCGGGATGCCCAGGACATTTATGGCCGACGCCCCGTCCTTGATCAAGCACCCGCCAGGGTTCATGTGGGGAGCTGCCGTACGGGCGGCGGCGAGGCATCGCTTCAAATTCTCGCTGCGCTGCGAAAGTGGCTTCAAGGCGCTCCTCGTAGCGGGCCTCGAAACTCACAAAGTTGGTTTGCACGAGTTCACCGAACGTAAAGCTGAAGCTCAGGGCAACGTCGAGAAACTGGTTCGGGCCATGATCCACGCCCAACTGACAAAAGAACCCGCGGTCGACATTCTCGACGAATGGACGATCTTCCACGTTCTCTACGAGGAAAAACTTTGTCCCGGGCTTTGGCCGATCTGCTAGGCAACTCCGCTTCGATATTCAACCTGCCTATTTGATCACGCCGCGCTCCGACGCTTCGACGAATCTTATCAGCATGTCCACATCTTCCCCTCGGTCTGGCTCGGACTTCAATCGTTCCAGCGCCTGCGAGGTGTTCAGCTTGGAGGCCAGCAGCAGCTTGTAGGCATGGTGGATCTTGCCGATACGCTCTTTGCTGAAGCCCCGCCGCTCCAACCCCACCGCGTTGAGGCCATAGGCATGCGTGTCGCGCGCCGCCGCGGTTTTGGAGAAAGGCAGCACATCCCGGGTAATGGTGGTGCCGCCGCCGATAAAGGCGTGCGCCCCGATGCGAACAAAGTGATGGACCGGGCAGAGCGCTCCTACCACGGCCCACTCCCCGACCGTGATATGACCTCCCAAAGTCGCGGCATTCGCCAGGATGACGTGGTCGCCGATGCGGCAATCGTGCGCGATGTGAGTGTAAGCCATGACCAGCGTGTGACTGCCGACCCGGGTCACTCCCCCACCCTTGACGGTGCCGCGGTTGATGGTGACAAACTCGCGAATCTCGTTGTGGTCGCCGATCTCGAGGCGGGTGGGTTCGCCGGAGTAGGTGATGTCCTGCGGCGCCATGCCGATCGAACAGAAGGGAAAGAACCCATTGTCCGACCCGATTTTCGTCGGTCCTTCAATGGTGACGTGCGAAACCAGGCGGCAGCCCTCGCCCATTTCGACTTCCGGACCAATCACGCAATAGGGACCGATCGTGCAGGAGGGGTGAACCTTGGCGCGGGGATCGACAATTGCGGTGGGATGAACCGCGGAAGACGGCGGCGTGGAGTCAGGCCGCGATGCGCTGTTGGGCTGCGGACGTTTCGCCATACGGGAGCTTATTCCGGTTCGTCCGTTTCTGAGTTCGCCTTGGCGTCATCCGACCCGCCACGCCCGCGCGCCGTATCCACCAGTTGGCAGCTGACAACAGCTTCGGCCACACGCTTGGCGCCCACATAGACGATGCCCTCCATGCGGACGGCGATCATACTCGGCCGCGCGCGCCAGTTCTTGAGTTCGACTTCGATGCGCAGCTGGTCGCCGGGCACCACCGGCCGGCGGAATTTTGCCCGCTCGATCCCGGTGAACATGATGAGTTTGCTCTTCCGGTCTTCCACTTCACTAAGCAATAACGCCCCGCCCGCCTGGGCAATGGCCTCTACAATCAAGACCCCCGGCATGATGGGCAAATCGGGAAAGTGCCCGGCAAAAAAGGGCTCATTGATCGTCACATTCTTGATGGCCACGATCCGCTGCTTGCGCTGGATTTCAATCACGCGGTCGATCAGCAGGAAGGGGAACCGGTGCGGCAGGATGTGGAAAATGTCGATGATGTCCATCGTGGTCTTTTCCGGCACCCGGGCTGCGGTCACTGGATGAGCGGTGTCGGTCATTTTCTCTCGTCAGGCTCTTCTGGTCAGGAGCGGAGATTATACTGTACCGCGACTCAGCCGCGGAATGCTGCGACAATGAGGTAACGGATCAGTTTCGCGAAAACCATTAACCAAGAGGGGCACGCTGGTACCCGAAGGAAACCCGTGACAATAAAGCCTTCGTGATACCTGCTGTCCTTGCCGATTCACGGATTTTCCGAATTGGACTCAGTCCGAGAACACACACACATGAAGAAGGTCCTGAAGAAGCCACCATCGTCCCCGCCCGCCTCCAGCGAAACCTCGAACCGGCTGCGCTTCTTCACCGAGCGCAAGGACGCCATTACCGAAACCATCCGCCAGTTGGTAGAAATCGAATCCCCCAGCGACAACAAACCGGCCGTCGACCAACTGGGCGCGCTTCTAGCCGGCCGCTTCGAGAAAATCGGCGGTCACGCAAAATTCCATCGTGTCCAGAATTTCGGCGACCACCTGCAGGTGGACTTTCCCGGTCCTCGCGGCGGCGAGCCGGTGCTGCTGTTGGGCCACATGGACACAGTGTATTCGATGGGAACGCTCTCGACCATGCCCTGCCGCGTAGCCGACGGCCGGCTGTGGGGACCGGGCGCGCTTGATATGAAGTCCGGTATTGCGCTGATCCTGCATGCTCTTGAAGGACTGCGCTCCTGGCACGGCGACAGCGTGCCAAGACCAGTCACGGTGCTTCTGGTTTCGGACGAGGAAGTTGGCAGCGGCTCCTCCCGCCGCATCACGGAAAGCCTGGCCCGGAAATCGGGAGCCGTGCTGGTGCTGGAGCCGGCTTACGGAATCAAGGGCGCCTTGAAGACCGCGCGCAAGGGCGTGGGTGAATACACCATCCGGGTGACCGGAAAGGCGGCGCACTCCGGCCTGGATTTCGACAAGGGTGAAAGCGCGATTGTTGAGCTGGCAAAGCAAATCACGGCGATCTCCAAACTGGTGGACCTGAAGCGCGGGCTGACGTTGAACGTAGGGCTGGTCTCCGGCGGCACTCGGGTGAATGTGATTCCCGGCGCGGCAACCGCTTCGCTCGATGTGCGCGTGGCGCGCATGAAAGATGCCGCGGTCATCGACCGCCAACTGCGATCGCTCAAGCCTTTCAATCGCAAGTGCAAGCTGGAAATCAGCGGAGGCGTAAACCGTCCACCCATGGAGCGCAGCACGGGAGTAGCGGCGCTCTACAGGAAAGCTTCGGAGATTGCCCAACAACTGAGCTGGAAGCTGGAAGAGGCGTCGGTCGGAGGCGGTTCGGACGGAAACTTTACTGCCAGTCTGGGAATCCCCACGCTGGACGGCCTCGGAGGAGTCGGGGAAGGCGCCCACGCCACCCACGAGTCCATAATCATTTCTGAATTACCCCGGCGGGCAGTGCTGTTGGCGGAATTGATCGAGCGGGCGTAAGCCTGGCAAAGCTGCTGGCGCCGACATCCCGTGTGCCCTTTCGGCCCCAGGCTTTTCGGTCTGTCAACGCGTCCAACCGCACATAACTTTGACTACAGCCACCGGGAAGCCTAGAATTTCCATAGGGTTCTTCGCCAACTCTAAATGCGCTGACGAGCGCTTGGCCAACCCACTAGGGAGGTCACACGTGATTGGAAAATTGGGCTTGCCGGAAATCCTGATCATTTTGGCGATTGCGCTTCTGATCTTTGGGCCGAGCAAGCTGGCAGATCTGGGCAAAGGACTGGGCGAAGGCATCAAGAATTTCAAGTCGGCGGTTAAAGACGGCGATCAAGACGCGGACAAGAAGACCTAACGAATCGCAAGAGCTTCCTGCGAAGTGCGATTAGCCCTTCCAGCCCTCGAGTCCATGCTCCCGCAGCATCCTGTACACCAACGCCACGGGTAAACCCACCACGCTGCAGTAATCCCCATCAATGCGCGGAATCCAGCGTGAGGCGAACCCCTGGATGGCATAAGCGCCGGCTTTATCCGTGGGTTCCCCGGTCGCCACATAGGAACGAATTCCGTCGTCGGTGAGCGTGGTCATCGTCACCACTGTGGTTTCGGAACGGGTGTCTTCAAACCCGGTTCCGAGTTCATGGTTCCCGGTTCTCAGCGGCGGCGCCATCAGACATACGCCGGTGGTGACTTGATGAGTTCGTCCGGAAAGCAGTCGCAGCATGCGCATGGCATCGGCTCCATCGCGCGGTTTACCCAGAATCTCGCCATCGACAACAACGATTGTGTCCGCTCCCAGAACCGTTTTGTCAGGCTGCTGACGGAAGACCGCCAGCGCTTTCTCACGTGCCAGACGTTCCGCGCATTCACGCGGAGTCTCCGCTGCCAGCGGCAGTTCATGAATGTTGGCTGGGCACACCGTGAACGGAATGCCTGCGTTGCGCAGCAATTCCTGGCGGCGGGGAGAAGCGGAAGCAAGGACGAGCATCGCCTCAGATTGTACTGGACGCCAAGCGTCAGACCTCAAGGTCTCGGCAAGGCAAAACGATCCGCAGGCCAGTGAGGCCTGAGGTCTGCCCTGTTAGAATCAGGCATTGACCGCTGTCGCCATGGACGCCGCCTTTCTCCGTAATTTTGCCATCATTGCTCATATCGATCATGGCAAGTCCACGCTGGCTGACCGCCTGCTGGAGCTTACCGGTTCGCTGACCGCGCGCGAGATGCAAGCCCAGGTGCTCGACTCCATGGACCTGGAGCGGGAGCGTGGCATCACCATCAAGGCGCACGCGGTGCGCATGATGTACACCGCGCAGGACGGCAACACCTACCAGCTCAATCTGATCGACACTCCAGGCCACGTGGATTTTTCCTACGAAGTCTCGCGCTCGCTGGCATCCTGCGAAGGCGCGCTGCTGGTGGTGGACGCTTCGCAAGGCGTGGAGGCGCAGACTCTGGCTAACGCCTATCTGGCCATCAACAATCGCCTCGAAATCATTCCCGTCATCAACAAGATTGACTTGCCCAGCGCCGACGTGGCGCGCGCCAAGGAGATGATCGAGAGCGCGGTCGGGCTCGACGCCTCCGACGCCGTGCTGATCAGCGCCAAGACCGGCCAGGGCGTGCCCGATGTTCTGGAAGCCATCGTGAAGCGCGTGCCTCCGCCCAAGGGCAATCCCGACCATCGCCTGCAGGCGCTGATTTTCGACTCCTGGTTCGATCCCTACCGCGGCGTGATCGTGCTGACCCGGGTCTTCGAGGGGACCATCCGCAAGGGACAAAAAATCCGCCTGATGTGGAATGGGCGCGTGCTGGAAGTGGAAACCCTCGGCGTTCTCACTCCCAAACCAGTGGAAGTGGAAGAACTGCGGGCCGGCGAGGTCGGGTTCCTGATGGCCAACAGCAAAACCGTGGCCGACACGAAAATCGGCGACACCATCACCGATGAGGCCAACCCGGCGATTGAGCCGCTGCCAGGCTTTGAAGAAATCAAGCCCATGGTTTTTGCCGGGCTCTACACCGTGGACGCTCACGAGCACACCCAACTCCGCGAAGCGCTGGAAAAATTGCGTCTCAATGATTCGTCTTTCTTCTTCGAGCCCGAGAGTTCGGTTGCGTTGGGCTTCGGCTTCCGTTGCGGATTCCTGGGCCTTTTGCACATGGAGATCATCCAGGAACGGCTGGAGCGTGAATTCAACCTGGAGCTGATCACCACCGCGCCCGGCGTCCGCTACAAGATCACGAAGACCGACGGCACGTTGATTGAGGTAGACAACCCTTCACGCTGGCCTGACCCCAGCGAGATTGCCAAAGTTCAGGAACCGGTGATTCTGGCCACCATTCTTACCAATGAAGAGTACGTGGGCGGAATCTTGAAGCTGGTGGAAGACAAGCGCGGCAAGCAAAAGACGTTTGAATACGTGAGTTCCTCGCGCGTGATGCTGCATTACGAACTGCCGCTCAATGAAATCGTGCTCGATTTCTATGACCGCCTGAAGACCGTCTCCCGCGGCTACGCTTCGCTCGACTATCACCTGGCGGATTACTGGGAATCGCCCATGGTGAAGCTCGACATTCTGGTGGCGGGCGAACCGGTGGATGCGCTCTCCATCATCGTGCATCGTGATTTTGCCTACGAGCGTGGGAAGCTCCTGGTGTCCAAAATGCGGCAACTGATTCCCCGGCAGATGTTCGAGGTTGCGATCCAGGCCTCGATCGGATCGAAGATCATTGCCCGCGAGACGGTTTCCGCGATCCGCAAGAACGTCATCGCCAAATGCTACGGCGGTGACATCTCTCGCAAGCGCAAGCTGCTGGAGAAACAAAAAGAGGGCAAGAAGCGCATGAAGCGCATCGGGCGTGTGGATATTCCGCAGGAAGCGTTCCTGGCGGTGCTGAAGGTGGGCGAGGACAGCTAGGACTTCGGTTCGTCCCAACCAGCCACTCCAGCCAGTACAAACTCAGTCCGATCTAAGCGTTACCGGAGTCTTGCTCGCCAATTATGACCATGGTATAATGACCATAGTTGTCAGGAGTTCCAGAGAGATGAAAACAATGCCCGCAGGCGTATTCAAGACAAAGTGTCTCGCTGTGATGGACGAGGTCAAAGCCAAACGCGAGGCAGTCGTCATCACCAAACACGGCAAGCCGGTGGCGATGCTCGTGCCGGTCAAAACCTCTGTGGACGACATTTTCGGATTTTTCCGCAATCGGGGGCGCATCACCGGCGACGTGGTTTCTCCGGTTCTTTCGCCGGATGAGTGGGGCGAGTTGGGATGATTCTGGTCGATACCCATGTTGTACTCTGGCTGGCGCTTGAGCCAGCCAGGATTTCCAGGCAAGCTGCAGCGGCCATTGAGGAAACTCGTCTCAGCGGCGAGGGATTGGCGATATCCGATATGACTTTGCTTGAGATCGCTTGGGGCGAAAGCAAACGCCGTATTCAGCTGAATGCCAGCCTCGAAACTTTCCTGACGGAAGTGGAATCCCGGTTTGTTGTGCTTCCCATCACGGGCCGAGTTTGCGTGAGCGCCGTGGGACTTCCGTCCGCCTATCCCAAAGATCCGGCGGACCGGATCATCGGAGCCACCGCTTTGGTGGAGGGAATTTCCCTGGTCACTGCGGACAACAATATCCGGAAGTCGAAGGCACTGCGCACGATCTGGTAATCAGGGGAACTTACTCCGTCCAGTCAAACGAACGGGTCACGGCTTTCTTCCAAAGCCGGTACATTTCGGCGCGCTTCGATTCGTCCAGGCTCGCGTTCCAGGTTTGGCCCACCGACCATCGGGAACGCAGGTCGTCCGTGCTCTTGTAGAAACCCACGGCCAAGCCGGCGGCGTAGGCTGCCCCCAGAGAGGTCGTTTCCTTGATCAGGGGCTTCACCACCGGCCGGTTCAGGATATCGGCCTGGAACTGCATGAGCAGCGAGTTGTCCACCATGCCGCCGTCCACGCGCAGCACATCCAGAGCGATGCCGGAATCCTGCTCCATGGCTTCGACCACCTCGCGAGTCTGAAATGCAGTGGCTTCCAGTACGGCGCGCGCCAGGTGTCCCTTGTTCACGTAGCGAGTCAGGCCCGCGATCACGCCCCGCGCATTGTGCTTCCAATACGGCGCGTAGAGGCCGGAGAACGCGGGCACAAAATAGACACCGCCGTTGTCCTCTACGGTTCGCGCCAGGGTTTCAATCTCGGGGCTTGATCCTATCAGCCCCAGATTGTCGCGCATCCATTGCACCAGTGCGCCGGTGATGGCGATGCTGCCCTCGAGCGCATAGTGCGCAGGGTGGTTGCCGAGCTTGTAGGCGACGGTGGTCAGGAGCCCATGGCGGGAACGCACAGCGCGTTCGCCGGTATTCATCAGCAGGAAACAACCTGTGCCGTAAGTATTCTTGGCTTCGCCGGACTTGAAGCAGGTTTGGCCGACCAGCGCAGCCTGTTGGTCGCCCAGAATTCCGGCGATCGCAACTCCCTGCGCGGCGCCGAGTTTCACTGTCCCGTAAACTTCGCCGCTGGAACAGATGCGGGGCAACATCGCCTCGGGAATGCCGAACACATTGAGTAGTTCCCTGTCCCACGAAAGCGCATCCAGGTCCATCAACTGGGTACGGCTGGCGTTGGTGACGTCGGTGATGTGAAGCCCGCCAACTGGACCGCCGGTCAAATGCCAGGTGAGAAAGGAATCGATATTGCCGAAAATTACTTCGCCGGCTTCGGCTTGCTGTCGAATGCCGGGCGCATGCTCGAGCAGCCAACGGATTTTCAAACTGCTGAAGTAAGTGCTGAGAGGAAGGCCGGTCCGGGTGCGAAAGCGGTCGCCTCCGCCGGCGCGGGAGAGTTCGGCGACGTAATCATCCACCCGGGTGTCCTGCCAGACCAGGGCGTTCGCCACGGGCTTGCCTGTTTTCCGGTTCCACAGGACGGTAGTCTCGCGCTGATTGGTGATGCCGATGGCTGCCAGGTCGGCGGGGCGAAGGCTTCCCTGCTGCAGGGCCTGCCCAATCACATCCTGCGTGGCCTGCCAGATTTCCTGGGGATCGTGCTCCACCCATCCCGGCTGCGGATAGATCTGCTGGTGCTCTTTTTGTGCAGCCGCTATGGTCTTGCCGGCTGCGTCGTACACGCAGAAGCGGGTGCTGGTCGTGCCCTGATCGATGGCTCCGATGTAGTTGGCCACGGCGGCTATGGTAACGGACGCTGGGTCAACCGGCAATGAAGGGCATGGCCGGTGTGATCCCGCACATCAAGAGCATGGCCGGTGGCGATCCCGCACATCAACCGCATGGCCTGTGGTGATC
>JBOGLD010000165.1:0-21224 GCA_050745885.1 Terriglobales bacterium
GAGCGAAACAGAGTAATGCCTGCATCGGCGCCGGCAAACAACGGTTCGATCAGTTCCAGATTGCGCACGGTGACCGCGTCGAGCACCAGACAGGTCTGGCGTTCGTAGAATCCGATGCGATCGACGTGGCTCAGGGTCCCGCGCTGAGTGGAGCGGACGTAGTAGAGAATCGCGCCTGCGGCGGCTGCGGCGGCGGGTTTGCCGGACAGTCCGAAGCCTTCGAGCGACAGGACTCCGAAATGATTTTCCAGCAGCGGAATGGAGTGGTCGGGGGCGAAGATCCAATCGTCGAGCGGGGTTTCCGCGTATCCCGAAGCCATGGCAACCTTCGCGGGCGAGGGGGCGCGCGCCACCCTCAACCCCTCAAACAACGGGGCTGAGGACGCGTACAGCACCTCCCGGGGACGCAATTGCTGGATTTCTTCCTGGATTCTTTTGGCGGCGTCTTCTCCCTGGAACTCGGTGGCGCGAAATTCGCCGGTGGAGAGGTCGAGGGCGGCGAAGCCCGCGCGCCCGGAGGTTTGCGCGATGGCGGCCAAAAAATTGTTTTCTTCGGAACTGAGCGACGAATCGGCGGCGGTGCCGGGGGTGACTACGCGGGTGACTTCGCGCCGCACCAGCTTCTTGGCCAGGCGCGGGTCTTCCACCTGCTCGCAGATGGCGACTTTGAAGCCCTTGCGGATCAGCTTTGCGATATAGCCTTCGGCGGCGTGGTGAGGCACGCCACACATGGGGATGGCGACGCCCTTTTCCTTGTTGCGCGAGGTCAGGGTTATCTGCAGTTCTTTTGCGGCCAGGACCGCGTCGTCGAAGAAAAGTTCGTAGAAATCTCCCAGCCGGAAGAACAGCAGGGCGGTGGGATGCTCCTTCTTGATGGCAGCGTACTGCCGCATCAGCGGGGTGGACGGCTCGGTCATTGCAACGGGCTTCGTGCGCGGATTATAACAAACGCGATGCGGCTCCCTGGTGATGGAAGTCACAGTGCTAACTTCGGCGAGGAAGGGTCAGTCGAGGGCCTCGCCGTCCCAGATGGCAGTTGACGTCCACTCCACGCCGATGTTTTCCTTACAGCCATGGAATTGCGCAAGGATCCGATTACCCGCTCCTGGGTGATTACGGGCGATGATGTGCCCGACAGCACGCCCCGCGCGGAAGCGTTTTGCAGGTTTTGTCCGGACTCACCGCTAGCAGCGCAGGTGGTTTCGAATATGCCGGGAGTGGAGGGCGGCGGCCCCTGGTCGGCGCAGGCGGTGGTCCATCCCGCGCCCTTGTACCGGATTGAAGGCGAGCCCACGCGCCGCGGCGATGGTATTTACGATCGCATGTCCTCGGTGGGAGCGCACGAAGTGCTGGTGGAAAATCCGCGGCACGACCGGCAGTTGTGGAACGCGAGCGATGCCGAGATCGAGCAGTTCCTGCGGCTGGCCGCGCAGCGCATTCAGGACTTGAAACGCGATGCGCGCTTCAAGTACATCAGCGTCTTCAAAAATCACGGAGGCAATGCCGGTCAGGAATTCGAACATCCCACATCGCAGCTTACCGCCACTACTTTCGTGCCTCGCCGCGTGCTCTATGAACTGCGGGCCGGCCGGGACTACTTCAAGGCCAAGGAACGCTGCGTCTTCTGCGACATTATTTCCCAGGAGCTGCGGCAGAACGATCGGGTGATCGAAGTACGCGGCGACTTTATCGCGCTCTGCCCTTATGCGCCGCGCGTGCCTTATGAGACCTGGATCATTCCGCGCACGCATGAAGCTGCGTTCGAGCGCTTCAGCCATGTCCGGCCTGCCAGCATGCGCGAACTGGGGGCCCTGCTACGGCGCACCTTGCAGCGCATTCGTACCGTGACTGGCGAGTTTCATCTCGTCCTCCACACTTCTCCCAATACCCTGTTTCACTCGAAGAGTCTGGATTATTGGAAGACGATCGATGACGACTACCACTGGCACATCGAAATCCTACCGGTGATTGCCGGGAAGGCGAAGTCGTATACATTCAAGGAAGTGTATTACTCGCCGGTGACCTCCGAGACCGCAGTCAAGCGGATGCGGGAAGCGAGGATCGAGGGGTGAGAGTGGACTTTGGATTCCGGCGTCAGCGGTCGCCCGATTCCAGCTTCGCTTGAATGGCACGGCCCCGGGAGGGCCGCACGGTTGATTCGTTCCATTTGCTGTGTTTTGCTGCTGGCGACCGCGTGGGCGCACAGCGCTCCCGAGATGCCTTCGAACTCTGCCATGGCGAAGCAGGAAGTCCTGTGGCAGAAACTCGAAGTGAATATCAACGAGATCGATCACAACCTGGACGGCGTGCTGGGGGTGGCCATCCTTGACCTGACTAGCGGACAGAAATTTCTGTTGCATGGCGATGAAGTGTTTCCGCAGGCCAGTTCCATCAAGATCGCAGTCCTGGCAGAGTTGTACCGTCAGGCGCAAGCCGGCAAGCTGAAACTTACGGATATGTACACCGTGCAGGCCGCGGACCTGGTCCCGGACAGCGACATTATGGGCGGCCTTACTCCTGGGGTGACCCGGATTACCTTGCGCGATCTGGCCACCATGATGGTTGCCGTCAGCGACAACAGCGCGACCAACGTTCTGATTGATCGCGTAGGCATGGAAAACGTCAATGCGCTGATGGATTCGCTGGGCCTGGCCCATACCCGCCTGCGCCGCAAGATGATGGACCTGAAAGCGGCCAGCGAGGGCCGGGAAAACATTTCGACTCCCACCGAGATGATGGTCTTGCTCGAGGACCTCTATCGCGGCAAGGTCCTGAACCAGGCAATGACCGCCGACTTCTTCAACATGCTCAGTACCCATAAGGAAAGCTTCATTCCGAGAGACTTGCCGGAAGGGCTGAAGATCGCCAACAAACCGGGCGAGCTTGAAGGCGTGCGCAACGACTCGGGCGTGGTGTTCGTCGAGCATCGCCCTTACGTGATCTGCGCCATGACCGCCTACTTGCACCGGGAGCGCGACGGTGAAGAGGCCATTACCCGGATTTCCGCCGCAACCTATCGCATGTTTGACCGGCTCGCGCGCGCCAGCGAATATGGGCGCGTGATCTCGCCGGGAAATGGCAAATAGTGGTTGGTCGTTGGTCCTTGGTCGTTGGCCCTCGGCTAAAGGCGAGCCGAGGCAGCCGATGACCAACGACCAAGGGCCAGTGACCGACTTTTATGACTCTGCGTCGCATGAAAACGTATGCCGGCGGCCAGGGATACGTTTATCAGTATTACTTCGTGGGCAAGCGAGCGTCGTTGCCGGACGCTCCTGCCGCTCCGGCGGTGGAATACATTTTCGACGTTACTTCGGACCGCAAGACCACCTTCGCGGTAAGCGTCTTTCTGGCGGACGAAGCCGTGCGCGGTTGGGGGAGTGCGCATGGGCGTGCGCTGACTGAAGCCGAGGAATATGGTGCAGTCAAGCTGAGGCTGTTTCAGGCCTTTGACGAAATCGAGAACATGATGGCCGACGGGCGCCAGCTCATCGTAAGTTCCGAGAGTCTTGAAAAGGCCCTCGATACGCTTGGAGTGCGGTAATCCGTTACCGCCGGGGCGATGGAAGACCTCGAAGGGAGGGACGCCCTCTGGACCGCCGGCGCCACCGGGCCGCGTGCTACTTGGCTGGGGGTGACCTGCTTACTCTTCTGCCCTGGCTCCGGTGCAGACTATAATCACCGAGACGGTTGCCGGTTCGAGCTTGGGGCTCCAACTCGTCTCTGTCACTACTTATGCCCATATTGTGGCTCCGAGTGGCGCTGGGCTGCTACGCGGTGGGGTTGCTGTACGCGCTCCTGGCTTTGACCCGCGTCAATTCGCTGTTGAACCGGGTGGCGTTGCCGGCCATGAGCCTGGGCATGGTGTTTCAGTTCGTAGCGTTGACCGAGGCGGTGCTGATTTCCGGGCAGCTCACGTTTGCCTCGGTGCACAATTCGGAGTCCCTGCTGGCGTTGCTGGTGATGGCAGCGTTCATGATTGTGTATCTGGTGTACCGCACCATCTCGCCTGGAATCGTGGTATTTCCGCTGGTGTTTGTTTTGACCTTCGTCGCAGCCACCACGCAACAGCCGTTTCTGGAGGTTTCGCCGGGCATGCGGCGGGGATGGCTCTTCGTCCACATTGCCATGATCTTTATCGGCTATGCGGCGCTGTTCTTGAGCTTTGCGGCCAGCCTGCTTTATCTGTTGCAGGAACGAAGCCTGAAATCGAAAAAACCGTCCGCCATTCTGTTGCGCCTGCCCGCGCTCGAGGTGATTGATCAGATCGGCTATCGCTCGCTGCTGCTGGGCTTTCCCTTTATGACGCTGGGGCTGGTGGCGGGGAGCATCGTGGCCCAGGCCACGTACGGGCATCTGGATTTCTTCGATCCCAAGATTTTTCTTTCCCTGCTGATGTGGGCGGTGTACATGGTGATGGTATTCACCCGGTGGAACGCTGGATGGCGGGGACGCCGGGCGGCCTATCTCGCTACCGGCGCGGTGGTGGCGGCGGTCATTGCCTGGTCGGCGAATTATTACAGCGCGATTCACGGGTTCGTTCAGTCATGAAGTTTCAACTCATCGGGGTGAACCACAAGACCGCGCCGGTGGAGGTGCGCGAGCGCCTGGCCATCCCGGAGTCGCGGCTGCCCGAGGCATTGAAACGCCTGGCCGGGCACCCCGGAGTGGAGGAAGGGATCATCCTGTCCACTTGCAACCGGGTGGAAGTGCTCACCCAAACGAAGAATGGAACCGTGGACCTACGCGCGTTTCTGCGCGACTACTTTGAACTGAATCCTGCCGACTACGAACCCCACTTGTATGAGTACCGCGAGCGCGACGCGGTCCGCCACCTGTTTCGCGTGACTTCCAGCCTGGACTCGATGGTGGTGGGCGAACCGCAAATTCTGGGGCAGGTGAAGGAAGCTTACGCCACGGCCCGCGCCGTGGGCGCAGTGCATTCGCAGCTTGATTTGCTCCTGACCCGGGCCTTCGCGGTGGCCAAACGGGTGCGAACCGAAACCGCGGTGGGCTCGTCGGCGGTGTCGATTGCTTCGGTTGCGGTAGAACTGGCCAAAAAGATTTTCGGATCGCTGCAAGGCAAGCATGTGTACCTGGTGGGCGCGGGCAAGATGAGCGAACTGGCCGCGCGCCATTTGCTGGCCCATGGCGCGGAGTCTATTTTTGTGGCCAATCGCACTTACGATCGGGCCCAGAAGCTGGCGTCCAGGTTCGATGGCGAGGCAATTCTGTTTGAACAGCTCTACGAGACCTGCGACCGTGCCGACATCGTCATTACGTCGACAGGCGCCCCGCATGCCATCTTCCGGCGCGAACATGGCGAGCTGTTTCTGGCGCGGCGGAAGAACCGCCCCATGTTCTTCATCGATATCGCGGTGCCGCGGGACGTGGATCCCGAGATGAACCGGCTGGATGGCATCTTCGTTTACGACATTGATGATTTGCAGCAGGCGGTCTCCTCACATGTGTCCGACCGCACCAAGGAAGCGGAGCGCGCGGAGGCCATCATCACGGGCGAGGTGGAGCGGTTTCAGGTCCGGCTGCAGACGCTGGATGTGGTTCCTACCATCGTCTCGCTGCGGGACCACCTGGAAACGATTCGCCAGGCGGAAATCGACCGGGTACGGGGCCGGCTGGGACCACTTTCTCCGGACCAGGAACTGGCGGTCGACGCGCTCACGCGTCGTATCATCCGCAAGATCATGCATACCCCGATCAGCACCCTGAAAACGGCGGTGCGCGAGCCGGAAGCCACCACGGTTGTGGACATCGTGCGCCGGCTGTTCAATCTGCAGGAGAAGAAAAAGGACGACAGGAAAGCGGCCAAGTCCGCCGGCAGCGACTCGGGAGCGGAAACTTAGTGGCGCTGCTACGCATCGGTTCCCGGGGATCGCAACTTGCGCTCTGGCAGGCGGGTCACATCAAGGCCCTGCTGGAACAGCGCGGGCACCAGGTTGAAATCGAAATCATCAAGACCACCGGTGACCGGATCACCGATGTCGCTCTCGCCCAGGTCGGCACCAATGGCATGTTCACCAAGGAAATTGAGGAAGCGCTGTCCGGGAAGCGGGTGGATCTCGCGGTGCACAGTCTGAAGGACCTGCCCACGGAAATCCCGGAAGGCTTCGAGATCGTGGCCATCACCGCACGCGAGGACCCGCGGGATGTTTTCTGCTCGCGCCAATATAACAGTATTAAAGAACTGCCCAACCGGGCCAAGGTCGGTACCAGCAGCCTGCGACGGCAGGCACAGCTGAAAGCGCTGCGGCCTGACCTCGACATTCATCCCTTGCGCGGAAATGTGGACACCCGCCTGCGCAAACTTGAGGCGGGCGAGTACGACGCCGTGATTCTGGCTGCTGCCGGGCTGAATCGCCTGGGCAAACGCGAGTCGGTACGGCAGGTGCTGCCGGCGAAGCTGATGTGTCCGGCGGCGGGCCAGGGCGCGTTGGCGATTGAGATTCGCAAAGACGATTCGGCGGTGCGCCGGCATCTGGTCTTTCTGGATGATAAGGCGGCGCGCAGTACGACCACATGCGAACGCGCCTTGCTGAACCAGATGGGCGGAGGCTGCCAGGTGCCGATCGGAGCGCTGGCGGAAGTGGTCAACGGCCGGCTGTACCTGGAAGCGGTGGTCGCGCGTCCAGATGGAACGAAGCTGCTGCGGGAATCGGGTGAGGGCGACGATCCGATGCAGCTGGGTGAAGCCGTGGGCGAAGCCCTGCTGCGCCGCGGAGGAGACATGATTTTGCGCGAAGTGTACGGCCACGCGGCGGCGGAGCCACAGCAACCGTGAACCGTCCGTGTAGTCGCGACCGAGTGTCCAGAATGTCGTGGCGATTCTTCCTGCAAGCATGAGATTGAACGTAAAATCAGGCGCGGCGGCGCGACTCTTGGGAGTGCGGGTTTTGGTGGGCCGCGCCCGCCATCAGGCCAGCGCGCTTTCTTCCGGACTGCGCAATCTGGGGGCTGAAGTCCTTGAGATTCCCTTCATCGAGATTCGCAAACCGAGGTCTTACAAAGCACTGGACGAGGCGCTGAAGAATCTTTCCAAGTATGACTGGCTCATCCTGACCAGCGTGAACGGAGTGGACGCGGTGTGGGATCGGCTGCGAAAACTCCGGCTGGGCGGGAAGCCGATGCGTCATCTGAAGGTGGCCGCGATTGGGCCGGCAACGCGGCAAGCCATCGAGCGGCATGGAGTGAAAGTAAACGTCGTGCCCCGGGAGTATGTGGCGGAGTCGGTGGTGGCGAGTCTGCGGCGCAGGGTAGAAGGGAAGCGGGTGCTGCTGGCGCGGGCGAAAGTGGCGCGTGACGTGATCCCGCGCGAGCTGCGGAAGCTGGGAGCGCGCGTCGACGTGGTCGAGGCCTACGAGACGGTGATTCCTCAAGCTTCGCGGCAACGGCTGCGTGCGGCACTGGTATCTCAGAAGCGGCAGCCCGATTGGATTACTTTTACAAGTTCCTCCACAGTGAGGAATTTCGTAGCGCTGCTGGCGCAAAGCCGCGGCCGGGTCGGCCGCGTCCCCATGGATGGGCAAGGGAACCGGGTGCGGTTTGCTTCCATTGGGCCGATTACTTCGTCTACTCTGCGGGAGCTTGGCTTACCGGTCGACGTAGAAGCGGCGGAATACACGATTTCGGGACTTATCAAAGCCATTGCCATGCGCAAGCGCTAAGCAGGCAGGCGGCGACATAGCGGTTGGCAGGATTTTCATGGGAGGCAGGGTTTGCGGTTAAGACGTGTTCTCATAGTACTTGCTCTGGCCCTGGTGGTTTCTTTTGGATTTGGCCAGACTACCTCGTCCGATTTCCCTCCCGAAGCGCTCTTGCAGCGTATTTCCGCCGCTGGACTGCGTGCGCACATGGCGTTTCTGGCGGATGATCTGCTGGAGGGCCGTGGCACGGGCACGCGTGGCTATCGACTGGCGGCCAATTACGTGCGGGCGCAGTTCGAGGAAATGGGGTTGAGGCCGGCTGGGGTGAGCGGCTCTTACTTCCAGAACGTGCGCTTCCGCCAGATTGACCTTCTGACGGACAAGAGCTCGCTGACGCTCGAACACGACGGTTCGACCCGGACGCTGATTCTCGACAAGGATTACGTAATGGGAGGCAACCCACTATCTACCGACATGAGGGTTGAAGGCCCGGTTGTGTTCGTAGGTTTCGGTGTAAGCGCGCCGGAGTTCGGCTACGACGATTACGCGGGCATTGACGTCCGGGGCAAGATTGTGGCTGCGTTATCCGGCGCTCCCTCCAGACTTCCGTCCGCTCCCGGCGCACATTTTTCGTCTTCGGAACAGAAACTGCGTGTGGCCGCGGAGCATGGGGCCATCGGGTTTCTCTCGATCTGGGCGGGCAAGCCGGAACAGCGCACTCCGTTTGCCGAGTACGTCCGTTTTTCACGCGGGCCGGAGCTGCGCTGGCTGGATGAGACGGGCGTGCCCAATGACGCCCAGCCCACCATCCGAGGCTATGCCAGGATAAATTCCAGCACCGCCGCGGCCCTGTTCGAGGGTGCGCCGAAATCCTGGAAAGATGCGCTGCGGGCGGCGGAGAACAGTCAACCTCAGGCTTTTCCGCTGGCGACAGGCGTCTCCATGCACGCGGTGAGCCGCTATTCCGAGTTGGAAAGTCCCAACGTGGCTGCCGTTCTGCCCGGCTCCGACCCTCAACTCAAGAATGAATACGTGGTTTTCACCGCGCATCTCGACCATCTCGGCATCGGAGAGCCGGTGAAGGGAGACAGCATTTACAACGGGGCGGCGGACAATGCCTCGGGCGTGGCGGCGCTGCTCGAAATGGCACGGGCGTTTTCCGAAATGAAGACGGCTCCGCGGCGCTCGCTTCTTTTCCTGGCCGTCACCGGGGAGGAGGAAGGCCTGCTTGGTTCCGATTACTATGCGCACAATCCCACCGTGCCGATGGCGCAAATCGTGGCCGACATCAACATGGATGAAGTTTCCTTTCTCTACGACTTCAAGGACATTGTGCCGCTGGGCGGCGAACACTCCAGCCTGGGCGCGGTGGCTGATGACGTGGCCCGGCACATGGGTCTCGCTGTGAGTCCGGATCCCATGCCGGAAGAGGTCTATTTCATACGCAGCGATCAGTATTCCTTCATTTTGCAAGGGGTCCCGGCTTTATACATCGAAGAAGGATTGCAGACCGTGAATCCGGACCTGGATGGCAAGAAGATGCAGTTCGACTGGGAGACCCAGCGCTACCATCAGCCCAGCGACGATATGAGTCAGCCGTTCGATTTCAACGCGACCGTCAAATGCACCCGAGTCGATCTGGCCGTGGGCTATGAAATCGCACAGCAGACCGAGCGTCCGCACTGGAACGCCGGCGACTTCTTCGGCAAGTTCACCAAGCATTAATGTAGGCGCGAGCGTCCCGCTCGTGCTGCAGGGTTTCGGGCGCGGGCGAACGAGTATTGGGTCAGTGCTGGGGCGTTCGAGGCGCTGGCGGCTACGGCAATTCTCTTCGTCCTGCGGCGTTCGTGGCGCTGGCGGCTACGGCAATTCTCTTCGTACTGCGGCGTTCGTGGCGCTGGCGGCTACGGTAATTCTCTTCGTCCTGCGCCGTTCGTGGCGCTGCCCGCTACGAGCAATTCTCTTCGTCCTGCGGCGCCTCGACCGCTGCCGCACGAGCGAGGACGCTCGCGCCTACATTTTATTCGGTGAGGGAACAGCCGCAGTTGGCTGGGGGGACGCGGGCTTTTAGAAAGTCGGAGACGCGCCGGTAGGCGTCGATCTGATTTTCTACTCGGGCAAAACCGTGGCCTTCGTTCTCGTACACTTTGTACTCCGCCACCCCGCCGCGCTTCTTTACCGCATCCACCACCTGCTGGGCCTCTTCCTTGGGACAGCGCGGATCGTTCCCCCCGGCCAGCAACAGCAGGGGCGCTTTGATCTGATCGACGAAGAAAATGGGCGAGCGGTCGTGGAAGAGCTCTTTGTTCTTTTCCGGGTCACCCATGGTGGCCAGATCGGATTGCTGCAGCACCGGATCTTCGTTGGCGATTTCGGTGAACCAGTTGACGAAAGGCACGATGGGAACACCCGCCGCCCACACATCGGGCGCCTTGGTCACGCCCATCATGGTCAAGTAGCCACCGTAGCTGCCGCCCATCAGGACCAGTTTTTTGGGGTCGAGATAGCCGGTTCGCTTGATCCAGTCGGCGGCGGCGAGAACATCCTGCAGATCGCCGCCGCCCATGTCGAACAGGTTGGCTTCCTGAAATTGCTTGCCGTAGCCGGTCGAGCCCCGGTAGTTGGGCGCGATCACCATATAGCCCTGGTTGACCAGGTGCTGAATGATGCGGCTGAACGAATTCACGCTTTGCGAACTGGGTCCGCCGTGAACATAGACCACGCCCGCGTTTTGGCCGCTGCGCGCCATGTTGTAGGGCACGTAGACGAAGGCGGAGATGGTCCACTTGCCATCGCGACTGGGATAGTGCACCAGAAAGGGCTCGACCATGTCCTCTGAGCGCACCCCCGCGACCAGCGAGTGCGTGATCTGTTGCGACTTGCCGTCGGCCAGTGAATAGACCCAGACATCGTTGGGCGAAGTTGGCCCGTTGTGGTAGTAGAGCAGGCGCGAGCCATCGCGAGTGAAGGCGGAGTCCGCGCCGCCCGGATGATTTACGCCCTTGGGCAGCGGCAGCGAACTGGTCTTTCCGGAAGCCAGGTTGTGCAGGTAGATATCGGTGTTGCCGTCGAGGTTGGCGGTCCAGGTGACGGATTTGCCGTCGGGAGAAAAATTGCCGGCCTCGATTTCCCATTTGTCCTGGGTAAGCCATTCGATTTTCTTCGCCGTGATGTCGAGCAGGCCAACGTTGTCGTAGCCATTACCGGCGTTCGAGGTAATCAGCAGGCGCTTGCCGTCGGGAGAAAATTCGTTGGCGGTGTAGAGCTGTTCGCCCTGGTGCGGCGTCAGCAGCGTGCTCTTGCCGGTTGCAACGTCGGCGATGAAGATGTTGGAATCCGTGCCCTTGGCCTGCTGCTGGGTGTAGGCGATCCACTTATTGTCGGCGGACCAGACGGGGTTGGCATTCAGCTTGTCCTTGGAGGTGCCGGTGGTCAGGTGCCTGGTGTCGCGCATCAGGGTATCGAAGATGTCGATTTCGTACACCGACGACGTCTTCGGCTTCACCGTGTAAGCGAGATAGCGGGCGTTGGGCGACCAGGTTGGGCTTTCTTCGGAAATCTCCCGCGTGTTGGTGATGTTGATGACTTGCCCGGTCTTGGGGGAGACGAAGAAAATGTCCCACTGCTCATCGCCATCGTAATCGGAGATGTAGGCGATCCACTTGCCGTCGGGCGACCAGGTGGGCGAGGTTTGGCGCTGGTCGCTGACCGTGAGCTGGGTGGGCCATCCGCCTGCGGCGGGCACCAGCCAGATGTTGTTGCGGCCGCTGATGTTCGAGATGAATGCGATGGTCTTGTCATCCGGCGACCAGGACGTCGCTCCAACTGAACGCGTCATGTACAGGCGTTCGATGGAAAGACTCTGCTGGTTCTGCTCTACGTTCGCGTTGGGCTTGCTGGTGATCAGTTTGGGGTCGTTGATGGCCGGGGGGACGGGCAGGTTCTGCGGCAGCGTAAGAGTGCTCATTGAGATGACCATGAAAAACAGAATGAAAGTGCGCATGTAGATGATGGACGCGTTAGAAGAAGTGTACTTCTGTCATCCTGAGCGCAGCAACTTCTTCGCTTCGCGAAGAAGTTGCGGAGTCGAAGGACCCCTAGGATCGCTGGGGCTCCGGTGAGCTTAGGGGGTCAACCACGGCATGAACCGTCCCACAAGATTCCAGGGGTCCTTCGACTCCGAGTTTCCGTTCGCAAGCGAACGGAAACGCTGCGCCCAGGATGACATGGCTTTGAAAGCGGAAAAGCTCCAGGGATAACACGGCTTTGATAAACGACGCCTACTTAGCGTCTTTGTGGATCTCGACTGTGCTCCAGGTTTTATCGGCGGCGTGGCAGATATTTTCGAGCGGGCAGTCGGCGCATTTGGGTCGACGGGCGATGCAGAGTTTGCGGCCGTGCCAGATGATCTGGTGGGAGAACAGGGTCCACTTTTCCCGCGGGATGATTTTCATCAGGTCCTGTTCGATTTTCTTGGGGTCCTCGTTGCGCGTGAGTTCGAGGCGGCGGCTGATGCGCTGAACATGGGTATCGACAACCACGCCTTCGTTTTTCTTGAACCATGTGCCCAGCACGACGTTGGCGGTTTTGCGCGCCACGCCGGGCAGAGTCAGGAGCTGGTCCATCTGATCCGGGACCCGGCCGCCGAAATCACTCATGATCTTTCTGGCCGCTCCGACCACGGACCTGGATTTGTTCCGGAAAAAGCCGGTGGAGCGGACGTCCGGCTGGAGCTGCTCGGGCTGGAGTGCGGCAAAATCCTGCACCGTGGGATATTTTTTGAACAGTTCGGGCGTGACCAGGTTCACCCTGACATCGGTGGATTGGGCGGAGAGGATGGTCGCGACCAGCAGTTCCCATGCGCTACGGTGATGCAGGGCGCAGGTGACGCCGGCGTAGAGAACGTCGAGCCGCTGAAGGATTTCCTGGACCCGGCGGGGTGCAGTGGGATCGTAGGCGCTTTTTCCTCCGGATTTCGGGATAGCACGGGCGGTGCGAGGACGAACACTCTTGGCTGTCCAGGGCGTCCGGAGGGCGCGTGGCTTTTCCCGGGGAGCAGCCTTGCGGGCGCCTTCCTGGCGTCCGGTTCGGGCGGGTTGGCGCGGGGTGATGCCGCGGGGCATAGAACTCCTCCCAATTGAGCGTCAATCTTAGCAAATTGCTTGAAAGGTGAACTATGTTGGTGCTGTCGTGATCCAGCTGTGCTGCGGACGACATGGACGGGCAAGAGCCCCGTCTCCGCACGGTCTTTACCGAGCCTTTGGTAATGCTGCCGAACCACGACCATAATTGACGGCCTGCGCCTGTCCCGGTAACCTGAAAGAGATTTTCCAGCGATGCGGGAGTGTTGACGTGGCGGTGAAATCCATCCAACTCGGACAGGTCTGGCGGAACGATAGTGATGGCCAGGACTACCTGGTCACGAAAATGTACAACGAAGTCTTCACTCAGTATGCGGTGCTGCGGCCGGCGGGCTTGTCGGCGCCCGATGTCCCAACCGTGAAGGTGAAAGTGGCGAAAAACGCCGGTGGCGCTTCGCTACCCGGATACACATTTACCCAGGAAGGCGCATTCTAAGTCTGGCCGTCCCTTGGGCGTCCTGGACGGGTGAAAAAGACCTCCCCGCGCGATCGTTCCCTGTTTAACATGTTCCCCGCATGACCGAAAAAATTCTTGCCATTCTGTTTGTGTTCATCAAGTCGGTGGTGGCGGCCACGGGCTATGGCGGCATTGCCCTGCTGATGGCAATCGAGTCGGCGTGTATTCCGCTGCCTTCCGAGTTGATCATGCCCTTCGCGGGGTACCTGGTTTTCGAAGGCTCGATGAAACTGCTGTGGGTGGCGACCGCCGGAGCGCTCGGCTGCAATCTCGGGTCGCTGGTGGCTTATGAAATCGGCTACTACGGGGGACGGCCGCTGGTGGAGAAATACGGCCGCTGGATTCTGATGGGCCGGCGGGAACTGGACTGGGCCGACCGGTTTTTTCTACGCTGGGGCTACCTGGCGGTGCTGATCGCGCGTCTGCTGCCGGTGATCCGCACATTTATAGCCTTACCTGCGGGGATTGCCCGCATGCCCCGCGGACGCTTCCACATCTATACTTTTCTGGGATCGTGGCCGTGGTGCTTTGGACTGGCCTGGCTGGGCATGAAGCTGGGTGAAAACTGGCGTGAACTGGGCAAGTACTTTCATGAATTCGACCTGCTGATTGGACTGGTGCTGGCCGCGGGCATCCTCTGGTTTGTGTGGTCCCACTGGCAGAACCGGATGCGGACGGAGTAGTCTCCCAAATCATTTCAGATCCTTGATTTTAGATTGCAGATTTTGCCGCTCCCTCAGTCTGGAAGTCCGCAATCTGAAATCGCCTGAGCCTGGACAAGTAAAGGTTTTTAACCACGGAGCACACTGAGGACACAGAGAAGAACGTTTCTTAGCTCTGTGTCCTCAGTGTGCTCCGTGGTTAAAGAACTCCGGGATGCAGCCGTTCACGTTGCTTCCGCTACCATTCGCTGGTCGTGCGGTTGCAAATGCTGAGTCAATACGAGAACATAGCGGTTCGCCTTTTCATTCCCAACGAATTAAGGAAGCAGCTCAAACATGCCGACGCGGCCGAAGAACGCAAGAAGCAAGACAGAGTCGAAGCAGTCCCATGAAGAGATCCAGGCGCCCAAAGGCAAACTGGGCATCATGATTCCCGGCATGGGGGCGGTGGCGACGACCTTTGTCGCGGGGGTGGAAGCGGTACGCAAGGGCATCGCCAAACCGATTGGATCGTTGACGCAGATGGGGACGATCCGGCTGGGACGGCGCACCGATGCGCTGTCGCCGAAGATCAAGGAATTTGTTCCGCTGGCATCCTTGAATGATCTGGTCTTTACCGGTTGGGACATTTTTGAAGACAACATGTATGCGGCAGCGTCAAAGGCGGGCGTGTTGGAGCGTGATCTGCTCGACCAGGTGAAACCCTTCCTGAGTACAATCCAGCCCCGCAAGGCGGTGTTCGATCACAACTATGTGAAGAAGCTGGACGGCCCGAACATCAAAAAAGGCAAATCCAAGATGGACCTGGCGGAACAGGTGCGGGCCGACATCCGGGAGTTCCGGAAGAGCTCGGGCGCCTCCCGGTTGGTCACCATCTGGTGCGGCTCGACCGAAACGTTTATCGAGCAGACTGCGGCCCACCAGTCGCTGAAATCGTTCGAGAAGGCGTTGACGCAGAACGACGAAATGATCGCGCCTTCGATGATTTATGCCTACGCGTCGCTGATGGAGGGCGTGCCCTTCGCCAACGGGGCCCCGAACCTGACCGTGGACCTGCCGGTGATGCAACATCTGTCGCGGGAAAACTCCGCCCCCATCTGCGGCAAGGATTACAAGACCGGTCAGACCCTGATCAAGACCATTCTGGCGCCCGGATTCAAGGCGCGAATGATCGGGCTGAACGGCTGGTTCTCGACCAATATTCTGGGTAATCGCGACGGCGAAGTGCTGGAGGACCCGGGGTCTTTCAAGACCAAGGAAGAGTCCAAGCTGTCGGTGCTGGAGCACATCCTGCAGCCCGAGCTTTACCCGGAACTGTACGGCAAGTTCACCCACAAGGTCCGCATCAACTATTATCCTCCGCGGGGGGACAACAAAGAGGGCTGGGACAATATTGATATCTTCGGATGGCTGGGCTATCCCATGCAGATTAAAGTTGATTTCCTGTGCCGCGACTCGATTCTGGCCGCGCCCATCGTGCTGGACCTGGTCCTCTTTCTTGACCTGGCCCAGCGCAGCAAGCAATTGCGCGGGCTGGGAATTCAGGAGTGGTTGAGTTTCTATTTCAAGTCGCCCATGACGGCTCCCGGGCTCTATCCCGAGCACGATCTGTTTATTCAGTTGATGAAGCTGAAAAACACCTTGCGCCACTTGCAGGGCGAAGAGTTGATCACGCACCTGGGACTGGAATATTACTGATTAGGACACGAGAAACGGAAGAGCGCGGCTCAAGGAGATCAGGGAATGGCGACGAAGATTGCGAAGACAGCAGATCGTAAGAAAGAAATGGACACCACCAAGAGCACGGATTGTCCCAAGTGCGGCAAACCCACGCGAATTGTGAAGCGGGTGAAAGATCGCGAGCGCGGCGTTCCCGGCGGGATTTTTATTTCCTGCTCGGCCTGCGAATTCTACGAGAAGCTGTGATCGGCGGCTGCGGGCGATTTTTCCCGGCCGCACGGGTTCAATGCATGGGTCCTTCCTGGCCTGAAGGCCGGTCAGGACGAGATCTTTAGATTTTATGCGCTGACCGCCAGGCTCATCTGCTCCAAAATTGAGCGGGCTTCGTCCGCCGGACTGGCTGCTGCGGTGATGGGACGCCCGACCACGATGTAAGTGGCGCCGGCAGCGATTGCCTCCCCAGGGGTTACGACCCGGCTTTGATCGCCATGGTCTTTGCCGGAGGGGCGTACTCCGGGAGTCACAATCAGAAAGTGGTCGCCCAGTTCAGAGCGCAATTCGGAAGCTTCGAGCGCTGACGCCACCACCCCCTGACAACCATTCTTGATCGCCAGTGCCGCCAGGCGCAACACCTGGTCCACGACGCGCCCGCGCACTCCGATCTTGTCCAGGTCCTGATCCTCCATGCTGGTGAGTACGGTGACTCCGAGCACCATCAGAGCGGAGTTCACGTTGCGGGCGGCTTCGACGGCGGCTCGCAACATCTTGCCACCGCCGGCGGCGTGCACGGTGAGCATTCCTACTCCCAGCTCGGCCGCCTGATGCACCGCGGCCGCCACGGTGGTCGGGATGTCGTGATACTTAAGATCGAGGAAAACGCGGCGACCCGAGGCGATCAGGTCGCGCACTACGCTGGGCCCTTCGGCGGTGTAGAGCTGCATCCCGACCTTGTAGGTCACGGCGGACTCGCCCACGGCCGCCACGATCTTGTGGGCGGCGGCCGCGGACGATACATCCAAAGCGACGATCAGGTGCTGTCTGGGATCGTACATTCCAGGAAAGTGTAAGGGATTTAAAGCCGGCAGGCTAGTATTGCAGGGCGGCGAGCATTTCCGGTTGTGCGGTTTTCGTTCTGGTCTTCACCACGTCCAGGCGCACCCGCTGCAGTCCTTTGGACTCGAAGCGAAGCACTCGCGCGGTGTTGTAGGAGAGGTCAATGATTCGTCCCGGGACTATCGGTCCGCGATCATTGATACGCACCACTACCGCCCGCCCGTTCCGCAGGTTGGTTACCCTCACCCAGCTGCCCAGGGGCAGAGTGGGGTGAGCAGCTGTGAGATCGTACATGTTATACGGCTCACCGCTGGCCGTGGCGCGGCCTTGAAAGTAGCTTCCGTACCACGACGCCGTCCCAATTTGATACGGCTTTGACCGGGCCAGCTTGCCCGGCGCGACTGCTGTCTTACGGGTGTTCACGGACTCTGAGTTGGTCGGTCGCTGAGCCGCCCCTAGGCTGACGACCATTAAAACCGTCGCCAGTATATGAGCTATGTGTCCTCGCATTGTCACCTCGCATCTCTAAGTCGTTCCTCCCCTACCATCGGCCAGGATTGGACAAGGCTACCGGGACAGCAACCACCTGTCAATCCGGATTTCACCTGATCAAGATGCTTATCTAGTAATAGATATCTCACGTAACATATTGTTAATCTTGACTAATGCAACTCATATTGCTGTAGTCAATGACTTTATTTGTTTATATTATGGTAAATACAGCCCAAAGTGTATGAGGCTGAAATTATTACTCGACATTTATTTTCAAGGGGTTACGAACATTACCTCGGTTTGCGCATGAGTAATATTTGACTCAAGATTCTGGCCCGCTGCCTTTGGCGTCGGGGTCAACGCCCAGCGTTCATGCCAGCCGGCATGGGCGGGGGGCTTGCCGGCTGCATCGAAGCGGCCATATCGGAATTTGAAACTCTGGCGCTTTCCGTTACATTGCCTTTATGGGTAAGTCTCCACCCGTAGTGCTTACCATAGCCGGGTTCGACCCCTCCTCCGGGGCAGGAGTGACGGCGGACGTGAAGACGATTGCCGCCCATGGGTGCTACGGCGTGGCCTGCATTACAGCCCTGACTGTCCAATCGACGGCTGGGGTGCGGCGGGTGCAGGCGGTCGATCCGCAACTGGTGGCCGAGACGCTCGACGAATTGAATGCCGACCTTGAAATTTCAGCGGTCCACATTGGCATGCTGGGTTCCGAGAAAGCGGTGCGGGCGGTCAGCGATTTTTTGAAGAAAGCCAAGCTGAGCAATATCGTCCTCGACCCCGTGATCAAATCGTCGTCGGGGCACGATCTGCTGGATGCCGGGGGGATGCGCCTGCTGATCCAACGACTGCTGCCGCTGGCCACGGTCATCACGCCCAACGCGGAGGAGGCGGCGGCGTTGACCGGACTGGCAGTCACAAATCTTGAGCAGATGCGCGCGGCCGCGACCCGACTTCATTCGATGGGCGCCGCCGCCGTGGTCATCACTGGCGGTCATCTGGAAAAGGCGACCGAGCTTCTGAGTTTTACCAGCCGGGGAGCGGCGGAGCAGGAAATTTTTAAATCCGACCGGCAAGAGTCGATTTCCACCCACGGCACCGGTTGCGCGTTCGCCACCGCGATGTCCTGCCACCTGGCGCGGGGCCGGGGACTGCCTGAGGCGGTGCTGCTGTCCAAAGCTTATGTCACTGCCGCGATTGCCAACGCCTATCCTCTGGGACGGGGCGTCGGACCCGTGCATCACCTGTATCGTATGCACCAACAGCGGAGAGTTGTGATCAATGACCCTGAGCCGGTGAGCTAGGTTGAGATTGGTGTCGAGGGAGATCCGGGGGAGGGATGTCGATCGCGAATGCTTAGCGCTTTGTGTCGGGCGTTTTCTTGAGCAGGAGCCCGGCGGTGAAGGCGGCTACGGCACCCAGGAGCCACTGCATCCGGTAAAGCTGCACCGCCTGAAAATCGTTGAAGGTTTGAACGTTGTAGATCATGCCAACGGCGATCCCTCCCATGGTCAGGCAAGCCATCCCAACCAGGAAAGCGATGAGCGAAGGGGTAGACAATCCCAGGGTTCGTTTGATGTTGTGAAACTCGAGGTAGAGCGTCCAATGCGCGGCCGTCGAAGGGCGCGGTTCGCGAGCCGTCCCGCAGACATGGCAAAACTGCGAGCCCACCATGAACTCGGTGGCGCAACCATCGCAGACCTCCACCATGCCCGGGCGGGCTGACTCCGCCGGGCCTACGGGGGGTCGCCAGAACTCGTGTTGCGCGTCGTGCACTACGTCAGACATAAAAGTCCTCGCCTTTTCACATCGCAAGCCGGTGACCAAAAACCGAAGGTCGGTAAGTCATTGAAACGCCAATTCCTTGGCACTTGAAATAGGGAACCACGGTCCCAAACCGGGCAAGAATTACCGTTTGCACTAGGAAAGATGCGCTCGACAGGTTATGAAAAGATGGTTATGAAGGCTGATTATAGGCACACATTGGTCACGTGGTTTCTGGCGAGCCGTAACTCTCTTGGTTCGCCGCAGACCGCGGCGGGCTTCAGGTAAACTAAAGTTCAACGACCGAAAGAGAGTGAATTGCTTTTTCCGTTTCCACGCCGCGCAGTTGTGCTTCTGGTAGGTGTTCTGCTGGCTGTTCCGGCAATGGCGGCGTCACCGGATGCGACCCCTCAATCGCTGGCCTATCGCCCTCACGATCCACTGAACCCGATCGCGTTCAACCATTTTTACAACCTTGACTATGACCGGGCAGTGCAGGAGTTCGGGCAGATTTTGGGACGTCATCCAGACGATCCCTTCGCGGTCAACCACCTTCTGACCGCGACCTTGTTTCGGGAACTCTATCGCATGGGTATTTTGAACACCGGCGAGTACGCCAACGACACTTTCATCTCCGCGCCGCATCGTCCCGCGGACCCGAAGATCAAGCAGCAGATCCAGGACCTGGTGGAACGGGCCCTGCAGCTGGAGGAAAAGAGCCTGGCCGCAAACCCGAACGACGTGGAGGCCCTGTACGCCCGGGGAGTGACCCGGGCCCAGTTCTCCACCTACACCGCCCTGATCGAACGGGCCTGGTTTTCGGCCCTGCGGAATGCGGTGGGGGCGCGCCGCGACCATGAACGCGTGCTCGAACTTTCGCCTTCTACGGTGGAGGCAAAACTGATCGTGGGGGCGCACAACTACGTCATTGGGAGCCTGCCCTGGGGAGTGAAGGTGGCGGCTTCGATAGTCGGGTTAGGCGGAAACAAGGAGAAAGGCCTGCAATACCTCAGAGAGTGTGCCCAGGGAGGCGGCGAAACCAGTATCGACGCTCAGATCCTGCTGGCGGTTTTTCTGCGCCGCGAACACCGCTACGATGAAGCGCTGCCGATTGTGCGCGGGTTGATCACGCGCTTTCCGCAGGATGTGCTGCTGGCGCTGGAGGAAGGCCACCTGCTCCGCGCCCTGGGAAGCAATACAGAGGCCGCCGCGGTCTATCGCAGAATCTGGCAGGCGGGAAGAGAGGGGCACTATCCCGGCCTGCACTATGAAGTCGCCGCGCTCAGCCTGGGTGATCTCTTGCGCAGTGAGAAGGACTACGGCGGTGCGGCCGCCGCTTACGAGCAGGTAGGGCAGGCCCCGCATCCTGATCCCGAGGCGCTGCAAAAGGCCAACCTGGGGGCCGGTGAGATGTACGATCTGCTGCAGAAGCGTGATCTTGCGCTGGCGAAATATCAGGCCGTAGTAGCGAACAACGCCAACACCCCGCCGGCCGAGACCGCCCGCAAACGGATCAAAGAGGCCTATCGCGAGAACTAGGGCGGCGGAACATCCCGGTTACGGGATGCGTATCTCTAAAGAGGGAGGCGATCCATGTATTGCAACTACTGTGGCAAGGTAATTCAGGACGATGCCAGCCATTGCGCTTATTGTGGCAAGCGAATCGGGAGCGTGATTGCGCGCAAGCGCCTACTGCGCCCTCGCGGGGACCGCAAGATCGCGGGAGTATGTGCCGGATTCGCGGAATACTTCGACCTGGACGTGACCCTGGTCCGGCTGGTGTGGCTGATTACGGCGGTGATGACCGGCATCGGCTTGCTCTCGTATCCCATCGCCTGGGTGGTGATGCCGGAGGAACCGGAGAGGCTTGAATCGCCAGCGGGGCAACAGGCTGTGGCTTCCTAGCCTGCAGAGAAACTTGTCATCCTGAGCGCAGCATGTTCTTCGCATCGCGAAGAACATGCGGAGTCGAAGGATCCCTACTCGTCTTCCCCGCGTTTTGGATCGAGTTTCGACTAAGATCGCGGGTGCGGTTGTGATATCAGGGGTCCTTCGACTCCACTTTTCCATTCGCAAGCGAATGGAAAAGTTCCGCTCAGGATGACAGGGCTTACTGTGCTTTTTCGAGCGGACAGCCGGCCAGATGCCGGCGCTACTAACGGATGATTCACATCAAGAGCGGCGACGCGGAGATAGCGTACGAGTTGTTGGGGACCGGGCCGCCGGTCGTGCTGCTCCATCCTTTTCCGGTCCATCACGAATTCTGGGCGCCTGCCGCCCAGGCTCTCACTTCCCGTTATCAGCTGATCCT
>JBOGLD010000166.1:0-13541 GCA_050745885.1 Terriglobales bacterium
TGAAACTCGGGGTGGAAATCTACTCCTATAATGATCATCGTTCGGCTCCTTTCTCCCGAGCCTGTTGGTTGGTTTTGGCACCACCAACTTTACTCGGGCGTGGGAGCCGACATTGTCATGGAATCAAGTATGAGTTATAAATACGACCTCCGGCAGCCGAACAGACAGACTGATAAATCCAAGCGACTGGGGTAACACCTTTCGTAGGACGTCCTCGAACCCTTCAAAAATAGCCAAACTCTCGCTGTTCTTGTCGATCACTTTGTTTCCGTAACCGAATGCTGCTAACGAAATTAACGTCTCTTTCATGTAGTAATTCGGCGTGTGTTGATGATGCCCTCCTTGATATCGCGTCATAACAATTCCTCTGTAGGTATTGAATGCTTGGTCTCGCTTTGTTGGAATTGTCGGTATATTTGCGACCGGCTGGTAGGAGTAAATCGGCCTATGGGACGGAATGTGAAGGCCATGTAGTTGCAGTTGGTTGGCGATGTTAATGTTGAACGAAGGTCCGACGGTCGGAGGAATCAGAAGCGTTGCAGTCTGGCCCGTACCGTACTCGATAGACCCTATCTGCTGTTCAGGTCCGACAGGCAGCGATGGCGACGGAGGCTCCTCCTTTGAAAGGGACCGCTCTTTGAGCCACTCTTCGTAATCCTTCAAATAGTCATCGGTCCACAAATCGGAGGAGAACGTCGTCCCGCTGGAAACCCGTCTTGGTGTGCTTACTAATGTTCCAGGCCAACCAAAATGACGACTCAGAAGGTTAAGCACAGTTGTTTTGCCCGCCCCATTTGCACCTGTGAGCACCGTGAGACGTTCATGAAAAGATATATCCAGCTCTCGGAACTGCCGCCAATTTGCGATTCGTAACCTCTTAAAGATCATCGATGAGTCACCGTTGAGTTACGAGAACAGGCCGGTAGCATCCTAGCGCAACCTGCCGTCAATAAGAATGAGTTTTTGAGGTGAAGCAATCTACCTCTTCGTCGCTTCCATCGACATCAACGTGTCCCCTAACAAGTCAAGGAACTGTTGTCGTCCGCTGCAGGGCCGGATATCAATTCGCTAGTTGAATGAGAAAAGGGGCGGCTTGCGCCGCCCCTTTCATGTCTGAGTTTTAAAAAAACGTGGGCGAGGGCGCCCGCGCCTACGAACTATGTTCCTTCGCTCCAGCCCGCCAGGTACTCTTCTTGCTCGGGCGTGAGCTTGTCGATTTTGACCCCGACCGACTCGAGTTTCAGCTTGGCGACTCGCTTGTCCAGGTCGTCGGGAACTTTGTAGACCTTTTTCTCCAGCGTTTTGTAGTTTTTCACCATGTACTCGGCGGAGAGAGCCTGGTCAGCGAAGCTCATGTCCATCACGGAGGGTGGGTGGCCCTCGGCGGCGGCCAGGTTGATGAGGCGGCCTTCGCCCAGCAGGTTGATCTTGCGGCCGTCTTTCAGCGAGTACTCTTCGACCGAACTGCGGGTGGTGCGCTTGGAGGATGACATCTTCTCCAGCGCTGGAATGTCGATCTCGACGTTGAAGTGGCCTGAATTGGAGATGATGGCGCCGTCCTTCATGACATCGAAGTGATCTTTGGTCAGCACGCTCTTGTTGCCGGTGACGGTGCAGAACACATCGCCCATTTTGGCGGCTTCGTTCATGGACATGACGCGGAAGCCGTCCATGTGCGCCTCGAGCGCCTTCGTAGGATCAACCTCGGTGACGATGACTTCGGCTCCGGCGCCGCGGGCCCGGCTGGCCAGGCCTCGTCCGCACCAGCCGTAGCCGGCGACCACGAACTTGGACCCGGCCAGCAGGAAGTTGGTGGCGCGGATGATGCCGTCAATCGTCGACTGGCCAGTACCGTAGCGGTTATCGAACAGGTGCTTGGTGTCAGCGTCGTTGACCGCAATGATGGGGAAACGCAGCACGCCTTCCTTGGCCATGGCGCGCAGGCGAATTACGCCCGTGGTGGTTTCCTCGGTGCCGCCAATCACACCTTCGAGCGCGTCCTGGCGCTTGGTATGGAGCAGAGTCACCAGGTCGGCGCCGTCGTCCATGGTGATCTGGGGCTTGTGATCGATGGCCGCGAGAATGTGGCTGTAGTAAGTGTCGTTGTCTTCGCCTTTGATGGCAAAGACCGGAATGTTGTGGTCGCGGACCAGGCTGGCGGCTACGTCATCCTGCGTGGACAGAGGATTGGAGGCGCACAGCACCACATCGGCGCCGCCATCCCTGAGGCAGATGGCCAAATTCGCGGTTTCGGCGGTCACGTGCAGGCAGGCGGAAACCCGAATGCCCTTCAAAGGCTGGTTCTTGATAAATTCCTTGCGGATAATTTGCAGCACCTTCATCGACTGGTTGGCCCAGTCAATCCGCTTTTTACCGAGATCGGCGAAATCCAGACTCTTCACATCACAATTCAGTTGCGTCGGTGTGGTTGACATACCTCTCCTGTTCGAACTTATTAAACCAAAATCATTGAACCACGATGGACACAAAGTAATACGAAGGAAATCAAGTTCTCGGGTTCCTTCGTGGACCTTAGTGTCCCTGGTGGTTAAAGCCTTTACTTGCGAGCGCCCGCAGGCTCGCGCAGACCAGCATCACTGGCCAACTTGGCGGCCTTGTCCGTGGCTTCCCAGGTGAAGTCCGGATCGTTCCGGCCAAAGTGTCCGTAAGCGGCAGTCTTACAGTAGATCGGGCGGCGCAGTTTCAGAGAGTCAATAATGCCCTTCGGAGTCAGGTGGAAATTGGCGCGCACCAGATCGGGAATCGTATCGGGGTCGACCTTGCAGGTGCCGAACGTGTCGACCAAAATGCTGACCGGATCGGGCACGCCGATGGCGTAAGCCAATTGGAGCTCGCAGCGGTCCGCCAGGCCAGCGGCCACGATGTTTTTAGCAATATGGCGCGCCATGTAGGCTGCCGAGCGGTCGACCTTGGTCGGGTCCTTGCCGCTGAAAGCACCGCCGCCGTGCCGGCCCATGCCGCCGTAGGTATCCACGATAATCTTGCGCCCGGTAAGACCGGTATCGCCCATGGGGCCGCCGATCACAAAACGTCCTGTGGGATTGATGTGGTACTTGGTGTCTTCGTCGAGCAATTGGGCGGGGATGGTGGCTTGAATGACGTGTTTCAGAATGTCGCTGCGGAGTTCTTCGTTGCCCACAGTTTCCGAGTGTTGAGTGGAAATGACGACTGCGTCCACGCGCAGCGGTTTGTGGTTCTTGTCGTATTCGACTGTCACCTGCGACTTGCCATCAGGACGCAAATAAGGAAGCCGCCCGTGCTTGCGCACTTCAGAAAGACGCATCGTCAGTTTGTGGGCGAGAGAGATCGGCGCAGGCATCAGCTCGGCGTTTTCGTTGCAAGCATAGCCAAACATCATTCCCTGGTCACCGGCGCCGCCGGTGTCGACCCCCATGGCAATGTCACCGGACTGCTTGTTGATGGTGGAAATTACGGCGCACGTATTGGAATCGAAACCGTAGAGCGCGTTGTTGTAGCCGATGGAGGAAATCGTGCCTCGCACCAGCGACTGGAAATCCACGTAGGCTTTGGTGGTAATTTCGCCCGCGATGACTACCAGACCGGTTGCGGTAAGAGTTTCGCAGGCCACGCGGCTGAACGGGTCTTCGGCCAGGCAAGCATCGAGGATGGCGTCAGAAATCTGGTCGGCGATCTTATCGGGATGGCCCTCGGTCACGGATTCGGACGTAAAAAGATAACGGTTCTTGGATGGCAAGCGGCGTCTCCTTCAAGCGATCTGGACGTTACTACTTGGCGGGGGGTCAGAACTCAAGCAGCCTATAAATGAGCACTTTACGGACTGAAATAGGATAGCAGACAGGGCGTCGGGGCGCAATGATTTTGGGGCTGGAAGGAGATTAGTGCCAGCCACCGGTGAGTTCGGGAGCTCGGATGGTAATTGCGGCCAGCGAAAGGGATCGGCGTTCAGTGCGCGAAACCGACGGAACCGACCTTGCGGCTGGGTCTTTGACCCTACGGTTGCAAACCGTTGCGACTGAAAGTCAGGGTTCTTACCTGATTGCGGCGACCTTGCGACGCCAACTCCTTTCCATTGAATGAGATATCCAGAGCGCCCACGTTGCCGGCCTTGAGCACGACCCGGTCGCGGGCGGTGATGAATTTTTCAGCTTGAGCGGCGAGTGTGCCTTCGAGAACCGGCTTACCGTCCGCACTGATCGCGACCCAGGAATCCTCTCGCGCTTTGATCAACACGACAAAGTTGCCCGAATTCGGGGCAGAATCTGGAGGCGCCGCTACGGGTGTCGCTGTTTCCCCGCTACCGGCCTTACGTTGAGGTGGCGGCGACGGGGATGCTGGGCTGCTGGTTCCCAGGGAGGAGGGCTTTCCCGCGGCGCCGGACGCGAATCCCTGGCCGGCGGCAGGAGAAGTGTCGGCGCCAACCGGCGGAACGGCGACGCTCGGGCGGGCGGACTTCTCACGGCCATAGAAGCCCCAAAGTGCGAAGGCGAAAGCCAGCACCAGGAGAACGAGCGCAACGACACCCCACGGAATGCCGTCACCACGAGTACTCTTACCCGCGGTTTTGGGCGCCCGGATCGGCATGGCTACCGGGTCCGGAGCGTCCGGCGGAGGGCTTTCGGGCAGGCTGGGACCGCTGGCGACCACGAAATCGGCGATGGCCTGTGTCTCGTCGATACCCAGATAGCGAGCATAGGCCCGCACGAAACCCTTGTTGAAGATGCCACCGGGAAGCTGATCGAAATGGTCCTCTTCGATGGCGACTAGGAAGCGGGTGCCGATCTTGGTAGAGACGGCAATGTCGTCCAGGGTGATCTTGCGCTGTTCCCGTTCCCGCTTCAGCCGTGCTCCGAAGGATTCCACCTGGGCCGTCTCCTGCCGCCTTGAACCGCCGATGGCCGCATCAAAGATTAGTGAGTAATCTTGAAGATAAATATATGTTAATCAAGGCATCTCAGGCCCATGAATTTCAGGCTGGCGAGAACCGTACTGTTAAACGATCGGGCTGCAACCGAGACGGGTCGGTGGCGTGCCCATGTCCTTTAGGGCGTGGCTTCAGGGGTTCTGGTTACTAAGGTTGATTGCCCCTGCTTTCCAGGGCCGCATATAATTTCTTTACTTCCTGCCAGCATCGAGGACCGCAGTTCATGACCAAGGCCGCCGCCGACCGCAAAGTGCAGGAGCTGGGCATCTTTCATGATGTCGCTAAGGCGCTGACTTCGTCCCTCGACCTGGACTCCATCCTGCAGACCATCATGGAAAAGATGGCGGAATATTTCCGTCCCGACAACTGGTCTTTGCTGATGGTGGATGAAGAGCGTGACGAACTCTATTTTGCCATTGCCGTGGGCAAGGCCTCCGAGGCCCTGAAGAACGTCCGGCTCAAAGTCGGAGAAGGCATCGCCGGCTGGGTGGCAAAGCATGGCGAACGTGTGGTTGTACCCGACGTATACACCGATCCCCGCTTCGCCAAGCGGATTGACGAAATGACCCAGTGGGAGACGCGCTCCATCATCTGCGTGCCCCTGAGGTCCAAGCTGCGTGTACTGGGCGTCATTCAACTGGTCAATGTCAGGATGGAGAACTTCACCGACCAGGAGTCTTTTTTCCTGCAATCAATTTGTGACTATGCCGCCATTGCCATAGAAAACGCGCGCGCGGTGGAAAAGATCCAGGAACTCACCATCACCGACGACTGTACCGGCCTCTACAACGCTCGCCATCTCTACAAGACGCTGGAGACCGAGGTCTACCGCTCGGCGCGCTATGGCTATGAGTTCACCGTGGTGTTCATCGATCTCGACCACTTCAAACAGGTCAACGACACGCACGGACACCTGGTCGGAAGCAAGCTGCTGATGGAGATTGGATACCTGATCAAAGCGCAGCTTCGGTTGATTGACTATGCCTTTCGCTATGGCGGAGACGAATTTGTGGTCTTGTTACCGCAAACCGGCAAGGATGCCGCCCTGATCGTGGCAAAACGCCTGCGCGACAGCCTCCGCACCAGCATGTTCTGCCAGGAAGAAGGACTGAATCTGAACGTGCGCGCTTCGATGGGTGTGGCCACCTACCCGCACGACGCCAAGACTCCACGCGAAGTCATTCGCCAGGCGGATGAAATGATGTACCTGGTCAAGAACACCTCTCGCGACAATATTGGGATTGCCGCGCGTGGGGTAATGAAATAGATCAGTTTTCAGTTGATGATTCCCGGTTCTCAGCTTTTGCGATTACTTTGCCGTCAATGCGGCGGGTTGGTGGATCTGGGCAGGCAGCGGTTTTCGATCTGGTGCGGCCGGCTGCAGCCACTTCCGGATTTCGGGCAAAGCTGCGCGGGTCGCGGCTTCTCCCGAACGAATCAACTCGGCTGAGTGTTCGAAATCGTCGTACTTATACCCGTTGACATCGGGATCGATGACCAGGTCGGCGGCCGCCTTCCAAACTCCGCAGTTCATTTCCTGGGCAATGGCGAAGCACTGGCCGATCACATCGAACAGATGTCGAGGCCCGGCATCGCCGTTGGTCCACGTTCCACGGAGATGCACAGCCAGCACTCGTTGAGCTCCCATTTCGCGCAACGGAACGGTGGGAACGGCGTAGGCCAACATGCCATCCACCAGGAAGCGCCCGCGGATCTTTACCGGGAGAAACATTCCCGGGTAGGCACAACTGGCGCGCACCGGGTCGACCAGCGGTCCGGAATGAAAGACGACTCCCGCGCCGGTAGAGAAATCCGTAGCGGTTACGGCCAGGGGAATGCGCAATTCTTCGAAGGTCTTGACCTTCAAAATGCTGCTGAGAAATTTGATCATGCGTTCGTTGCTGGCGAATCCATAACGCGAGAGGGTCCAGCGGGCAAAATCCTTGAAGCGAACCCTTCTTGACATCTGTTCCAGCTCAGGAATGGTGACGCCGCTGCAGTAGGCGGCGCCAATCAGGGCCCCGACACTGGTGCCGGCGACCAGGCTTACGGGAATGTTTTCTTCCTCGAGGACCTTCAGGACACCGATATGGGCGATGCCGCGGGCGAAACCGCCGCCCAGGGCCAATCCAATGCCACCGGAAGGCTCCGCCGGTTCAGGCCCGGGCAGGCCTGACAGGCCACGTCCAAAGGCCTGCACTGAACGAATGATCTTGCCTAGACTCTTGTTCACCGGAACCTCACTTCTCCGGCTCCCCGGCCTATCCTGCCTACCTAACATGTAAGATGCCATTCCCCAGGCAATAGTTCCAGGCACCTTGGTTAGCGCGTGAGTGTTACTGATGAGCGCACCACGGTCCCGATTCCTGGCGGTGACTAACTCCTGCATTCCTGTTAAGTTGGGGGCATGATTCGGGAAATCTCGGCTGGGGGCGTGGTGGTGAAACGGGCCGGCGATGGCTGGGAAATGGCCGTCATCGAGCCTCAGACCGAGACCGTTTCGGCACGCCCGGCCAGGAAAACTTCGAGAAAAATGGTACTGGCATTGCCCAAGGGAATGGTGGATCCGGGCGAAAAGCCCGAGCAGGCGGCCCTGCGCGAGGTCGGCGAGGAAACCGGGCTGATCGCCACTCCGATTACCAAACTGGCTGACATCAAGTACGTCTACGTACGTTCGTGGGGGGATGGGGAACGGGTGTTCAAGATCGTATCGTTTTTCCTGCTGCGCTATCACTCCGGCGAAATTGACAACGTGGCCCGCGAGATGCGGATCGAAGTGAAAAGGGCGTTCTGGATTCCGCTGGAAGAAGCACCCCGAAAGCTGGCATATCGTGGTGAACGGGATGTGGTCCGGCGCGCTCAACAGTATTTGAAATCTCATACGGAGGTTTGATCCATGCCGCACCAGCATGTCGAGACGCACTTCATGGCCACCAATCTGGTGCGCGACGTAGTGATCGGCATGGCCGATGGCCTGACCGTGCCCTTCGCTCTGGCGGCCGGCCTTTCAGGCGCGGTGCAGAACACGCGTCTGATCGTGATCGGTGGCCTGGCTGAAATCGCGGCGGGATCGATCGCCATGGGTCTGGGCGGCTATCTGGCGGCCCGTGGCGACGCCGAACACTACGAACAGGAGCGGGCGCGTGAATATCGCGAGATCAAGGAAATTCCTGAAGAAGAGATGGCGGAAGTGGGACGCGTCTTCCAGTCCTACGGCATGACTCCAGGCGAGAGCACGCCGGTGGTCGAAGCGCTCAGCCGCCGGCCCGACGCCTGGGTAGATTTCATGATGCGTTTCGAACTGGGCCTGGAAGAGCCCGACCCAGGCCGGGCTGTGACCAGCGCGGTCACCATCGCCGGCTCTTACATTGCGGGCGGATTGATTCCGCTTTCACCGTATATCCTTCTCTCCAACGCCGTGCACGGGCTGGCCTACTCGGCGGTAGTCACTCTGGCCGCGCTCGGCATCTTCGGCTATTTGAAAGGACGTTATACGGGAACCGGCCCAGCGCGCAGCGCATTACAGACGATGGTGATTGGCGGCGTGGCTGCGGCCGCGGCCTTCGCCCTGGCCAAGTTCATTTCCTAAGATTCAGAGGTGTGGCGCGGTTGCCCTCGCCCGCGCAGCCGGTTGACGGGCATGGACGCTCGTCCTCCATCGTTCATTGGTTGCCAGATCGCGCCGTCCGAGAGAGAACCTCGCTGGTGTCTTGGAGCATCTTGCAGCTTCCCGCATAATTTGATTGTGAAATTTGAATGGCTAGTACCAGCGTCCCGGCGACGTCGCTCAAGGCAGGCTCACCGGATGTCAGGAAGGCATCTTGCCTGTGCCCTCATGATTCTTTCCGTGGCGCCGTTGTTGTCCACATCGGCTGCCGGCCGAAACAAACATTCATCATCCTTCACAGTCCCTGACCGCGGATACAGTTCCGCCCTGGCCACGGCCAATCGCTTTCTGCAAGCCTGGCAGAACCAGGACCACGAAACCGGCCTGCTCATGCTCACGGATGCCGCGAAACAGAACAGCTCACAGGGCCGCACGGACAGTTTCTTCTCTTCCGGAAACGATGGGGCTTATGAAATCGCGCGCGGCAAAAAGCTTAAAGCCGGCCGCTACGCCTTCCCCATCACTCTGTTTACATGCCATTCCGACTCGACCCAGCCCGATCGCCCGCAGAGATCGCAGATCATTGTGGTCCGCGCGGGCAAAGACGAGTGGGCGATCGATAAGATGCCCTAGCGGATATCACAGGTCGAAGGAAGTTCCGCGTGGACCGGTTCGCTGCTTTTGCGGCCTTTGCGCCCTCTGCGGTTTAAGACCCTGCCGCCATTCTCAGCCACCTAAACCTATTAACCGCAAAGGACGCAAAGACCGCAAAGAAAAGCTCAAGTTAGGAACCTACCGTGGCGCTGGATGGCGAGCGCGCCATCCCATCTGAAGATAGAATCAATGTTTTCGTCCGTTTGCTCTTTCGAGGTTTTCCATGAAGCGTATCCATAAAGTTGCCATTCTCGGCGCCGGAACCATGGGCGCGCGCATCGCCGCGCACTTCGCCAATGCCGGCGTGCCGAGCTACCTGCTCGACATCGTTCCTCCTGATACCGGCGGTCCGGCCCGGAACAAGGTCGCGGCCGCCGGGCTGGAGGCGGCCAGGAAGTCCAAACCTGCCGCTTTCTACGAACCTGGGCTGGCCCGCCTGGTTACCATCGGGAACTTCGAGGACGATCTCAAACGCCTGGGCGAGGTGGACTGGATCATCGAGGCCGTAGTCGAAAATCTCGACATCAAGAGGGCGCTATTAAAGAAGGTGGAGGCCGTCCGCAAGCCGGGGACGGTCGTCAGCACCAACACCAGCGGTCTGCCGATAGGAAAGATCGCGGAAGGCTTTTCCGACGATTTCCGCAAATCCTGGTTGGGCACGCATTTCTTTAATCCGCCGCGCTACATGCGGCTGCTGGAAATTATTCCTACTCCGGAAACGGACCGCGCAGCCATCGAGGCCATTACCCATTTCAGCGACGTGAATCTCGGCAAAGGCGTGGTTTTCGCCAAGGACACACCCAACTTCATCGCCAACCGCATCGGCACGTTTTCCGTCCTCAATGTGATGCGGCTGATGCAGGAGATGGACCTGAGCATCGAAGAAGCGGATGCACTGACCGGGGACGCCGTGGGATGGCCGAGGTCAGCCACATTCCGCACGATCGATCTGGTTGGACTGGACATTCTGGGGCATGTGGCCGGGAACATGGAGAGAGCCGGCGGGCAGGAGAACCCGCCTTTCCCCAGCCCATTGCCTGACTTCTACAAGCAGATGCTGGAGCGAAAGTGGCTGGGCGATAAAACCAAGGGTGGTTTTTACAAGAAGAATGCGGGGCGGGCGCCCTCGCCCGCCGGGGCCGGCAAGGAAGACGAACGTCTCGCGCTGGACTGGAAGACGCTTGAGTATCGGCCCCGTCAGAAGCCCAGGTTCCCTGCTCTCGACATGGCAAAAAACATTGACGACCCGGGGGCCCGGCTGCGCATGTTGCTCGGACTTGAGGGCAGTCCGCAGAAGGGTGACAAAGCAGGCGCATTCTTGTGGGCAGTCTTGTCCGATCTGTGGAATTACGCTGCCAACCGCGTTCCAGAAATTTCAGATTCCATCGTGGAAATCGATCGCGCCATGCGCCTCGGCTTCAACTGGAAGCTTGGCCCCTTCGAGCTTTGGGACGCAGCCGGGATTGAAGCAACCGTGGCCCGCATGAAGAAGGAAGACCGTCCGGTGGCGGCAAATGTCGAGCAACTGCTGGCAGGAGGAAAGAAATCCTGGTACCTGGACGATCCCAGGGCCGCTTCGGGCCGGGCCTATTTTGATTTGAAAACGGCGAAATACGAATCTGTGACGGTTGCAGAGGGCGTGTGGTCGGTCGAGGTGGCAAAGAAGTCCAACGCAGTGGTGAAGAAAAATTCGGGCGCGTCGCTGGTCGATCTTGGCGATGGCGTCGCGTGCATCGAATTTCATTCCAAGATGAACTCGCTGGGCGGAGACATTGTCGGTCTTATTAGTCAAACCCTAAAACCGAACGGTCCGGGCGACGGGTTCGACGCCTTCGTCATCACCAACGATGCCGACAATTTCTCGGTCGGCGCCAACGTCATGCTGCTGCTCATGTCGGTGCAGGAAGAAGAGTGGGACGAGGTGGATCTTGCCATCCGCCAGTTCCAGGGTATGACCCAGACCATCAAGTTCTCGCCCAAGCCGGTGGTGGTTGCGCCTTTCGGGCTGTGTCTGGGCGGTGGGACGGAAATCACTTTGCACGGTGCCGCCCGCCAACCCCATGCCGAACTCTATGCCGGGCTGGTGGAAGTCGGCGTCGGGCTGCTACCCGGCGGAGGCGGCTGCAAAGAGATGCTGCTGCGCGCGGTGGATAGTGCGGCTTCGATTCGTCCGGGACGCGGTGAGTCCATCGAACTGATGGAAGCGATGAAGAAGGCGTTCGAGACCATCGCCACCGGCAAAGTGGCAACTTCAGCCAACGAAGCTCGCGGTCTCGGTTTCCTGCATGAGTCGGACAACATTACGATGAACCGGGAGCGCGTGCTGGCTGATGCCAAGTCCCGCGCCCTGGAACTGGTTCGTGGCGGATACGAACCTCCGCAGCCGCGTACCGATATCCCGGCGCCCGGGGAAAACGTTCTGGCAGCATTACGGCTGGGGGTGCACATCATGCGACAAGGCGATTACATTTCCGACCACGAAGTGAAAATCGCCACCAAGGTTGCGGAGGTGTTGTGTGGAGGAAACGTGACCGCGGGCACGCCGGTGAGCGAGCAATACATTCTCGATCTGGAGCGCGAAGCGTTTAAGTCGTTGTGCGGGGAGAGGAAGACGCAGGAGCGGATTCAGTACACCTTGAAGACGGGGAAAACGCTGCGCAACTAGGGGTTGGGTGGTGTCCCACCTGCCCGGCACACGCTCCAAAAGCTGTCATCCTGAGGAATGGCTTCCTTCGCTTGCGAAGGAAGCCGGTGACGAAGGACCCATGCACTTAGCCGCGGAGGTAGAAATGCACAGGTCCTTCGCTGCGCTCAGGATGACAAGGGGGGTGGGCACCATCACAGGAATGGGCAGTTAAAGATTCCAATCAAAGCGGCATGCATCCAATTCAACAGGCCCTTGTGTCTGGCGGGGGCAAGGCACGGCACACGCTCCAAGCGCTGTCATCCTGAGGAATGGCTTCCTTCGCTTGCGAAGGAAGCCGTGACGAAGGACCCATGCATTTAGCCGCGGAGGTAGAAATGCACAGGTCCTTCGCTGCGCTCAGGATGACAAGCGGGGCGGGCACCATCACAGGAATGGGGCAGTTAAAGATTCCAATCAAAGCGGCATGCATCCAATTTAGAAAGGCTCCGCGCCTGCGACCGCACGAGTGCTGAGTGCTAGACTTGTTCACATCAGCCCCTGGAAACCGTTATGAGAGAAGTCGTCATTGCCTCCTCTGTTCGTACTCCTGTGGGACGCGCTTTTAAAGGCACGCTGCGCACAACCCGTCCGGATGAACTGGCCGCCATCGCCATCAAGGGTGCGCTCGAGCGCGTGCCGCAGGTGGACACCAAAGAAATTGAAGATGTGATTCTCGGCTGTGCTACGCCCGAGGCGGAGCAGGGGATGAACGTTGCCCGCATCGCCTCGCTGCGGGCTGGATTGCCGGTCGAGGTTTCGGCGCTCACCATCAATCGCTTCTGCTCGTCCGGGTTGCAGGCGATTGCCATGGCGGCGGAGCGCATCATGAGCGGCGGCGCGGAGATCATTGTGGCCGGCGGGACGGAATCGATGTCCATGATTCCCATGGGTGGGCATAAGATCTCGCCGAATCCGTGGCTCGTGGACCACTACCCCGACGCGTATCTCACCATGGGGCTCACTGCCGAACGAGTGGCGCAGCGCTTCGGCATCACGCGGCAGGAGGCGGACGAGTTTTCGCTCCGCAGCCATCACAAGGCGCTGGCCGCGATCCAGGCTGGCCGGTTTGCGGATGAGACCGTGCCGGTACCCGTCAGCTTCACTACGCCCAACGGCTCGAAGCCGAAACGGCAGGAGATCATATTCAAAGTAGACGAAGGCCCGCGGGCGGACACTTCGCTTGAAGCCTTGCTCACCCTCAAACCCGCCTTCCACGCCAAGGGGACTGTGACCGCGGGCAACTCGTCGCAGACCTCCGATGGAGCGGCCGCCGCCGTAGTCATGTCGGCCGAGCGGGCGGCGGCGCTGGGAATCACGCCGCTGGCGCGTTACGTTTCTTTCGCCACTGCGGGATACAAGCCGGACGAAATGGGGCTAGGGCCGGTATTTGCCATCCCCAAAACATTGAAGATGGCCGGGCTCAAGCTTGCTGACATCGACGTGATCGAACTGAACGAGGCCTTCGCGGCGCAGTCGCTGGCGGTGATCAAAGAGGCCGGCCTGGATCCGGAGCGGGTGAATCCTAACGGAGGGGCAATCGCTCTGGGACATCCTCTGGGATGTACCGGGGCAAAGCTTACGGCCACGATCATCCGCGAGATGAAGCGGCGCAATGCGCGATATGGCATGGTAACCATGTGCGTCGGTGGAGGCATGGGGGCCGCCGGTAT
>JBOGLD010000167.1:0-9450 GCA_050745885.1 Terriglobales bacterium
CAGCAGGTAGTGCGCAGCACCGCAAAAATCGGACGCAACGATCCTTGCCCCTGCGGTTCAGGGAAAAAATACAAGAAGTGCTGCGGCGCCCTGTCATCCTGAGCGGAGTGGCTACTTCGCGAAGCGAAGTAGCCGCGCGGTCGAAGGACCCCTACCCGCTTAACGAAACTTCCCTCGAGCGTTAGAGCACGATCCAACCACCCTGGAGTGCAGATAAGCTATAGGGGTCCTTCGACTTCATCTTTCCATTCGCGCGCGAATGGAAAGATTCCGCTCAGGATGACAACGTAAGGACAACGTAAGGTGCCGTCGGCTACTGGACGGGCTGGGCCAGCACGAACGACTTCACCACGATGTTGTTGGGCTGCACTCCGACCGGGATCATGGTCAGGAGGGAATACTCGCTCGGTTCGAGCTTGGTGGGGCTGCGCTTTTGAATAACCGTCACGTCCCCGGATTGCGAGTCCAGCACCAGCAGGTAATTCTCACTTCGTGAAAGGGCCAGGCCATCCGGACCACTGCCCACGGGCAGAGTCGCGATCAGCTTGCCGATGTCGATGTCATACACTGCGATGGTGTTGGAGCCGAAGTTGCTTACATACAACCGCGAGCTGTCGCTGGTCACCAGACCCCGCGCTGGATGAGTGCCGATCAGGTAGCTGCCGCCGACTTCATTGGTAGAGGTCTCGATGATCGAAATATTGTCGGAGTCAAAGTTGGTGACCACCAGTTCGCCGCCATCGGGCTTGAGTTCGAGATCGACCGGCGTCTTGCCCACGTCCAGCAGAGCCAGCAGCTTGTCGGTCTTCAAGTCGATCGAGGCCACTTGCGCCGAACCCGCGCAGGCCACGAACGCCTTGCTGCTGTCAGGGACGATCGCGATGTCCTCGGGCTGCTGGCAGACCGGGAGGGTGCTTCGTACTCTGAGTTGCGCCGCATCGATCAGCGAGACCGTCCCATCGCCCCGGTTGCTGACGACCACGGTAGAACCGTCCGGCGAAACCTGTGCCAATCCTGGCGAAGCGCCTACCCGGATATTGCCCAACACCAGCCGCCTGTCTAAATCCAGCACGGATACGTTCGCCGATTTGGAGTTCGCCACATACGCCCGTTTGCCATCGGCCGACACAGTAATGAAGTAGGGGGCGGCGTGTACGCCGATGGTGGCGACTACTTCATTGCGTTCGGCATCAATCACGCTGATGCTGTTCGACTCCGTGTTCACCACGTAAATTTCGTTTTTCCTGCTGTTGGCGGCAATGCCGGTTGGATCGCTCCCCACCCTTACCGTGGCCGCAGGCTGAAAGGTGCGTAGGTCAATCACCGAAACGCTGTTGCTCTTACCGTTGGTCACGTAGGCGTACTCGCGATAGGCGGGGCCGTAGCTGGGCAGCTGGCGCTCCAGGAAATACCACCATCCCAGGCCGCCAACGATGGCGGCGAATACAAGAGTGATAAGGAATTTTCTCAAGAGGGATTGATCTGCGGAGCAGAGTCGTCCGCCACTCTAAGATTATTTTAGATTAAACGTGACCTTGACGTTCAGCGGAACTTCTGTGCCCTCGCCACTTATGGTCCGAGGCTGGAACTTCCAGGTTTGGATGGTCTTGCGAGCCTCTCGATCGAGGTCATGATCGATCCCCTCAACTACGTGTACGTGACTGACGCCACCTGCCTTGTTGACCAGCAATGAGATTAGAACTGTGCCGCGTCGCTGGCCTTGAATCGCCCGTTCCGTATAAGAGGGAAGAGGTGCGTAGAGGGTCTGTGGCGAGCCGGCTCTTCCGGTTGAGGAAATCACGCTTGCCGTGACCGAGGTTCTGGCGCGAATACTTTCGGAAAGGGCATGCTTGTATACCCGCCAGTCTGGGTTGTAAAAAAAGTGGAACCTGAGGACAATCTCCGGTTGCAGATAACCGCTTGGCAGCGGAGCGAAGGGAGCCGAGTTGCTAATTGCCAACCATGATGCGCGATCGAGTTGTTCGTCACCGGATGAAGCTATGACCTTCCGGCCGCCAACATCACCGTGGCTCGAAACCGAGAATTCGATCGCGGAACACCCCTTTTTCTTGGCCGGACCACGTGCTTCCATTGGAATCACAGACGGCCAATTCTTCCTGACTGCGGTTAGCAGATCAGCAAGATACCTTGTGAAGTCCACGCCTCCAAGGTCACTAACGACTTCCAAACCGCTGTTTGCTCCAAGGGAGTCTGGATCGCAAACAACTGGCTTGTGAGTCGCAGAGGGCGATTCCTGCGCAAGTAGGTACAAACCCAAGCCCATCAGCGTAATAACCGTGGCTCGTGACCGCCATCCCATTGCGATTCCTAATGCGCTACGATGGGCTGGGCTCCTGACCGCTTTTGTGCTCCCCTCACCGCCGGCGTATGCACACCGATTGCCGGCACCATTCTCCCGACCACCGGCGCGATCTGCCGTACCTGTTTCATCAGTTCGTCGAACTGCTCGGGGTAGAGGGACTGGATGCCATCGGACAGCGCCCGGTCCGGCTCGTGGTGTACTTCGACGATCAGCCCATCCGCGCCGACGGCGATGGCCGCGCGCGACAACGGCGTGACTTTGTTGCGCTTTCCGGTTCCGTGGCTGGGGTCGACCACGATGGGCAGGTGGCTGAGCCGTTGCACCGCAGGAACAATGCTGAGATCGAGGGTATTTCGAGTGTGGTCGGCGAAGGTCCGTACCCCGCGCTCGCACAGGATTACCCTGTAATTTCCTTCGCTCATGACGTACTCGGCCGCCATCAGGAATTCTTCCAGGGTGGCCGACATGCCGCGTTTGAGCAGCACGGGTTTGCGGGTTCGTCCCGCCCGCTTGAGCAACGAGAAGTTCTGCATGTTGCGGGCGCCGATCTGAATCACGTCGGCGTACTTCTCCACCAGTTCCAGCGACTCATTGTCGATGGCCTCGGTGACAATCTTCATGCCGAATCGGTCCCGAATTTCGGCCATGATCTGCAAGCCCGCTTCGCCCAGCCCCTGGAATGAATAGGGCGAGGTGCGGGGTTTGTAGGCGCCGCCGCGGAAGAATTGCGCCCCAGCCCGGCATACCCGCTCGGCCACCGCCATGGCTTGTTCGCGATTTTCAATGGCACAGGGTCCAGCGATAACCGCTAAACCGGGACCGCCGAATGTAGCGTCCGTGCCGGCAAAAGTTATGACCGTGTTTTCCGCCTTCACGTCGCGGCTGACCAGCTTGTAGGGTTTGCTGACGCGGATGAGTTCCTGCACGCCCGGCATCTCGTCCAGGGTGCCGGGTTCGACCTCACTTTGATTTCCGGTAACGCCGATGGCCGTGCGCTGCGCCCCCGGCATGGCGTGGGCCCGGTAGCCCAGTTCCTCGATCTTCCGGCAAACCGCACTGATCTGCTCTTCCGTAGCTTGCGCCTTCATCACCACTAACATGACCCACCTCGAAACCATCAAGTCTATCGTTTGTAGACCAGGCGCGGCAAACCGAAGTGATGGGGCCGCGCGAGGGGCAAGAACTCTGGCCGCTCGTTATACTGACGTTACGCTCGATTTTGCAGGAGGTTTGAATGAGTTGGGCCCGCAGGTTGTCCAAGCCCTACCGGGTAGAGCATGGCAAGAAGTTCCGTCTCAAGGACCACGATCCCGCCGACACCGCAAAGCTTCACTCCGAGGAACACGCCCAGGAACTCCTGGCCAAAGGTGTAGCGCGCATGGCCGAGCTGCAAGACAAGCTCTATGCCGAGAACCGCTGGGGTGTGCTTCTGATTTTTCAAGCCATGGATGCGGCCGGAAAAGACGGCGCCATCAAGCACGTGATGTCCGGCATCAATCCGCAGGGTTGCCAGGTTTTTTCCTTCAAGACTCCCTCCGCGGAAGAACTGGATCACGACTATTTGTGGCGCAACATGAAATGCGTGCCCGACCGCGGCCGCATCGGCATCTTCAACCGGTCTTACTATGAAGAGGTGCTGGTGGTCCGGGTGCACCCGGAGATTCTGGCCAACGAGAAAATACCCGACTCACTGGTCACGAAAAACATCTGGCAAGACCGCTTTCAGGATATTTGCTGCTTCGAACGCTATCTCGCCCGCAACGGCTTTGTGATCCGCAAGTTCTTTCTCAACGTGTCCAAGAAGGAGCAGAAAAAAAGGTTCATGGATCGTCTGCAACAACCGGAGAAGAACTGGAAATTTTCTTCCGCTGACCTGCACGAGCGCGAACGCTGGGACGACTACATGGGCGCCTACGAAGACATGATCGCCAACACCTCCACGCCCCATGCGCCCTGGTTCGTCATTCCCGCTGACAACAAATGGTTCACACGCGTGGCCGTGGCCGCAGCCGTCGTCGATGCGCTCGACGACCTGGACCTGGCCTATCCCAAGGTAGACGCGCAGAAGCGAAGGGCGCTGGAGGCAGCGCGAAAAACGCTGCTGAAAAGCGGGAAAGCTTGATTCGGATGGGGTATTGGCGCCTTTTCGATGCTAGAATCAACCAGATTCTTTCAGGCTGAGAACCACCAAGAGGTCAGGTGGTTGCATCCAAGTTCTAAAGTGGCATGAGAACGGTGAACATCCGATACCGATCAACGAACGGGTTGAGCTGTCTTGGGATTGTGTGTTTGGCCGCCGTTCTGTTGTCCACCACTGTCCAGGCCACCCATTTCTGCGGCCTTCGCGAGCCGGATACGCAATCCGCGGTGGAGTTCAATCCGGCTTCGTCGGGAAGTCCAACCTGCCTGATCTGCCTGATGGCCCCGTCGCTCACCGCGATCGTTCTCCTGGTTGCTTTCTTTATCATGGGGGGCAGCGCGCTGTTTGTAGGCGGTCTGCAAATGCGCCTTAAACCCGTCCTCCATTCTTCCCGGTTGTACAGTCGCCCTCCTCCGTTCGGCCTTGCCTAGATCCGGTTGCGAGTTGTTGCATTCCTTTGGGGGCACACTTTCTACATGCAAGGAGCATGATACGAACGCCAGAGCTTGCTGGAGTGCTCGAAAATCGTGAGTATCAGGGACAGGAGCGCCGTGCCGAGGCCAGCGCATCTGGATCTGACCGCCTTGCGTTTACGATGCCTTCGGATGCTAGCCGCAGCCGGGACTTTCTTCCTCCTCCTCGAGGGGGTGGGCGTTGGCCAAAACACAACGCTGGTCGGTCTGGACCAGGCCATCGATCTGGCGCTGGCGCACAATCATTCGATTAAAGCCGCGCGCACTCTGGTTTTTCAGAGTCAGGCCCAGGAGATCACTGCCAACCTTCGTCCCAACCCAACCCTGGGGGGCGATTCCCAGTTCATCCCTATTTTTACTCCGCAGGATTTTTCGGTGGACGAGCTGAATCTGGCCCAGCAGTTCGACATCGGAATCTCGTATCTCTTTGAACGCGGTCACAAGCGGCAGCGACGCTTGCAGGCCGCTCGCGATCAGACCGCAGTCACGCGTGCCCAGGTCGCCGACGCGGAACGCAGTCTTGCCTTCGACGTGGGACAGCAATTCGTCAGTGTTTTACTGGCGGAATCAACCCTGCAGTTCGCGCAGCAGGATTTGAAAAGCTTTCAGGGCACAGTCGATATTGCCGAGGCCCAGTTCAAGGCAGGCGCGATCAGCGAAGCCGACTATCTGAAAATCAAGCTGCAACTACTGCAGTTTCAGACCGACCTGTCCTCCGCCCGCCTGGCCAGGGCCCAGGCCCTGGTCGGGCTCAGGCAGTTGCTGGGTTACGATGCCGTGCCGGCCAATTACGACGTCATGGGGGACCTGGCGTACCAGCCGCTCAAGGCCAACCTGGAAGATCTGCAGGCCAAGGCTCTCCACGAGCGCCCTGATTTCCAGGCCGCCCAACTGGGCGTGACCGCCGCCCAAAGCCAGATTCTGCTGGCCAAAGCGAACGCCAAGGTGGACGTGAGCGGCACCTACGATTTCACCCACACCGGGGGGCAAAATTCGGCGTCGATTTTCGCCAGTTTCGACCTGCCGATTTTCAACCGCAATCAGGGCGAGATCGCGCGTACCCGCTACGCTCTTACCCAGGCGCAGGAAGCACAGCAAGCGGCCAGCGATACGGTGCTGTCCGATGTCGCCAATGCCTATGAGGCGGTGCGAAGCAACGACGAAATCGTCCAGCTCTACACTTCTGAATATCTGAAACAGGCGCAGGATTCTCGCGATATCAGCGAGTATGCCTACAAGCGCGGCGCCGCCAGCCTGTTGGATTTTTTGGACGCGGAGCGTAGCTATCGGGCGGCTCAACTGGCTTATCGCCAGGCTCTGGCTTCGTACATGACGGCGCTCGAACAACTGAAGCAAGCGGTAGGAGCGAGGAACCTGCCATGAAAATGCGGAATGACCAAGCTCGCAGCCGCAAAATGTTCTGGCAATTGTGCGCGTTCTGCGTGGCCCTGTTGCTGATCGCGCTGGCACTTGCCGGTTGCGAAGGATCGAAAACGGATGCCGGCAACAGTCCCGCCGCGAAAGACCCCAATCATCCTGAACTATTCACCATCCGGCCGGAACAGATGTCGCACGTGCAGGTGGTGACGATCGAACCCACAACCCTGACCCGCACTCTGCGGCTGACCGGCGCGGTGGCCTACAACGCTTTTCGTACTACCCCGGTGATCACTCAGGTGAGCGGCCCGGTGAGCCGGGTCGTGGTGGTTCCCGGCCAGAAGGTGCGCCTGGGCCAGCCCATGTTGTACGTGGCCAGTCCGGACTATTCGCAATTGCGTACCAACTATTTAAAAGCCAAGGACGCATACTCGCTGGCGCAAAAAAACTACGTCCGGTCGCAGGACCTGTACCAGCATCACGCGATCGCGGTTAGGGATTTGGAGCAGGCGGAATCGGCCGAGGTCCAGGCCGGAGGGGACCTGGCATCGGCTGAGGCCGCGCTGAAAGTCATGGGGGTCACGGATCCCGATGCCCTGGAGAAAGGACCTTCGTCCTACGAGGTGCCGGTGCGGGCGCCCATCGGCGGGGAAGTGGTCGAACAGCTGGTCTCCGCCGGACAGCTTCTCCAGCCCGGCAATACGCAATGTTTCACCATTTCCGACACGGGCACGGTTTGGGTGCTGGTGAATGTCTATCAGAAGGATTTGCCCTACGTGCGGGCCGGAGACCAGGTCACGATTCAGACCGATGCCTATCCTGATATTTTCCGCGGGCACATTTCCTATGTGGCGGCTGCACTCGATCCCAATACACGCACGTTGTCGGCGCGTATTGAGACGCTGAATCCGGGCGAGAAGCTGAAGAAGGATATGTACGTAACCGCGACCGTGCAGGCGGGCAAGATTCGGGACGCCATCGCCGTGCCGGATTCCGCGGTTTTGCGGGACAGTGAAAATCAGCCCTTCGTGTATGCCGCTGTGTCTTCCAATGAGTTTGGACGGCGCTCGGTCACGATTGCGGATAGCCAGCAGGGACAGACGCAAATCACCGCCGGCCTGCAGCCCGGCGACCGGGTGATTGGCGACGGCAGCCTGTTCCTGCAGTTCGCCAACTCATTGCAGCGCTAGCCATGATTGAGAAACCGGCGCTCGAGACGCGATTGAACAAAAGCGACCACTGCAAGGGATGATTACAACCAGATGATCGTAACCCGATGATCCATCGAATCGTCCAAGCCGCGCTCCGCCAGCGGTTTCTGGTGTTGATGCTGACCGCATTCATCACGGTCGGCGGAATCCTGTCGTTCCAGCGCATGCCGGTGGACGCCTATCCCGACCTCGCCCCGCCCCAGGTCGAACTGATTACGCAATGGCCTGGTCACGCTGCCGAGGAAGTGGAACGCCTGGTCACCCTGCCTCTCGAACTGGAGATGAACGGCGTGCCGCACATGGTCACCATGCGGTCCATTTCGCTGTACGGTCTCTCCGATCTGCGCCTTACCTTCGAAGAAAGTACCGATGACTATCTGGCCCGGCAAATCGTTTTTGAGCGGCTGGCGGATGCCACTCTTCCGACCGGAGTGACCGCCTCCATGGCGCCATTGTTCAGTCCGAGCGGCCTGGTGTACCGCTATGTGCTGGAGAGCCCCGATCGCAGCCCGCAGGAGTTGAAGACGATTGAGGAGTGGGTGGTGGAGCGGGCCTACCGGTCCGTTCCCGGCGTAGCCGACGATTCCGGATTCGGCGGAACGGAAATGCAGTACCAGGTTTTGCTTGATCCCGCCCGCATCTACGGATATCACCTGACGGTGCCGCAGGTGAGCGCGGCCCTGGCCGCGAATAATTCCAATGCCGGAGGAGGCTTCTATTCCCAGGGCGGCCAGTTCTATTACGTCCGCGGAATCGGCCTGGTCCGTAACACCGACGACATTGCGAACATCGTGGTTGGCAGCAACAAGGGCGTACCCATCCGGGTCCGCGACGTGGGCGATGTGGTCATCGGCCACGCGCCACGCCTCGGTGAATTCGGTTTTCAAAAGAATGATGATGCAGTCGAAGGCGTGATCCTCATGCGCCGCGGGGAGCAGACGCAGACGGTCTTGAAAGGAGTCGAGGCCGAGACCGCCGAGCTGAACCGGTCAATCCTTCCACCCGACGTCAAGGTCAATCCTTTTTATGATCGCAGCGAGTTGGTGAAACTCACCACCGACACGGTCGAAGCGAACCTGCTTCGCGGTATGGTTCTGGTGCTCATTGTCCTGATCTTCTTTCTGGTCAGCTTTCGCGCCGCGGTTATCGTGGCCCTGACCATTCCGTTGTCTCTCCTCTTCGCCTTCATCGTGCTGCATGCGCATGATGTCGCCGCCAACCTGCTTTCCATCGGTGCCATCGACTTCGGAATCGTGATCGACGGCACCGTGGTCATGATCGAGAATATCTATCGTGAACTGGCGTTGCGAGAAGGGCAGAATTACAACCTGAACGAAGTAATTCTGGCGGCGGCACGGGATGTCGATCGCCCGATCTTCTACTCGGTGGCCGTCATCCTCGCCGGGTATTTGCCGATCTACGCGCTGAGCGGGCCGTCGGGAAAGTTGTTCCACCCCATGGCCGAGACCATGTCCTTCGCGCTGATCGGCGCACTGATCCTCACGCTCACGCTGATTCCCGTGCTGGCCTCCTATTGGTTCAAGCAGGGGGTCCGGGAAAAGCCGAACCGAGCCTTTGAATGGATGAAACGCAAGTACGCCGGCCAATTGGATTGGGCCCTGGACCGCCCCAAAACCACCATGGCGATCGCAACCTTGATTTTTGGCGCATCGCTGTTGCTGGTCCCCTTTATCGGGGGAGAATTCATGCCTCACCTGGATGAAGGCGCGCTCTGGGTGCGGGCAACCATGCCCTACACCATTTCCTTCGAGGAGTCGTCGCGGCTGGTGCCGCAGATCCGCGCCATTCTGCGCTCGTTCCAGCAGGTGACCATCGTGGCGGACGAGCACGGACGGCCGGACGACGGCACCGACCCCACCGGATTCTTCAACGCCGAGTTCTACGTCGGATTGAAGCCCTACAACG
>JBOGLD010000168.1:0-18711 GCA_050745885.1 Terriglobales bacterium
CATCGGCGTATAGCGCTGCAAGCCTGAGTCTCCGATCACCACGCGGTCCTGGCTTTCGACCCAGGCGTGGGCTTCGAACTGCCCTGCATCCTTGCTGACTCCTATCCGAATTCTGGACTGCAGCCCCTCCCACCTGAGCAGGATATGCAGAACCAGGGCCTGGGTCAGACAAGTGGCGCGTGGCACATACCGGCTGACTGCGCGCACCGCCCAACTGAACTGGTCCGCCGAATAGCGGGGCGTTCGCGCCGGGCGGCCATCGGCCAGAACAGCCACCACCCGCCGCAACTTCGCAAACGGGACAATCCAAAGTGCCAGCCGAATGGCGCACAGCAGAACTCCGGCCCGCCACAAGATGGGAACCTCGCGAAACTTCGGCAAGCGGGCCATAGCAAACCCCGGAATCGCTAATATAGCGCACCGCCGGTAAATGTAGGCGCGAGCGTCCCGCTCGTGCGGCAGCGGCAATGCCAACGCCAACGACAACGACTGGGGTTTTCGTTGACCGATTGGTAGGAACCGTTTCTTTCCTTGCCGATTCCGCTGGAGCATCTGCCCCTCCCCGCACGAGCGGGACGCTCGCGCCCACATCAACACAACACTCCCATCGCCACGGATATAATGCCCTGCAATGTTCATCCGTTTGGGGGACGTCTTGTATAGGCTGTGTCTGGTGGTGTGGTTGGTGGCGGCCCTGGCGGCGGGCGCGTCCGCCTTGGCATCGTGGCGCGGGGTGCTGCACGACGAGGGCGGAAAGCCCATGGGTGGCGCCACTCTCAAGCTGGTCTCCATCACGGGAAACCGCCAATACACTGCCCTAACTTCAATCAGCGGCCGTTTTGCTCTCGCTGAAATCGTGGCCGGAGACTACGAGCTCACCGTGGAATCCGCAAGCAGGATCTGGCGTTCGGCAAACCCCGTGGTTATCCAGAGCGACGTTTCCAGTACAAGCATTCTATTGTTGTCTTCCCGGACGCCGGAGATCCAAGTCATGCCGTCCGGCGAGGAACCTTCGGCACAGGCTAGTGGTGGCGAACACCTCACCAGCGGAGAAGTTTCCAGCCTTCCTCTAAACGCGCGCGACTTCAGCAAGCTGTTGCTACTGGCCGCCGGCACCATGACCGACGCCAATGGCGCGGCCAACTTCACCCAGCAATTCGCGGTCAACGGACAGCGCGGCTCCGCCACCGTGTTTGCCGTGGACGGTTTCGACACCACCGATCCGGAGATGGGCGGCGCTACCTTTTCCAATTTCAACGTGGATGCCATCCAGGAAGTGCAGGCCAATTCGGGCGTCATGACGGCGGAAATCGGGCACGGGGCCGCCAGTTATACCAACGTGGTCACCAAATCGGGCACCAACCAGGTGCACGGCAGTTTCTTCGAATTCGCCCGCAATGCTGCCTTCGATGCCCGCAACTATTTCGACCACAAGAGTATCGCCGACGAGCGCCGCATCCCTCCCTTTGTGCGCAATGAATTCGGCTTCACCAACGGCGGCCCGGTGGTGCTGCCGAAAATCTACGATGGGCGCAACCGAACTTTTTATTTTGGCCAATACCAGGGCTTTCGCCAGGTGCTGGGGACAACCCAGGTGTTTCCCGTGCCGACGTCCGCCGAGCGCCAGGGCATCGACACCGAAACTTTTCCCGGCGACACGCTGACCGTCCCGGTAAATCCGGCCATCGTTCCGGTGCTCGATCACTATCCTTTGCCCAACGATCCCAAGGGGGCCTATGGCGATCGTACCTATGCCGCCTCTTCCAAGATTTACACCCGCACCGATCAGTTCTCGGTGCGCATCGACCACCGCATCTCCGACAAGGCTTCGCTGTTCACCCGGTTCAGCCTCAACCAGGTGACGGGGCCGCTGACCAATCCCGATCAGACGGCGATCGATCCCAGCTTTGCGGTGCAATTCTTCGATCATCAGCGCAATGCCGGCGTGAAATATTCGCGAACAATTTCTCCCCACCTTATTTCCGATACTTCGTTCAGCTACATTCGCAGCACGCCATTCTTTCCCGCCATCAACCACACCCAGCCGGCCATGGCTTTCGGCGACGGATTATTTCAAGCCTTCAACCAGCCGGGCGGTTCGATTTTCGGATCGTACAGCAATCTCTATCAGCTCAAAGAAGACATGAGCTACGTGCACTCCAATCACGCTTTCAAATGGGGAGTGGAAATCCGGGCCAACCGCGATGCCACCATCTTCGGCACCGATCCCAACGGTATTTACAGTTTCGGCGGAGGGACAGCCTATTCTCCAGTGCAGATTTCTTCGGCCAGCGGCACTCACGACATCCAGGTGGGCGATCCGCTGCCGGATTCGCTTACCGGCCTGCTCACCGCCACCCCTTATTCTTACAGCGTGATCGCCGCCGCCAGCGTGACCCCAATCGGCGACCGGTTCGACGAAGCGGCCGTCCGGCGCGAGGCCTACAACTTTTATTTCCAGGACACCTGGAAAGCCACGCCCAACCTTACGGTCAACTATGGATTGCGTTACGAAGTGAACAGCCGCATCCACGAGGCCGAACACCGTACCTCACTCCCAAAGTTCGTGGATGCGAATGGCAAAGACGTGCCCTACTGGGACCACCAGGCCAGGCAGATTTTTCTCTACAACCCGCAACCTCCTTATGATCAGGACTGGAAGGGCTGGGGTCCGCGTCTGTCGCTCGATTACGCGGTCACCAGCCACACCGTCCTGCACGCCGGCGGTGCCATTACCACCATGCTTCCTAATTTGTGGCAGGAAAACTTTGTAACCGGCGCCATTCCTCTGGCGACCAGCCTTTACGCCAGCGCCCTGCCCAACTTTCCCCTGCCGTTTGTGAATGCAGTTGTCCCCGTAGCTCTCCCGCCTCCGTACACCACGGCGGGCAAGCTTCTGTTTCCCAATGGCGACGCCAGCCACGTGCCTCCGAACACGCCGGTGGATTTGCAACGCTATCAGGACGATCTGAAAGCGCTGACGCCAGGAAATCAGGTCCAGCTGCTTTCGATGGCTGGCTTTGCCAAGAACTTCCGCAATGGCTACATCGAAAGCTACACCGCGGGCATCGACCACGATTTTAAAGATGTAAAGTTCAGCGCCGCATACGTGGCTACGGCGGGGGTTCATCTGGGCAGCGTCTACTCGCCAAATAGTTATGGCGGCGCCGATGCCCAATTCGCACCCTTCACCCAGTTTGATTCCGCGGGAAACGCGATAGGCGGGTTTGGGCCCGAACTGATCGTAACCAGCCGGTCGCACTCTACTTATCACTCTCTGCAAACCAGCGTCAGCAAGAATTCCGCGCGCGCCGGCTTGGGGCTGCAAGCCAGCTACACGTATTCCAAGTCGCTCGACGACACCAGCGCGGTCCTGGGCGGGTCGGTCTCGGGCGCAGGAGTTGTGCTGCAGACCTTGCCCCAGAATCCGTGGAACCCCAGCGCGGACAAGGGTCCGTCCACTTTCGATGCAACCCATTCCTTCACTTTGAGCGTGATCCAGGTACTGCCGTTCGACCGCGCAGGTTTCTTGCGGCCGCTCGGAAGAACCCTCACCCGGGGCTGGCAGTTCCTCAATATCACCACTCTGACCAGCGGACCACCCTTCACCGTGTACTCCGGGGTTCAGCAAACCGGAGTGGGAGCGGGGGGCGCGGACCGTCCCGACCAGGTGGAGCAACCAAAATTTTCAACCAGCGGCGCGGTACGCGAAGACTATTTCGGCCGGGGCGCGGACAATGCTTCGTTCTTCTCCATTCCGATCAACCTTCCCGGCGGCACCGGCCCCAACCACGGCCGCTTTGGCACGCTGGGCCGTGGCACGTTCCGGGGACCGGGTTTTCAGCAATACGACGTCGCCCTGATCAAGGACACTCCTTTTGGCCGCCGCGGCAACTCGGAACTGGGCACGGTGGAATTTCGCGCCGAATTTTTCAATGTCTTTAACCTGGTAAATTTCGGGCTGCCCTCCAACATCCTGCGCGGGAGCGGCTTCGGTGTCATCAGCAAGACCGCCGGCCCTTCGCGCCAGATTCAGTTTTCGCTGAAGCTGATTTACTGAGTGATTTACCGAGGAAGAAGCAAGATCTCCCGGCGGAGCCACCACCGCCGGGTGGTTGGCTCGATTTCAGTGAGTCGCGCCAACTGGCTCGGCACGCCCGCTCGCCGGCGGCATGAAGCTGTCTCTAGGAGCAATCGCCGGGGGAAACCGGATGGCTCCCCCGGAGGCTCGGGATTACTCGTTGACGGCGCGATTCCGCCGCTGCTCTGCTTCCTCAGCTTGCGCCTGTTCCTTATCGGCATCGGCCTCGTTTGTGCTGGACTTCTTCACTGCGTCCTTGGCTTGGCCCCAGGCATTCTGCACTTTCCCTTCTACCTGCTTGGCTGCGCCCTTGACCTGAGCTTCATTATCGCCAGTCCATTCCCCGACCTGGCGCTCCACTCGGCCTGCAATGTCCTTGGCTTTTCCTTCCACTCTGTCCTTGTCCATTATGATTCCTCCACCATTATTGTTTTGACGGCACCATCAAGGTACCTGACGGGCTGGGTGTAATACATCGGGATGAATCTGTAAGGCGGGGCGGAAGGTTCTGTATCGAGACAATACCAGCGGGCAGTTGATAGTTCTCCGTTCTCAGTTGATCGACCGCTTTACGGCGTTACTTTAAGCATCACCACGGAATGCGGTGCAACCTTTGAGGAGAATTTTCCTTTGAATTGACCGAGGTCCTTGGCTTTCCACAAATCGCGGACGCTGGCGCTCAGATGGCTGGGGTAGCCCAGATTCTCCCAGGAGACGCCAATTTCTTTCTCGGTGGTATCCCGATTGAGCAGAACCACCGCGCGGCTGCCATCCTGCATCTGCTTGGCCCAAACTTCCAGATCGCCGTCTTTGACGACTCGGCGGCCCTCGCTCCCGAGCGGGTCCTGGTTCACCGCGATCACTTCCTGATTGGTGAGGATGTCGTGGATTTCCGGCTTCATGTCGCGCAAATCGTTGCCCGCGATCAGAGGCGCGGCCAGGATGGACCACAGGCTGAAATGGGCGCGGTATTCCTCCGTGGTCATGCCACCGTTGCCCACCTCCAGCATGTCAGGATCGTTCCAATGGCCGGGGCCGGCGTAACTCTCGATTCCATTCTGCAGATCGAGGATGTCGAGCATGCCGAGATGGTGGGGGTCCTTGCTCTCCCACTGGTCGCGAATGTCGCCCGTGGTACGCCATAGATTTCCACCTACTTTCTCGCCCCAGAGCCAGGGCTTGGCGGTGCCCCACTCGCAGATGCTCAGCACGATAGGCCGGCTGGTGGCGTTCAGGGCATTGCGAATGAGCGCATAGGCGGCCGGGGCATCTTGCGTGGTGGTGTTGCACCAGTCGTACTTCAGGTAATCGACCCCCCAGGCGGCGTACTGCAAAGCATCCTGATATTCGTGTCCCAGGCTGCCAGGGCGTTTGGCGCAGGTCTTGACCCCGGCGTCGGAATAGATCCCGAACTTGAGGCCGCGGGAGTGAACGTAATCCGCCAGCGCCTTAATCCCGGACGGAAAGGTCCGAGCATCGGCGACGATGTTGCCGCTGGGATCGCGTTCCACCTGCCAGCAATCGTCGATCACCACGTATTGATAGCCGGCGGCCTTCATGCCCGATTTGACCATGGCGTCGGCCATCTGCCGGACCAGATCTTCGCTCACATGGCAGCCGAATTTGTTCCAGCTGTTCCACCCCATGGGAGGAGTGCTGGCCAGGGGCTTGTCCTGCGCCGCCATCACCGAGGGCGCGAGCAGCAAGGCCAACAGCGCGGCCAGGATTCCGGCTTTTGCTGACATGGTATTTCCTCCTTGATTGGTTCACTCCCCCATCGGTTCGTGCCTTAAATCTCTACCGTGAATGGTTGTTTCCAGGCACGGAAGAAGCAGCGCCCGCTTTAACGTCCGGACTCGGCCGCTTGGTCGATTGCCGAATGATCAGTCTGGGCACGATCAGCACTTTGCGGGGTCGCAGAGAGCGTTTCGAAGCGATTCCTTCGAGCAAAAGATTGGCGGCGCGTTTGCCGATCTCGAACGTGCCCTGGTCGACGGTAGTAAGGGGCACCGCCAGAAAATCCGAATAGTGGACGTTGCCTGCCCCCACCACGGCAATGTCCTCGGGAACTTTGAGGCCCGCCTCGGAAATGGCCCGCATGGCTCCGATCGCCACCGGATCGTTATAGCAAAAAACGCCATCCGGCACGGGCTTTCTTCGCAACAACTTGAGCATGGCTTCGTGCCCGGAGCAATCCTGATAACCGGCATTCATCACGTAGCCGGGAAAGAATGCCAGCCCGCGCTTGGCCAGAGCGCCACGATAGCCCTGCATTCGTCCGGTCGCGATGCCGATGCCGGGGCCGCGCAGATGCGCAATTCGCTGGCAACCCCGCTGGATCAGGTGGGACGTGGCCAACTGCCCGATGGCCCGATTATCCACCCCTACGAAGCTGGCCTGCACTCCCGCGATGGGGCGGTCAATCAGGACGAACGGCACTTTGCGCTTTTGCATGTCCGCGAAAGCTTTGGCTCCCGGCTGCGCCGACGCCAGAATCAGTCCGTCCACTTGCCGGGCCAGCAAAGACTCGGCCTCATTTCTTTCCAGCTCCGGATTCTCGTCGAAATACGAAATGATGACGTGATAGCCATGCGGTCGCACCGTCTCCGCGACCGCTTTGGCAATCTCCGCGAAAAAAGGGTGGGTAAAATCCGGCAGCAGCAGTCCAATGGTGAAGGTGCGCCGCGTTACCAAACTGCGGGCGATCCAGTTGGTCTGGTAATTTAATTCCTTCGCCCGCCGCAACACTCGCGCGCGGGTGGCCACACTGATCTCGCCCTTGTTGCGCAAGACTTTGGAGACGGTAACGACCGATACCCCAACGTCCCGGGCGATATCCTGCATGGTGACGGCCATGGTCGGGAAGGATATCACTTACGCTGGATCGACGTAGGCAAGATTGCCGTAGAGAAGATTGACGGAGAAAAGATCGCCATAGCGAAGATGGCCGCCAGATTGGGGTAGCCCCGCTTCGGGCTATGCGACGGCCACGGGCCGCGATCCCCGGAATGCGTAATAGGCAATATACAGATAGCAGAGGACCGGCAGAATGAACGCATGATGAATTCCGATGCGATCCGCCAGCGCGCCCTGCAATACAGGAATGATTGCACCTCCGACAATGGCCATGACCAACAGGCCGGAGCCATCGCCGGTCAGCGGTCCCAGCTTGGCAATCCCCAGGGTAAAGATGCTGGGGAACATCACGGAGTTGAACAAACCCACCAGAATGATGGTCCACATGGCCACATGGCCGAAGGTGAGCATCGAGATGCAAACCAGCAGACATGCGACCAGTGCCGCGATTCCCAACACTATGTTCGTGCTGAGCTTCTGCAGAATCGCCGAACCGATAAAGCGCCCCACCATGGCCCCGCCCCAGTAATATGAAACGTAACCGGCAGCCACCGCTTCCGCGATGTTTCCGATGTTCGCCTGGCTGAAATAGTTGATGAGGAAGCTTCCGATGGAGACCTCCGCCCCCACGTACACGAAGATTCCGATGGCCGCGAGAACCAGATGGCGGTGCTTCCACACGCTGTCCTTCGAACCGGCCGCTCCGTGGCGTTCGGCTTCGGGCATCGCCGGCAGCTTGAACAGGGCAATGGCAATTCCCAGAACGATGAGCGCCAGTCCGATGATCAGATAAGGCAATTTGACTGACGACGCCTCGTGGACGCGATAAGCCTGAAGCGCCTCGGCCGACATCTGTCGCACCGTGTCCATGTTCTGCTTCGTAGCATTCAGAATGAGCATGCCGCCCAGATAGGGCCCGATCGTAGTCCCCAGGGAATTGAAGGCCTGCGCCAGGTTCAGGCGGCTAGAGGCAGTCTCGGGAGGCCCGAGCACGGCGACGTAGGGATTGGCCGCCACCTGCAGCGCTGTAATTCCCGCGGCCAGCACCATCAGTGCGCCGAGAAATAAGGGATACGAAGGCACACTGGCAGCCGGAATGAATAGCAGCGCTCCCAATCCCATGGTGAACAGGCCCACCACCATGGTTTTCTTGTATCCGATCCAATCGATTACCTTGGCCGAAGGAATAGAGAACAGGAAGTAGGCAGAGAAGAAAGAGAACTGGATCAGCATCACCCGCGTATAAGTCAGGTCAAAGATGGACTTCAGGTGAGGCACCAGGACGTCGTTGAGAACGGTGACGAACCCCCACATGAAGAACAGCGTCGTCACTACCGACAACGCGACTTTATGGCTGGAGCCCGGCGCACCAACCGCACCGGAGCGGGTTTGTATGTTTGCGAATGCCATGGCCCTCCAGCTCTCGAGCCCTGCCGGGGAGTTGGCAGGGCTTCGATATTCGGCCAGCATCATACCATCCCAGGAACCCGCCGTTTCCTTGCCTCTTGTAGATGATTGCCGTATAAGAAATACCGGCAAAGCCTTACGGCCCGCACGGCACGGCGGCATCTAATTTGTACGACGGAGGCGACATGAAACCAATTGGGACGATCAGCGTGACTGTCCTGTTTTTGCTGCTTGGGATGGGCGGACCGGCCTACTCCCAGCAAGTGCACCCAGACGAGAAAGAGGCGAAGCCCGAAAAGCACGCCAAGCCCGAGCCGCACCCGCAAGAGCACACGCAACCGCAACACGAGCAACCGCAGCATGAGCAACAGCAACACGAGCAGCAACAGCACATGCAACAGCAGCACGAACAACAACAGCATGAGCAGCAACAGCACATGCAACAGCAGCACGAACAGCAACAGCACGCACAGCAAGAACGCGAGAGAGAACGGACCCAGCAACAGCAGCATGTCCAGCAACAACATCAACAACAGATGGAGAGCGAGCATCAACATCAACAGCAAGAACAGCGGCAGCGGCAACTAACCCAACAGCAACAACAGCATGCGCAGCAGCAGCGCCGCCAGGACCAGAACCGGCAACAGACGCGGCTTCCAGAGCAGCGCCAGCAGCAACTGATTCACCAGCAACAGCAGCGGGTGGCGCAGTACCGCCAGCATCTGGACCAGCAGGAACGCATTGGGCAGCAACGAGGCGCCGCCCTGCAACAGCAAAGGCGCACGGCCCAGTACCGTTTTCAGCAGGACTATTTCCAGCGCGAGCGTCAGCAGGAGTTGCGCCTCCGCAACGAACATCACGATTACAACCACGATCCGTACTTCTATACCGCCCCGATCTATCGCTACCGCCGCGGCGGCTCGTACTACGAGATCAATCAGTACGGAGCGGACGTGCTGCGGCAGGCGGTGAACTACGGCTACCAGGAAGGCTTCCGGGCCGGGGCCGCCGACCGCGAAGACCGTTGGCGTTCCGATTACCAGGACTGCTACGCTTATCAGGACGCGAACTTCGGCTACAGCGGCTACTATGTAGATCAGGCCGACTATAACTATTATTTCCGCGAGGGCTTTCGCCGCGGCTATGAGGATGGCTTCTACAACCGCTATCAGTACGGACACTATTCGGATGGCTCGTATAGCATCCTGGGCAATGTCGTGTCGCTGATCCTGAACCTGCAGTCACTGCACTAGAAACATGGGCACTAGAAACATGCTGCACTAGACGCATGGGCCCGCGGCGGAAGCCGCGGGTTCACGAACCAGTGGGCGTCGAGACCATCTTCGCGGTGGTTATGGCCTGCCCCACGTGACGCTGCGTGTGCTCAGCGACATGCACCAGCAATCCTGCGACGGTAGTGGGCAACTGTTTCCTGCCCACGCTCCTGCACTGTTCGAGTTCACCCGCATCCAATGTCTGAATCCGGCGGATGCTTTCCGCCAAGGCCGAATTCAGCTCCGAAAAAAGCGCGCCGTGCGTCGCCCCTGGGTCCATCTCAGCTTTCATCGCAGCCAGGTGTTCACCGCTCAGGTCTTGCCCCTCAGCGTAGGTCAGCAAGCGGTCCAGACTCCTTGCGATATGGCGCAGATGAAACGCCACTGCCGGCAACCCGCCCGGACGCGCATTGATCTCTTCATCGCTCAGGCCGCCGCACCAGTGCTGCAGGTCTTCTCCCGCGAGTTCCAGAGCGTGCATGATCGCCCGCTGTACGGCCGGAACTTCTCGCCAGGTGCCTCGCAGCCAGGGCTCAGGCCGTTGGTTCTGGGACATCGGCTCACCCTCCGTCGCCAGCAAGTTTATCCGTAGAGTTGTTGCGCTGCCATCCCCTCGGCTGTCCGCCGGGCTTCCGCGCCCTGCCTGTGCCGTGAACCGATGGGCGAGGATCAGGCCTCTGCACTACAATGTTGGCATCGCGAGCCTGTGCGAAAAAAGGGACCCGTAGCTCAACTGGATAGAGCACTGCGCTTCGAACGCAGGGGTTGGGAGTTCAAGTCTCTCCGGGTCCACCACAATGAGCGATCGAGGTGCTGAACTTGGCTAGTTGCTACGCTCTACGGGGGGAGCCAAAAGCGCAGGCGGCTGCTGGTTTGCGCTTTGCAGATTGCGCGTCTCCCCTTCAATCTGCGCCTGGACCTCGCTGGCCGCGCGTTTGAAGTGCGCGATAGACCGGCCCGCCGCCTGACTCATTTCGAGCGTCTTCCTGGGGCCGAACACCAGCAGTCCCAGGAACATGACGAAAGCCATTTCCAGGATCATGACGCTTTGTTCACTCCTTCGGCTGCTTCCTTCTCCGGAGATACTTCTTCTCCGTTCATGGCGGACTTAAACCCGCGAATCCCGTCTCCCAGTCCTTTGCCGAGCTCGGGAAGCTTCTTCGGGCCGAACACGAGCAGCGCGATTCCTACAATAACCAGCAAATGCATTGGCTGAAATAATCCCTCAAACATGGGTCCTCCTGAAGTCGTGGGTTGAAGCGCGGGTCAGGCGGGAAAAAAGCTTGCATCCCGCCTGATCCGGTGGAGCGAACACAGCAGTGGCTACTTGATGGTGCCGTTCAGTCCCGCGGGAAAGAACCCGCCACTGCCGGATCCGCCCGCATAAACAATACTGAGCACCTGCGTGGTCGTACGGGCGAACGCCACGGTGTTGGCATCGGCGTTCACCACGGTCGAAGCGTTGCCCAGCGAGTTCACCACCACCCCAAGACCGACATCATCGTTGTTCGTGCCGTCGAGCAAAGCGCGCGCGTTCGAGATCTTGGTTGCGGTGGCGTTGATTCCAGCCGAAGGGTTGGCCGCGTCCATCCCGAACAGGACGGTACGGATCAAGCCAGCGTGATATGCCTCCACGGCCAGGATGCCGGCGGCTGCATCCAGATAGGCTGGCGTAGTGATGAGGGCAGCCGCGCCGTGGTAAGCCGTGACCCCGACGTCCTCGAAAATGTACGAGCCCAGAAGGAAGTTGATATCGGAAGCGAACGGATCGAAGGACGCCCCGATTCCTGCCGCCACCGCCAGCCCGTTGAAGCTGTTCAGCAGGTCGAGCGCCGGTTGTGCCACCGCCGCGGAACCCAGCGCATTGCGCAAGAATGAAACATGCTTGCGCTCTTCTCCCGCTGTCTCCGTGGCATAGGACTGGATGGTGGGATCGGAAAAAGGCACCATGGCGGAAGCAGCGGAGCCGCCCTTGATGGTCACCGTGCCCTGGGTCCCGGCTCCCGTGATGCCGACTCCCATTTGGTCGATGGTTGTTCCCGAGGTCGCGATGGTGTAGTACTCCGCCTCCAGGTATTCCAGGTTGAGGGCGAAGTTCAGAATGTCGTTGTCGGTGACCGCCGCTTGCGCGCGCGCCGTGCCTGCCAGTACCAGTCCCGCCAGAGCGGCTCCCCCGACGGCCATCATCGAGCGGCGGCTGGAAATGATCTGGTCCAGGCGTTGGGTCTCGGACACTTCAGTTGTGTTCTTCTTTGTAATTTGCATTTTGGTCCTTCCTTTTAGGAGGCAGTCGCTGTGATGGTTCCGTTAAGTCCGTTGGGAAAGAAGCCGCCCTGCTTTACGACGCCCGCCCCCGCTGCGTAAACGATGTGCAGCACCTGATCGGTAGTACGGTCGAAGGCGATGGCATTGGTGGAATCTGCGGCAACGATCGTGGTGGCGCTGATCGTGGTCTCGTTACCGCCCCCCAGCATGCCCCGCAGGGCTGAAACCTTGTTGGCATACCCCAGGAACGGAGCCGAGGGATTGGCGACTGATCCGCCATAGATCAAGGCGCGAATCTCGGCGGCGTGGTAGGCCTCCACCGCCAGGATTCCGGCGGCTGCGGTCAGGTTTCCCTTGTCGGTAAGAAGTCCGGCCGCGCCATGATACGCCGTGACGCCCACGTCCTCGAAAACAAACGCACCCACCAGGAAGCTGTTTGCGTCTGCAAAAGGATCAAAAGCACTGCCGATGCCCGCCGCCATGGCCAGCCCGTTGAAGCTGTTGGTCAGGTCGATGGCGGGCCGGGCCACCGCGGCCGAGCCCAGGGCCTGGCGGAGAAAGCGCACGTGGTTCAATTCGTCTTGCGCGATCTCGAAGGCGTACTCTTGCAGCACGGCGGAAGGGAACGTGACCGCAGCCCCCCCGGTAACCGCACCCGCGCCGGTGCCTGCATCCGTGGATGAAAGTCCCTGGCCGGTCGCCGCGCGCAGGTAGAACTCGGCTTCCAGGTATTCCAGGTTGAGGGCAAAATTGAGAATGTCCGCATCTGTGATTCCGGGGGTTGGGGTGGGGGTTGGCCGGGTTGAACTGCTGTCGCTGCAGCCTGCCAGCATCGCGGTTGCGCTTACAGCACCAACACCGGTCAAAAAGCCGCGCCGTGAATGTTTCGCGTTGATGAGTTCCCTTAGCTTGTCCACGAAGAATACCTTTCACGAAAAAGAGTAAAAGTGACTTCCTCGTGGTGTACGCAGGGGAGCGCAGTTTGGATTGCGGACGGCGGTTTTTAATCCTCACGCAGTCTCGTTTCGGGTTTTCAGGAAACGGAAAAACGGTCGCCGATCAAACGGACCCCCCGGGTGCGCACCTTCCTGTGCGAAAATACTACCAACCGCTGGCTAACATTCTGCATCTTGATAGTGGCGAGTCTACTCGTCGGGAGAAGTGAAAAATGAAATCACGTAAAGATAAAGTTCTTATGAATCTATTGCTCGGAACGGGTGTCTATTTATTGGATTCCTGGCGCAACCGTCTGGGCGGAACGGTCGACGATTTGAGGTCGAGAGCGCAGGGCACCTATGAAACTGCCGCTGACAGGGTCAGCCGCGCCACCGACGTCATCCGGGGCGAAGACAGCCACGCTTTGGGCGCCGCCGCAGTCGCGCTGCTGGGGTTTGGCATCGGCGTTGGCGTAGGTCTTCTCCTGGCTCCTGCCAGCGGAGAAGAAACCCGCAGCAACATCGCCAGCAAGGCCCGCGACATTCGCGAACGCGTCTCCTCCCGAGCCGCCGCCGCGACTGGCACGTACGGAGGCTGAGGCACGGTCAGGGCCTGATCTGGGATCTCAGACTTCGGACCTTAGCCACGCAGCCCTCTAAGGCCAATCCGAGGCCCTTGGGTCTGAGGTTCTGGGTCCCGGGTCCGACTTTATGGCTTGCGCCGGTAATGGATCGGCCAGACAACGCTCCAGGTCTTGCCGCCGTCTTTTGATCCTTCCCAGCTCCAGTCGAACTCATCGCGGGTGATGTTCTTGAACACCATGCGCTGCAGACTTTTGCTGCCGTCGGGACGGGTGGCCTCGCGGGCCAGGATCATCCGTCCGTCTTTGAATTCGCCAACGAAGTCAAGATAGGCGCCTTCGTTGTCCACCCAGGTCTGTTTCCATTTGCCCGCGCCCGCGTTAAAAATGGAAACGCTCCGTCCCCGCAGAGGCATGGCGTCGCCGCCGGAGAAACTTTCCTCGACCACACAGCCATCCAGTATGCGCGCGATGCTGTTTGTCCCGTGGGCGGTCTCGCCTGGAGTGTTTCCTGGCCAGGTCAAGTCCCATTCCCCCACCCAAAACTCAAGCTGCTTCTGTTCCGGCTCGGAGCAGGGCTTGGGGTGTGCGGCTGGATTTTGCCGGGCGTTGCCCGCGCAGGTAAGGGCCAGGACGATCAGGGCCAGCCCAGATGCTTTCCTTATCTGAATTGCCCCGCTCGGCACCATCGGGGTCCCCATCATCATTTCCTCCACGTTTCCTCCGCGCCTGCCTCTGCCATCAGACGGGCCTGGGCGGAAAACGGTAGCACGCCATCCGGCCCGTACCGCAGCGATTAGGACCACTCGACTTGTGATAAACCTTTACCCTTGACTCTCGAGCACGCGATTTTCCTTTTCGCCGCCGGCATCCTGGGCGGGGCCTTGAACTCGGTGGCCGGCGGAGGCAGTTTCTTGACCTTTCCTGCGCTTCTGTTCGTTGGCGTCCCCCCGATTCCAGCTAACGCCACCAACTGCCTCGCCCTTTGGACGGGCGCCACCGCCAGCGGAGGTGCGTATCGCAACCGGCTGAATGTGCCCATGCGAATGCTGCTGCCGCTTCTGGGCGGCGGCGTCGTGGGCGGAATCGTGGGCGCATTTCTGCTGCTCCGCACCCCGGCGCACACCTTCATGCGGGTGCTGCCCTGGCTGATGATGGGAGCCACTCTGCTGTTTGTTTTCGGTAAGAAACTCGCCCGGACCCGCGATTCAAGCGTTCCCCACAGCCTCACAACGGCTGCTATTGTTGCGGCCTCGATTTTCGAATTGGCCATCGCGGTGTACGGCGGTTACTTTGGCGGCGGTATTGGCATCGTCAACCTGGCCATGCTGGCGGCCATCGGCATGACCGACATTCACGCCATGAATGCGATAAAAAGCGTTCTCGGAGTTGCCATCAATGGCATCGCCGCGGCGGTGTTCGTGGTGAAGGGTGCGATTTACTGGCCCCAGGGCGTTGTGGTGATCGCCGGCGCTCTGCTGGGCGGATACTTCGGCGCCCACTATGCGCAAAAACTTCCCCAGGCCTGGGTACGCTGGTTTGTCATACTCGTAGGTACGGCAATGTCGACGTATTTCTTCTGGAGGGCTTACCTATAAGGACTGCAGATCCCAGATTGCAGTTCTCGGACTTGTCGAGCGCGCGATTGTCCACTCTGCAAACTGAAATCTCAATCTGCGTCCTGCATCCGCCGGGCTACTGCAACGGTTCGGACATGTGTTCGTGTACGATCATCCACTTGCCCGCCTGCTTTTCAAAGATCAGCGTCCAGCGCAAGGTGGCCATTTCGTGTTTTCCCGTGGTGGTAAGGGCATCTTCCTTCACCGTGGTTGTGGCCCAGCTCAGATTGCCGTCGGTGTGGATCTGGGTATCATCGTTCAATGTGAGCTTCATGGTCTTGTATCCGCTCAGCAGCTTGGTTACGCCTTCCTGGTACTCGGCCCAATTGCTGTACTTCAGCGGAGCGATGTCGAAGAAGTTGTATTCGCCCTGGTCGTAGTACTGGGCCATATTGGCCGCGTTACCCGCACTCCAGCCATCCAGAATTTTTTGCAGATAGGCTTTGTCTGGAGCGCCGGAGGCGGTTGTCTTCTTGGCCTTGGGCGCGGCCAGCGTAGAGAGGCTGAGGGCGAGCACACACAATAGAGTGGTCAAAAAACGCTTGCGCATTTGGAGTTCCTCCGATTCGGCGAGGAATTGTCGCACAGGACGGCGCAAACCTCAAAGGAGGTCCGCGGTGCCCGATGCTTTCAGACCTCATGTCCCTTATGGCTGCGGGTTTGACGCTTTTCCACAGCGCACGCTAAAATGGTTGAGTTTGCCTGTACTCACGGTCCCGTTCTGGGGCCGCCCCGCATTCGTTGCCCAAAGCGCCGACGCGGAAAGCAAGCACAGGAAATTCAGCAGGTTCCCCGCAATCGCGCCAGGCCGCGACGGGCACAAGATTGGACGGAGGCATAAGTATGTACGCGGTTATCCGCGCCGGTGGTAAACAGTACCGGGTGGCGCCCGGCGATGTGATTCGGCTGGAGAACCAGGGCAACGGCACCGACGGGAAAATCGAGTTCAACGACGTGCTGGCCGTCTCCGGCGAGCCCGGCCAGATTGGGCGCCCGCAATCCGGCGCGCTCGTGACGGGTGAAGTGGTGGAACAGGGCCGCGCCGCCAAAATTCTGGTCTTCCATTACAAACGCAAGAAGCAGTACAAGAAGCTGCGCGGACATCGCCAGGGATACACCGCGGTCCGCATCACGGAGATCGCCTACGACGGCCAGAAATTCTCCGCGCCCGACCTCCCGAAAAAAGAGGCGAAGCCCAGGAAAGTGAAGCCGGCAGAAGTAGAAAACGCGCCTAAAGCCGAGGCTAAGGCGGCGAAACATCCGGCGAAGAAATCAGCGGCCAAAAAAGCAGCGCCCAGGAAATCGGCGCCGAAAAAGAAAAAGTAGCGGCTTATAGCAGAATTTGAAACAGGAAACCAGAAACTGGAAACTGAAAATCAATGGCACATAAAAAAGGTCTAGGCAGTTCACGAAACGGACGCGACTCCAACGCGCAGCGGTTAGGCTTCAAGGCTTTTGGCGGACAGATCGTCCCCGGCGGCACCATCATCGTGCGCCAGCGGGGCACGCGGGTCAAACCGGGTCTCAACGTTGGACGCGGCAAGGACGACACCCTCTTCGCCAAGATCAGCGGCCGCATCAAATTCCTCGACAAGGGTTCGATGGGCAAGTTCGTCATGATCGAACCCCTGGAAGCGAAGTAGCCTTCGGAAAGCAATCAGAGGGTCGCCCGGGAAACTCTGCGGCCCCAAGCCTCGGCGCGGGCGCCGGGGCATTTTTATTTAGGCTGTCTTAAAAGCTCTCAGCTGTCAGCTCTCAGCGGAGCCAATTTTTCGCAGAGTACGGTTTTGCTAATAGCTGAGAGCTGACGGCTGCTTTCTATGTTTATCGACGAGGCCAAAATTCGGGTCAAAGCGGGCGACGGCGGCAACGGCTGCATGGCCTTCCGCAGGGAGAAGTACGTCCCCCGCGGCGGCCCTTCGGGCGGCGACGGCGGCAAGGGCGGCGACGTCATCATGGAGTCGAGCGAACGCCACAACACCCTGGTGCACTTCCGCTTCAATCCCGAATACAAGGCGCAACGCGGGCGCCACGGCGAAGGCTCCAACCGCACCGGCCGCGAGGGCGTGGACGTCATGCTGAAAGTTCCCGTGGGCACGATCGTGTACGACGACGAAACCGGAGAAAGAGTGCACGACTTCTCCCGCCCCGACGATCGAATCGTCATCGCTTGCGGCGGCCGCGGCGGCCGGGGAAATGCGCGCTTCGCCACGTCAACCCATCAGGCCCCGCGCGAACACGAGCCAGGACGTCCCGGCGAGGAGCGCGTCTTCCGCCTGGAACTGAAGCTGCTCGCCGATGTCGGCCTGGTCGGCTATCCCAACGTCGGCAAGTCCACCCTGATCTCCCGCATCTCGGCGGCGCGGCCAAAGATCGCGGACTATCCCTTCACCACGCTTCAGCCGAACCTCGGCGTGGCGGTAGTCGGTCAGCCGCCCGATGAGAAAAGTTTTGTCGTCGCCGATATTCCGGGATTGATCGCAGGCGCTCACACCGGCGCCGGACTGGGTACGCAGTTCCTGCGTCACATTGAACGCAACCGCCTGCTGGTGCACATGGTCGACGTTTCCGACGCCAGCGGGAGGCCCGACCCGGTCAAGGATGTCGAAGTCATATCCGAAGAACTGGCCAGCTTCGGGGCCCATCTGGAAGACAAGCCTGTGATCATGGTGGCCTCCAAGATCGACGTGGCAAACAAAGAGAAACTGGCCAAGCTCAAACGCTACTGCAAAAAGAAAAATCTGGAGTTATTTCCCATCTCCGCCGTGACCGGCAAAGGGGTTGACGATCTCAAGTACGCCATCGTGGAAAAAGTGGAAGAGCTTCGTTCACAGCCCGCAGAAGCAGCCACCCCCGTTGTTTCTGAGAACTGACAACTCATAACTGAGATCTGCTTCTGTAAATCCCATTTTGCACTCTCACAACTCAGCCACTCTTGTATAAATCCTCCACCGCGTTGTGGACCTTGTCCGAAAGTTCTTCCATGTTTCGCAAAGTGTAGTCCGCAGTCGGAATGGGCGGGCCCACCCGCACTTCCAGCGGACGGCACCTGATGTGATAGGTGTTCATCGGCAGCAGTTCGAAGGTCCCCACCAGCGCTACCGGCACGATATCCACCTGCGCCTTGATGGCCAGAAATAGCGCTCCCGGCAAAAAGGGTTTGATCTCGCCATCCGGCGTGCGTCCCCCTTCCGGGAAGATGACCAGGGGCATGCCGCTTTTCAGGCTCTTCAGTGCGGCGCGGATGCTGCCGATCGAGCGCGATGGGTTCTGCTGGTCCACGCAAATCTGCCCCGAGCGGTTAAGGTGCCACCCCACGATTGGGTACGACAGCAATTCCTTCTTGAAGGCAATACGGAACTCGAAGGGCAGATACACATACAACACGGGGATGTCGAGTGCAGACGCATGGTTAACCGCGTAAACATACGGCTTTGACGTGTCGATCGCTTCCATGCCAGTGACGGTAGTAGGCGATGAAATCGTCTTCATGATCAGCCAGGACCAGAAGCGGGCGAAGCCGTGCAGAATGCGCCCCTGGTTTCCGAATAGCGATACTGGAATGGAAACAATCCCCAGAACGACGGTGTATGCCCAGATGAGGGGATCGAAGATGAGATGCGAGCGCAGACGGCTGAGCCATCCGTAGCGTCGGGAAGCGGTTGCCGTCGCGGGCCGGGGAGGACAGAGGCG
>JBOGLD010000169.1:0-48570 GCA_050745885.1 Terriglobales bacterium
AGACTGCGCCATCGATTCTCATAGAGACAGCTTCAAGACCATGGCCATCGACAAGTGATGCGTGGTCAATTCCATCTACAACTACCCCGCCAACATGTCGTTCTTCACCACGCCGGAGTTGCTGGAAATCGGCGACATTCCCTTCAGCACCGCCCGGCAGAAGCCCAACCGGGAGGAGGCCCTCGAATATTACCGCAAGGTGGCCGAGCACTATCATCTCGATATCCGCCAGTATCAGTGGGTCAAGACGGTGACGGGGGGTGACGGCGATTTTCAGATCACGGCCACTGACAGCCTGGGCCGCATTTACGACTACCGCACCCGCAAGCTGATTGTGTCGACGGGTTACTACGATCTGTCCAACCCTTTGAACATTCCCGGCGAAGACCTGCCCAAGGTTTTTCACTACTATCGCGAGCCGCATCCGTTTTTCGATATGGATGTCATGGTCATCGGAGGCAAGAACTCGGCCGCCATTTCTGCTCTTGATCTCTGGCGGCACGGCGCGCGCGTGACCCTGGTCCATCGCGGCGCCAAATTACATAACCACATCAAATACTGGATTCTGCCGGACATTGAGAACCGCATTAAGAATGGCGAAATTACTGCCTATTTCAGCAGTACAGTTGTGGAAATTGGGGCAGACTACGTCGATCTCGACACTCCTGAAGGCCCGGTTCGCCGCAAGAACGATTTTGTCTTCGCCATGACCGGCTACCATCCCGACTATGACTTCCTGCGTTCGATGGGCATCGAGCTCTCCACCGAACAATGCCGTCCGGTGTGCGATCCGCAAACCCTGGAGAGCAACGTACCCGGCATCTACGTAGCGGGCGTGATCGTGGCCGGATCAAGAACCAACGAGATCTTCATCGAAAACGGAAGGTTTCATGGAAGGCAGATCGCCGAGCACTTGAAACAGAAGCTGTCAGGCACGTAGCCCCAATCCTAGGCCAGCGTAACCGCGTCTTCCCCTAATTGCTGATTGATCAACCGGGACACCAACACCTTGAGTCCCTCTCCGGTCTTGGACAACACAAAATCCTGTTCCGCATCCGACCAATCCAGCTTGAAACTGGTGGCCAGCGCGGAAATCCAGATTTGCCGCACCGGGGCGTTGGGCGAGATGATGAACTTGCTGCGGTCTTCGAACGAAACATGCAAACCGCCGGACTGGTCTTCGACTTCGATGTCGGACGACTCCTCAGCCTGCATGAGCGCTTTCTTCAATGATTCGAGCGCGCCATCCGCCCGTTTGCGAAAATCATTTTCATCAAGCATGCGTAGATTATAGTCGTGGTCGCTGGTCGATTCGCCAGGAATGGCTCGGTCAGTTCGAATGCCCGTGATCATAGGCCAACGACCAATGACGAACGACCAACGGCCAACGGGCGACGAGCCCTCCCACCGCAGACCCGGGGTAAGCGGCCGCCTACCCGGGGTACAACTGGTCAATCTTGGCGGCCATAATGAAGTCGCTCTGGGTCAGCCCATCAATCTTGTGCGTCCACAGGGTAATCTCCGCTTTCCCCCAGGTAAGCAGGATGTCGGGATGATGCCCCTGTTTTTCCGCCACCTCTCCCACGCGATTCACAAAAGCCTGGGCCTGCTTGAAATCGGGAAAAGTAAATGTCCGCGTGATGTGGTGCTCGTTGACCGCTTTCCACTGTGGCACCAATTGCAGGATGCGCTGCAGTTCTTGTCCCTTCATCGGAGGCACGCCCCCACGGCAGGGAACGCAGGTTTGGCTGGCAAGATCTTCTGGCACGATCGGTTCTCCTTCTACCGCGGCGGCCGCATATCCACCTGATTTACCGGACACTCGCGCACGCTCTGGGTGCAACTCTGATAGTGAAGGTCCTTGTCTACGCAGACTTCGAGACTGACCAGTTCTCCGGCGTGACAGGAAATACGAAACGCCCCAGCAGGAGCATGGTTAGCGTCCGCAATGCTCTTCTCCAATTCCGCTACGCTGAACCGCTGCGAGTGGTCCAGCTTCGGATACTGCTCCGGCACCTGCACCTTCTTGAACGCCTGCTCGGCCTTGGCGAAATAATCCTGGGCCGAGAGGCCGGTACAGGTGCCATGTTCCTGCCACTCATGCTGGATCAGACCCCGGCTGGGCATGAAGTTGAGCATGTGATCGACAGTGGCGGTCGCCACCGGGCTGGCCGTCGAGCACGACATCGGGGGCGCCCCGCTATTGGCTTGTGGCCAAAGCCCATGCAGCACGAAGGCGGTGTGTCCGCCGATCTTACACTCGCTGGAATGGTCATTGGGATGACCTGCGCAGTAATTGGGCGCCCAGGAAAGCGCCAGAAGGTAGTAATCGAAGCTGCCGCTGGATCGGGCATCGTCGTCGTGGTGACGACGATGATGCTTGGCCCAGGCCGTGGGTGCCATCGCCAGCAACAGGATCCACGCACCGAGCAGACAAGAAGCAACCCAAGGTTTCATGCCAGGTTCCCGAATGGCGCCAGAGAAGGCTTGTCCTCACGGCTGCAGGCGGCCCTAGAACGGAATGTCCTCATCGCTGATCGGGGACGAAACCGCCGCTGGTTCCGCTTCCGGCACGCGCTGGTCGAAGTTGTTTCCGCCAGACGCGGCGCGCGAGCCGCCGGAGTCTCCTCCGCCCTCACCGCGGCCGCCCAGCAGAATCAGATCGCTGGCCACGACTTCCGTCATGTATTTCTTCTGGTTGGTCTGCTTGTCATCCCAGGAACGGGTCTGCAGACGGCCCTCGATGTAGACCTTGCCGCCTTTCTTCAGGTACTCACCGGCAATCTCCGCCAGGCGCTGCCAGAGCACCACATTGTGCCATTCGGTGCGGTCCTGCCATTCCCCGTTCTTGTCCTTGAAACGCTCGTTGGTCGCCAGAGCGATCTTCGCCACGGGTGTGCCGCTGGGCGTGTACTTCACCTCGGGATCCTTGCCCAGATTGCCGATGAGAGTGACGCGGTTAAGACTCTTGCCTGCCATAAATGCTGCTCCTTCCGCCCCTTGCGCTTGGATGTCAAACCAGGGAGCCGAAAAAATGAAACGGAATTCGAGGGGCTGGAAGGCCACTATATCAGAATCCCGGTAGAGCGATGTGACGGATGAACAACCTCCCCGGTAGGTTATAATATTGACGATGCCTGAAGAACCGCTCAGGGGAATCGTCGGCATGGTGCCCGACGAGTTCAAACACGAGCCCAGGTCCAAGGGTCTGCTTACCGCGCGCAAGAAGAAGCCCAAGGAGTTGGCGGTAATCACCGAATGCTGCACCGGCTGCGCCGGGTCACCCGCCTGTGTGGAATATTGTCCGGTGGAAGACTGCATGTTCTGGGTCCCGGACGAGGACAATTCCCCTTTCGGCCGCATTCAGGTCGACCCCATTCTCTGTATCGGCTGTAACAAGTGCACCAGCAAAGGCCCGGATGGCTCCTTCCTCGATGGCTGCCCCTGGGATGCAATCGTAATGGTGGATACGGCTGAGATCGAAAAAGAAGTCGGCGTCATGCCCTTCTGATTCCACTGCGAACCGAGAACTAGTAACTGACAACTGAGGTTCTATCCAGATCTGCGGATAGCAATGCCCAGTGTAGACCTGCAGCAATTCCCGAATCGCCCCACCCAGGAACTTAGCTTAAGAAGAACTTGACTCAAGAGGAACTTGATTTAAGACGTCCGGCCAGCGAATGCTTACTTGGCCCGTTCCCGTATCGCCTGTTCGGTTGCCACCGCTTGTTGGCGGACATGATCGGGAACCTCGGGCAGCTCCCGTTCGTAGGGTCGGATTGCGGGAATGTCTTCAGGCTGACCAATCAGGTATAGCGCGCGCAGCGCCTCCCAGACCTGCTCCGTTCCCGGATCCAGTGCTGCGATCTCGTCGCCGGCCGAGACGGTTTGCCCGGTCTTTAGCGCCAACTCGCGCAGCCGTCCGCTTATGGGCGCACGCACTTCCACAGTTTGTCCGCCGGATTCAAGCTTGGCGATGATGCCGCCCCGATGGATCGGTGTTCCCGGCGCGCTGAAATCGATGATTTTTCCTGAGTCGGGAGCTGTGATCCGGGCGGGCTGCAGCAGGGCGACGATCTGCGGTTTCCCGGTAGCATCGCCGAACCGGACCAGCGACAGCGCCGCATTGCCCCGCACCATGAGCGAAGGGTCGTTCAGCATCTTTAGCAGCGCCGGGTGGAACCCGGCCCGGGCCGCGTCCTGGCTGGAGACATCCTGTCCCATGACCCAGGCATCGGTGTTGCGGACTTCCTCAATCGGGTAGGAGGCCAGGCGCACTACCTCGGGATACCAGCGCGTAACACTGGCATCGTGGCGCGAGATCCGCTCACCGATCTGCACCAGTGCGTGCTGGATGTGACGCGGTTTCTTGTCGTCCTGCAGGTACTCGGCCAACTGCTTGTCAGAAAGCTGCCGCCCGAACCAGGTATTCCACCAGAATAGAAACGGCATGAGGACGATCAGCCAGGCCGTGACAAAAAACAGCACCCGGTTGCGGGTGGACATGCGAGGCTTGGCGGAGGCGGATTCACTGCCGGGCGACGAGGTTGGCTGAGGCGACTCGGGAAGCGCAGACATGCAGACCCACCGAAAACTATATCAGAAGGGACCGCGGGCCCTGGCCAGCAGCCTGCAAATCGCGTAGTGCCGCCTGCCGGGCAGAGCGACACGGCGTGGATCGTCACTTCTCGAACCTGCCCCTAGGGCCTGGCTTCGAGAACAATGTTGAAGGGTGTCTCCGCCGCTCGGCGCACCCGGCTGAACCCCGCCGACTTCAGGATCTTCGAGAGTCGACCCTCACCGGCCTGTGCCCCCAGAGCTAGCCCGACTTCCTGCGAAAGGGAAGCCGGCGTACACAACATGGTGGAAGCTGCATAGAACACGCGCCCGATGGGATTCAGGTTGTCTTCCAGCTTGTCCCCCGCGAAAGGCTCTACGATCATCCAAGCCCCGTTGGGATCGAGCGATTGAAGGACATGCCGAGCCGCTCCTTCAGGATCGCCCATGTCGTGCAGGCAATCGAAAAAAGCCACCAGCTGAAATCCTTTGCCGGGAAAATCCTTGGCCTTGGCCACCTCGAACTTCACCCGGTCGGACACACCGGCTTTAGTAGCCGCTTCCCGCGCCAACTCGATCGAGCGGGGATGGTAGTCGAATCCCACGAATTTGGATTTCGGATATGCCTGCGCCATAAGGATGGTCGAAGTCCCCAGACCGCATCCCACATCCGCTACGCTGCCTCCGGCCTTAAGTTTCGCCTCTGTGTCGCCCAGGGCCGGAATCCATTCCTTCACCAGGTGAGCGCGATAGTTGGGGCGGAAAAACCGTTCGGTGCCGGTAAAGAGGCAAGCGTCGTGTTCGTGCCAGCCGACGCCTTTACCGCTGCGGAAAGCGGCGGTAATCATGGGTACATCCCGCACCGAAGCCTCCACGATTTCGAAGAAGCCAGGCAGAAACACTGGACTGCTTTCGTCGGCCAGAGCCATCGCCTGTTCAGGTGGAAGCGTATAGCGTTGCGTGGCGGCATCGTAAGTGATGAATCCGCCCGCTGCCTGCGCCGCCAGCCATTCCCGAACATAACGCTCGTGAGTTCCCGTCGCGGTCGCGAGTTCTGCCGAGGTCATGGGCTGGCCTCCGGCCATCGCCTTGTAGAGCCCGAGCCTGTCGCCGATGACGATCAGGGCGGCATTCATGGCCGCGCCCATTTCGCCCACGGCCTTCATCACGAATTCGTGCAGCTTGTCCTGGTTGACGGTTTGGGGTGGTATGGTTGCACTAGCCACGGAAATCCTCCCAAAGTGAGTTTCTTCGTTTCTTGGTATGAAGGTAGCTGAGCCCCCTGCCGTAGTCAAACAGGGCAGCTATTCCACTACGTCTGCATCCAGCACCCGGTCCTGCTCCAGGTAGTGGGAGACCGCGTACTGCGCCAGCAACGGTGTTTCCAGAAGGATTTCCGCGCCGATCCATTCCCCTTTGGCATGGGGCAGGTTGGCGGCATGCTTGCAAGGGCCACTCGATCCGTATTTCGGGCCGAAGGCGGCGCCCTGGATTTCGTCAAATTGGCGCAGGTTGCGCCAAGCCTCGTCTCCCACCGTGCCTGAAACATCGATCTTGAGTTTCACAGTCGTCATAATGTGATTCGACCACGGAGACACAGAGACACCGAGAAAAACAGGAAGGTATGCTCCGTGTCTCCGTGCCTCCGTGGTAAATGAATCATGTCAAGCGGCGAACAAGTGATACAACATCACGTAAATAACCACGCCCGTTACCGAAACATAGAGCCACAGCGGGAAAGTCAAGCGGGCGATCTTGCGGTGCCGGTCGAAGCGTTCTCGCAGAGCCCGGCTGAGCGTAATGATTACCAATGGGACGATGGTGACCGCCAGGATGGTGTGCGAAATCAGGATGCTGAAATAAACCGGTCTCGACCACCCTTGTCCCTGAAAATGTACCGAGCCGACATGCGCGTGGTAGTAAATATACGATGTCAGAAACAGGGTGGACGAAATCAACGCGGTGATCATGACCGCGCGATGGGCCGCCATGCGCCCCCGTTTGATGTAACCCCGCCCCACCAGAAGCAGCACCGCACTGGCGCCGTTCAGGCTAGCGTCGATCACCGGGTAGATGGCGTATTGGGCGGGGACTTGCATCATGCAGCCGGCTTTGTGGTACGGCGGTTCACCAGGATGAAAGAGAGGCCGAACATCAGGGCAGAGAACAGTACCAGCGTCGCCAGCGACGAGGCTAACGGAAATTCCGCCAGATTCCCGGGGTACAACAGATCGCGCAGCGCCTCAACCCCATAGGTCAGCGGATTGATTCGGATAAGAAATCGAATCCAGCCGGAAGCTCCCGCCAGCGGAAACAGTGCCCCTGAAAGCAGCCAGAGAGGGATGAGAAACAGGTTAATGATGGCGTGGAAGGCCTGCGTGGAATCCATGGACCACGCGATCGTGAACCCCAGCGCCGTGAGCGCAAAGGAGACCAGGAAGACTGTGAGCACCACCAGCAGGAAACCCGTCAAGGTAAAATGCACCCCGACCAGGGGAGCGAAGAGCAGGAAAATCAGGCCCTGAATCGTCGACAGTGTGGTGCCGCCCAGCACTTTGCCCAGCACGATCGCGGATCGCGGCACCGGCGCCACCAGCACGGACAACAGAAAGCCTTCCTTGCGGTCTTCAATCACGGACATCATGGTGAAGATCGAAGTGAAGAGCACAATCATGATCAGGGCGCCGGGATAGAAGTAATCCAGATAGTGCTGCTGTCCCACAGCGTCGCCCGAACGAAACGAGCTGCCAAAGCCGGAGCCGATGACCACCCAGAACAGCAGCGGTGACGCAATTACTCCCACCACGCGAGCGCGCTGGCGGTAGAAGCGGACCAGTTCCCGCCACCACAGCGTAAACGCCGGCAACAGGATGCCGGACTGGGGAAGAGGATACGCTTGCAGAGCTGGGTTCTGGGCAGCCACATCATCTCGGTTTCTGCGCCGGCGGCGCTTTCTTGGGGGTGAATTTCTTGCGCACTTCCAGGTATACGTTGAGGAACAGTATGCCGGACAGCGCCAGCATGATGAGACTCATGAACAGACCATCCACGGTCGTGATCATTCCGTTTAAGGCTGTCCAGGCAATGCCTGCCAGCGGAACCAGTCCGAAGACGAGAGAAAGCGCGAGCATCATAGGCCAGCTCCTGGTAGCGCCGGCGTCTCGCCGGCTGGCCGGCGTGCATCCCGCCCGCCGCTTGGGCAAAGGCAACCCGCCGTGACCGAAACCAGAATGCTATGCCTGATCGGATGGGGCGGCGAGACCGCCTGATCCGGGACGGCTGGGCTACGAACGCTTCTCATCTTTTTCTTCTTCCTCCGTCCAGAACTTGTGACCCGTACGGTGGATGAAAACATCTTCCAGAGATGGCTTGCTCACCGAAATTGCTTCGATTTCGCCGGGAAAGGCTTCCACTACGTCGGTAATGAAACGGTGGCCGTTTTCCCGTTCCAGGCGAACCTGGCCGGCCAGCACTTGCGCATCCACGTTAAAACGAACGCGAATTTTTTCTGCCATGGATTCCGCGTCCCGGGCATCGAGCAGAATTACGTCGCCGCCGATTTCGCGTTTCAGTTCAGCAGGAGTTCCCAGCGCCACCAGCTTTCCTTCATTGAGAATGGCCAGACGATCGCAGCGCTCCGCCTCTTCCATCAGGTGCGTGGTCACAATCACCGTAACTTTTTCTTCATCGCGTAAAATCTGGAGATACTGCCAGAGATCGCGACGAGCGCCGGGATCAAGGCCGGTGCTGGGTTCGTCGAGCACCAGGACAGCGGGGTGGTGCAGCAGACCCTTAGCCAGTTCGAGCCGGCGCTGCATCCCGCCCGAAAAGGTTTCTGCCTTTTCCCGGGCGCGATCCGCCAGCCCGACCCTGCCCAGCATTTCCGTAATCCGCGCCCTCAGCGCCGCGCCGCGCATTCCGTAGAGATGGCCCTGGTGCCAGAGGTTCTCGGCCGCAGTCAACTTCAGGTCGATACTCTGGGACTGGAACACTACTCCGATCTGACGCCGCAGCTTGGTCGGCTCTTTCGCGGTGTCAAATCCCATGATGACGGCTCGGCCGCCGCCCGGCACCATGAGAGTGGAGAGGATGCGGAACATCGTGGTCTTTCCGCTGCCGTTCGGCCCCAGCAGTCCGAAGAGTTCGGCGTGGCGAACGTCGAACGAAACTCCGTTCAGGGCGGTACGTCCGTCATAGCGGTGGACCAGATTCTGAACCGAAATTACGGCGGGAGTTGCCGGCGCGGCACCATCTTGAGAGTCCAGCACGACGTAAGCGGGGGCTTTAGAGACCACAGGGTATTTTATCTGGAACTGGTGAGCTGTGCTTGGTTTGAGCGCTCCATCGATTTCGTGGCACACTCCGGAATCATGATTTTGGGTTCAGCATCATCAGCGCGAACAGCAGGGGCAGATAGAACACGGTAGCCTGCAAGAGCTGTCGTGCCCGCTGCTTGGACCGCGCGTTACTACTCGCCACCTTCAAGGATGCCAGCCGCCAACCGAAATAGAGCAGGGCAACGCCAAGCACCAGGGCCGCAACCAGGTACAGCTTCCCGGACATCCCGAGAAAAGTAGGCAGCAGACTGATAGGAATCAGGGCCACCGAGTAAAGCAGGATCTGTCGAGCGGTGGACTTGCCGTCCGGTTCCACCACCGGCAGCATGCGGATTCCGCCATCCTCGTAGTCCTGGCGATAGAGCCACGCGATGGAGAAAAAGTGAGGAAATTGCCAGAAGAAGACAATGGCGAACATCACCAGTGCGCCCCACTCCAGCTGGCCTCGGGCGGCGGTCCAGCCCAGCACGCCCGGCATGGCTCCCGGAAAGGCGCCCACGAAGGTGCAGATCGGGTGCACCTTCTTCAGCGGTGTGTAGGCCCCAAGATAGACGGCGGACGTGGCCAGCGCCAGCCATGCGGTCAGCGGATTCAGCACCAGACCCAGATAGAGGGCGCCGCCGAACGTCATGAACGTGCCTACCAGCGTGGCATGCAGCAAGCTGAAGCGTCCGGCCGGGATGGGGCGCTGCGCGGTGCGCCGCATGCGGCCATCGGTTTTCCATTCCATCACTTCGTTCAGGGCCGCGGTTCCGCCGGAAACCAGGCCGATCCCCAGCAAGGCGTGAAACAGCCCCCAGGAAAGTGAAGAGACGCCGGACTTCAAGGCTCCGAAGTAGTAGCCACACCACGCGGTCATGATGATGAGGGTGGTCACGCGCAGCTTGGTCAGTTCCTTATAGTCGCGCACTACGCTCAAAGCGCCGGAGCGGGGAACGGCCAGAGGTTGGGTCGCCGTGCTCATGCGGCTACCTGCTTCCGTTCTCGATCGGGGATGTGCGCTTTAACTACGGGGACATGCCGCCATACCTGCGCCGCCAGGACTACCGCTGTCGCCAGCAGCAGCGCGCCCACCGCCACATGCGCGACCGTCGAAACCACCATGGGAAGCTCGGGCTGGACCGCGTTCTGGCCCCAGGCCACCCGGGTGAGAAACGCCACAAAGCCCAGGCACAGTTGGGCGATCAGCAACGAGAGCACGGTAATGGCAGGACGCCGCACTGCGTCCAGCCCAGAATAGTGTGACAAGGCACGAATCGAAGTCCAGGTCAGTACGATGGCCACTGTTGCCGCATTGAGCACGTGCGGCCACCAGCTCAGGCCATGATGACGGAACATCGCGCCCAGAATCAATTGGACATAAAGGACAAAAATCGAGAACAGCACCAAGGTGAACAGACTCGGGCGCTGTCGATCGACCTCTATCAGCGGAATTTCTTCCACCCAATCCCGGCCCGTGAACAGGGCGATGAGAACCACAACGCAGAAAAACGTTTGCGCCAGCGCGGCATGCGCCGAGGAGATCGCGGGCGGCAGGTAGTAAAGCACCGTGAGTCCGCCCAGAATTCCTTGCGCGATCACCAGGACCAGAGCGGTCAACCCCAGGTATTTCATCCAGCGGCGAGGATCGACGCGCCAGGTCCAGATGGCGAGGAGGATGCTTAGAAATCCTACAAACTGGGCGATCATGCGATGGGTATGCTCAAACCTCACGCCGCCAACCAGGTGAGGGATTTTGTATAGCGAACCAAACGAAGTCGGCCAGTCGGGGACGGAGAGGCCGGCATCATTGCTGGTCACCAGGGCCCCGGCGATGATGAGTAGAAAAGTCGCGCACGCAATGAAGACCGCAAATCGGTGATGCGCGCGGTTATAGCGTAGGGCAGCGGCCTGCAGAATCGACTCCTTGGAGGTTGTGTAGCGCCGTACGGACGGCGCTACATTGTAGGTCGCACTTGCTACTGTTTGAAGGCCAGATCGACGGTCTTGCTGTCTTTGGCGGCCAGGGTAACTTTCTGGTCCTGCTCGCCCAGCTTTTCCTGCACAAACCCCAGCGTGTAGTCCCCCGGAGGCAGGCCTTTGATCTCGTACTTGCCGTCCGCGCCGGTGACCGCGTAGAAGGGCGTTTTCACCACGTTGATGTACATCTTCATCCAGGGATGCTGATTGCACTTCACCGGCAGCATGATTTCTTCACGGGCGAAATCCTTCTCGATCGCAGGCGACTTCGGAGGCTGGGATTCGTTCCACTCCCGGTTGTCTTTGGGAGTCGGGTGAATATTGTGAGTGGTTTCGTCGTCGTTGCGAATCTCGATATTCTGCCCCGCCATCACGCCCAGCACGTGAGGATGGTAGCGGCAGCCCTTCTGGTCAATGGTGGCCGCCTCTTTGGGCACATCGAAAGTACGGTCGCCCAGGCCATCTTTCACGTACACGAAAACGTTGGCCAGCTTTCCGCCATCGACCACGATGGTTTCCGCCGTGTTGGTGCCCTTGCAGGCCGCATCCTGGCTCATGTCAATCTTCGAAGCTTTGGGTGCAGTGCCATCGAAGCTGACCGTGCCGCTCACGCTGGCGGCAGTGGCCGGGTCGATGGGAGTCGCGGCGGCCGCTGGCTTCATCTCCGAACTCGGAGAAGCGCCCTGCTCCTCACTGGTGTTCTCTTTCTTACTGCAGCCCGCCAGCAACCCCAGCAGGCAAAGCACAAACATTGCCGCCCATAGTTTCTTATTCATTATGTCGCCCTTTCCTCAGGTGTAAGTCTTTAAACAAGATCTTTGCTAAAAGTAATGCCGTTGGCCGTTGGCCTTTGGTCGTTGGCTAAAATCGATGCCCGTGGCTGGAGGCCAACGACCAAGGACCAACGACCAAGGGCCAACGACCAACAACGGAGTTTCAAAACAGAACATTCTACCGCGAACCACCGCCGCTTGCCGCCCCGGATGGGTTGGCCGCCTGCTTCTGCCGGCTCTGCGGCTGAACCGACGCCCGGGCCCGTCCCATGGACGCCGCTACCCGCCGCTGTTCCTCCGGTGTGAGCTGGAAGATGTAGTCCACCAGCAGCTTGCTCTGGTCTTTGTCGTATCCCTGGAACGACGGCGGCGTCGGACCGGAAAACACCCAGTGATTGTTTTCCCGCTTGAACAATCCCGAAGGCATGGCCGTGCCCGGACTGATCGCCTGCGGATCGAGAATCCAGCGCTCCGCCCAATCCGGCTTCAGCCGTTCTTTTGCCAGCAGGAAATTGGGCGCGGTGGCGATCTTGTCATGCTGGGGATCGCCGGTGGCGTGGCACTTCAGGCAGGGCGCCGCCGTGCTCGAGAACAGGCTTCGCGCCATGTCCGTTTCTTTCGTGGTAAGCACCGGCACCTGCTCCGGAATATAAGGCATGGGCTGTTGCGACAGCGCCTGGAAGAAGCGCACCAGCTTGCGCAGTTCATCGTTGGAGAACGAGAACGTCGGCATGCGCACCTGCAGGTACGGCCGCACGCCGTTGCGATTGGTGTCCGTGGTGCTCAGCGAAGGATTCGACAGGAACCGCCGCAGCCATTCGGGATCAACCCGCGCACCCTCCGTCAGCAGCTTGGGCGGCAACTGCTCCTGTGCATCCTGATAGTGCTTCATGCCCATCAGCACCGTGTCCTGCCCCGGCGTGAACTGGTGGCAGCCCACGCAGTTGTACTTCCTGACTAGCCACCAGCCTTCTTGAATGTCGCGGCGCGCATCACCAGGTTTGTACAGATAACTATCGGGCAGGGAAGTTTCCTCGCTCCCCAGCAGGAAAGTCGTGAGGTCCTGAATCTCCAGCTTGGAAAGATGCAGGTTGGGCATGCGGAGCGCCTCGGTCGCCGACTTGACCTTGCCCTTGTCGTAGACATCCGGTTCCGCCAGTTTGTGCTCGAAGAAGCCCTTGTGGTCATACCAGGGCGCTATGGCTGGGCCTTCCGGCAGTCGCGCCAGGTCTTCCCGATTGGTGATGGGTTCGGCATTTTTGCCGCCGCGCTGCGCCGCTTCCGTGAACAAAGCGAAATCCAGACGCTCGATGGGCTTGCTGCCTTCGTAGGTCAGCTCTGTCCCGATGCGGCCTTCATCCTCGAAACCGGAAATCTCGTGGCAGCCGGCGCAGCCGAAATGCCGGATCCAGGTCTTGCCTTCCTCCTTCAATTCCGGATCGTCCATATAAGGAGCCTGGGCATACGCCGAAGGCTCCTCCTTCTTTTGCGTCATGAGGTAGGTCGCGATATCTTGTGCGTCCTCCTCACTCAGGCGAAGGCTGGGCATCACCGTCATGTTCTGCACTTGCAGTTCGTGGCCGTCGTTGGGGCACTGGCTGTGCTCGAGGTCAAACTGGTAAGGCAGGCCTTTCTTGGCGTAGTCCTCGGGACCAATGTCCTTCTTCTCGTACGGGCAATAAGGACGCGTGCGCTGCCGCGCGTTATGGATCCAGCGCACCAGGTAGTCGTAGTTCGCTTTTTCCCCCACCCGGGTCAGATTGGCGGCAAACGTACCACCTTCCATCTGCTCGCCTTCCCCGATGGAGTGGCAGGCCAGGCAGCCGCGGGTTTCGAACAATTGCTTGCCATGCTCGGCGTTCCCCGGCTTTTGCTTGGCCAAGGGGTCGGTCAACGCCGATTGCCACAGATAGGCCGAGATGGTCTGGATCTGATGATCGGTCAGGCGAAAGTTCGGCATCTTGGTGGTGGGCCGAAAGTCGGTCGGCTTTTTCAGCCAGACTGGAATCCAGTTCCGGTTCAGTTTCAGGCGGACGTCCTTGAGATTCGGCCCCACCTTTTTCATGTCCTGCATCAGGCTGTGGGTCTGAAAATCGAGCTGCTGAATGCGTCCATCGATCTTGCTGTTGGCCACGCGGAGCGCCACGGCCTGCTGGTTCAGCCGATTCGCCTCGTCGTTGCTGGCAGCCGCGTCGGCCTGTTTCATCAGGTCCGCCGCGGTTTTCGAATTGTCGACCTTCTGCTGATCGAACAGCTTCATCTGCTGGGCAATCGAGGTCAGGTCTTCCGGTTCTTTGTCATAACCTTCGTAGCGATGGCAGCCCATGCAGCCGCGCTGGCGGAAGAGGAATTTGCCGTTGGAGATGTGCTCGCCCACGTCCCCAATCGCCAATCGCATATCGGCGGCGTGGCAGGTCTGGCAGCCGGCCTCCACATTCTGCTTGGGAAACAGCGGCCACAACCAGTGCTCGTAATCGCCGTGCGCCTTCGCGACGCTGGTGGTCGCGCGCCCGTTGCCCTGGTGACAGGGGGAGCAACCGAATTTGTCGGGATCGTGTGTCTTCAACAATTCCGGCTCGGGATGGCTCGTAAAGGCGAGAGCGTACTCGTCCGGCCTCTTCTCGCCCTTGGGCGTCATGACCGCGGCCGTGACCCGGATCGGTTCCCGCGCATTCATGTGGCAGGACTCGCAACGGTCTACGATATTGGCCTCAGGCACGTTGATCTGGACGATTTTGGGGTCCCACTCCGCCGCCTTCTTTTTCAATCCGTCAATCTGGGTGGGCGTCAGGTCCACCATGTGGTCGGTAATGTAGGCCGACATCGTGTTACCGGCTTCGGTGACCGGCTTCAGCACTTCGCCCAGCTCAGCGCTGATCTTGGTGCGCTGCGCCTTTAGTGAGTTATAGGTCTCTTCCAGTTCCTGAAAGTTGAATTGCTGTTTGTGGCCGTCGGGAAATTCGACCGTCGCCTTCCTCTTTTTGTAGTCGTCGATGTCCTCCTGCTTGCTCTTCTTCCCGGACGCGCTGGTTTCGGTTTCGAGCTCGTAGGTGAGGGCATTCACATAGGCGCGGCGGTCCGTGAAAACGCTCTGGACCGCCAGAATCTTCGCGCTGAAATCTGCGATCTGTTTTTGCAGCTCCTCCCGGCGGGGCTTGGCGGTCTCGTAGGCGTCCTTGTAGGCCTGTTCCAGCTGCTGATAGGAGGGATTTTGTTCGACTTCCTTTTCTGACTGTGACGACTTTGAGCGCGCGCTGTTCAGGAACGTGGTGTAGCGGTCCTTCCACGCGTGTTGAAACGCCTTCCACGGGCGCTCTCCGAACGACTCGTCCCACAGCGCCCAGAACAGCGTCACCATGAGGAGCATCATGGCGATGACGTAATACGCGGCGTAAGACTTGCTTACGATCGGGTCCTTCTCGGGGACAGGCGGCACCTAGATCCTCCAGGATCAGTCGTTGGTCCTTGGTCCTTGGTCGTTGGCCTCTAGCGAAAGCGGTTGACGTTGGCCAACCACCAAAGGCCAACGGCCAACGACCGGTTTCACACGTTAAACCAGGGCGTTATCCACACATACTTGATATGCCACGCCAGCCGCAACAGCATCTTTCCCGGCAGGGCCACCATGGTGAGCACAAAAAACATCACGATCGAATACTGCAGCAAGCTCATGCGCTTGTAATCTCTCGGGTTATAGCGACGGAACAAGGCATGAAAGATGAAACCACCGATGGCGTAATAGCCTCCGACCACGACCGCGCCGAAAATCGCCTTGCCCAGATTGGAAGTAATGCCAAACAGGTCAGGCAGATCGCGGTTCACTTCATAGATCAGGCGATTATGGTCCCAGGTCTGCCCCGGCCAAAACCACTGCCAGCCAGGGCCGCGGATGAACGTCCCAATAATGATCATCGACACCCATAGCACGATGAAGCCGAACAGGAACGTGCCGATGGAGAACTTGCGCTGCTTCCAGGTGTAGTAGCCGCTGCCCAACGGGTTCGTGTCGATGTAAGGAATCACCATCAGACCGACGATGATCAACGTGGGCATGACTACGCCTGCGATCCACGGATCGAAGTACACCAGCATTTCCTGCAGCCCCAGAAAGTACCAGGGCGCCTTTGCCGGATTCATGGTCAGGTTGGGATTCGCCGGTTCCTCGAGCGGCGCGTTCAACGTGATCGACCACACCATCAGAATGATGGTGACAATCATGGCGGCGAGAAATTCCACCCGCAGGAGAAAAGGCCACACGTGGATCTCTTTTTGCCAGCCCGGACGGAACGGCCAGCTCTTGCGATGATGGGTCTTGGCCAGCGCCGGATTGGTTTCCAGTTCGCCGATCAGCTCATCATTGGCCTTGGCCTGTTTCCACGCCAGATAAATGTAAAAAATGAGTAGAGGAATCAGCCCTACGATGGGCACGTTGTCCGGCGCCGAACATATCTCCCAAAGCTGTCGCCAATCCATAGTTGCTCCGAAAACCGATCCACGTAGGCCCGGACGCCCTCGTCAGGGCGGTCGAGCGAAGCTCGACAAGGTTTTGTTGCGACCCGCAAAGCTAGCCGAGCTACTTCCTCGGTTCCTTTACTTCCGACGCCAGCATCACCGGCGCGGGACCCGAAATGCCGCCATCTTTCCGCACCCGCCAGAAATGCACAATCATCAGGACCGAAGCCACAATCGGAATCCCGATGCAGTGCCAGATGTAGGAACGCAACAGCGCGTTGGCGTCCACAATCGAACCGCCCAGGAGGCCGAAGCGCACGTCGTTATAAGGAGTCATGTGGAGCATGGCGCCAAACGGCCCTTCATGCCCCAGCAGCGGCGTGGCCCGCGCCATGTTGGTTCCCACCGTGACCGCCCAGAAGCCCAGTTGATCGTCCGGCAGCAGGTAGCCGGTGAACGATAACAACAATGTGAACACCAGCAGCAGCACACCGATATTCCAGTTGAATTCGCGCGGCTTCTTATAGGAGCCGGTGAGGAAGACGCGAAACATATGCAGCCAGACTGCGATCACCATCAAGTGCGCTGCCCAGCGATGCATATTGCGCAGCAGCTTGCCGAAGGGGACGTCGTGCTCGAGGTACAGGACATCGCGAAACGCCTGCACTTTGCTGGGGTGGTAATAAAACATCAGCATCACGCCGGTGAGCGTGAGCACGATAAAAAGGTAGAACGTGATTCCGCCCATGCCCCAGGTGTAGCTGTAACGCACGGCGTCGCGGTTGATCTTGGCGGGATGCAGGTGCAGGAACACATTGGACAGCACGCCCAGCGCCCGGTTGCGCGGCGTGTCGTCGTGCTTGTGACGGAAGATCGAAGTGTAGACCTGGGTCTTGGTGGGATCTTTGAGACCGTCGATCTGGTCCTTGGCCTTAGCCGGTATATCGGTCTTGAGCGACTGAACGTCTTCCTTGACGCCCGCCTTCACCCGCTCCAGCAGTCCGACCCGCTTCCCGTTTTTTCCGTTCCCGCTCTCTTCAGGCATGCGAACCTCTCCCCATTTCACGTAAAGGCAGGCATCCTCACCCGCCCAGTCGAGCCCAGCTCGACGGCTTCGGTTACGTCGGCAAAAACGCCCCAGGATCGTTGAAGTGAGTCGGCTGTCCCTTGGGCCACTGGTAAAGCTTGGAAACATCCACCAGAATTTGACCGTCGGGCGCTATTTCAAGCCGGGCCCGGTCCATCGGACGCGGAGCCGGTCCTTCGAAGTTGATTCCTTCGCTGTCGTATCCGCTGCCGTGGCAGGGGCATTTGAATTTGTTCTCGGCCGGCTTCCAGTCAGGAGTGCAGCCCAGGTGAGTGCAGCGCGCATAAATCACGAAAATCCGGTCGGGTGTGCGGTCCACCCAGATGCGGTATTTCTGTTGAAACTTGGTGTCCACCCCCAAACCAAAATCCGCCGGATACCCAATCTTGAACGACGTAGCCGGCTCAAAGAGGGTGCGAGGCAGGAAGAAACGGAAGAAGGCGATGAACCACGCGGTCATGAACGCGGCGAAAGCGGCCCAGGCAAATCTCCGGCGTCCCTGATTGATCTCGTTGTCTTCCGGTCCGACCGAGGCCACGCCAGCGGACGCGGCTGCTCTGGAAGTTCCCACCGCCGGCGTGCCGACGTATGTGTTTGACTCGCCGCCACGCACAACTGTCGCCGCGGCAGAAGGCGGACCGGCGGCAGGCCGGGGAGCCGCCGCAGGTCGTGCAACCGCAGCCGCAACCGGGGCTGCCGCGGGCGCTTCGGCAGCGGCCGGTTCTCCCAGCAGGGCGAACACTTCCGCGTCCGTGAGCGCGGGCAGTCCCTTGCGGCCACGACGCGCCTGTTCGGCCGCGATCGTGGACTTGCTCCACTTGTTTCCCTGGGCGACCCACTTGGCGACTTCTTCGCTGATTGGACCACCAGGAGCTTTCGCCGCCGGCGCAGCTGCAGCCGGGGTCGAAGCAGCGCCTGCCGCGGGAGGCGCGCTTGCCTCCACCGGCTCACCCAACAGGGCCGACATTTCCGCATTATTCAGGGCCGGCAGTCCCTTGCGGCCACGACGCGCCTGTTCCGCCGCGATCGTGGACTTGCTCCACTTGTTTCCCTGGGCGACCCATTTTGCGACTTCCTCGCTGATGCTTCCCGCCGCCGCTGCCGCAGGCGCAGCCACAGCTGGTGCTGAGGCGGGAGCCGCCTGCGCTGCGGCCGGGGCCGGACTCGCCTGCACCCCAACGCCGCCTTCCTCCCATGGCATCGGTTGACCTGCTTTAAGGGCCTCGATGTCGGCGTCCGTCAGCAGCGTCAGTCCCTTGCGCTGGCGATAGGCCTGCTCCATACCGATTACAGAGTTGTTCAGTGCCACTCGAGGCAAGGGCGGTAGGTGCCCCAGAATTCCGGTTTTGGACTCGTCTGCCATCCGCTCCTTTACTCCTAACCATCAGGAATCTAGGTGATCACGACTGGGGGATCACCATCCTGGTCACGCTGAACCTGATGACCGCGACCTCGGATATCACGTCAATCCATATTATTCGGTCAAATTACACACTCAGTCGGCCGCGACCAGCCGCTCTGCAGGTTGCGCTTGATCTGCGTCCTCGCCAATTGCATTCACTACCAGATCCGCCAGCGCCGCAATGAACGTCGGCGAATCATTCAAACCTGAAGTCATCTCAAACTGCTGCATTCCCAGATCTGCGGCCTCTTTGCGCATTTCGTGGTCGATCTCGCCCAGCGTTTCCACGTGATCGGACACGAACGCGATAGGCACGACACAAACTTCACGCACCCGCTCCGCCGCGAGATCGCGGAGGGCGCGGTGCAAGGATGGTTGCAGCCACTTGCTGGCCCCGACCTTACTCTGATAACAGAGCCGGTGGTGGTGAGACCACCCGCCACGACGCATCACCAGTTCGACGGTCTCTTCAATCTGGCGCTGATAGGGATCGCCCTTCTCGATAACCGACATGGGTACGCTGTGAGCGCTGAATACAATCTCAGGGCAACCAGATTCCGGAAACCGGGCCAGCGCTTCATCGACCTTCTCGACCAGAGAATCCAAATAAAGCGGGTGACGATAGAACGTCTGGATCGTTTGCGAGGGTAGGTCGTCACGAAACAGCCGCCGCCATTCGTTGAGGCTGCTCCCCGTCGTCGTACTCGAATACTGGGGATAAAGAGGCAGCAGGACGACCTGGTCGCAGTTCGCCGCGCGTAATTGTTCGACTGCCGCGGCCGTAAACGGGTGCCAGTAACGCATCGCTACGAAACAATGAGCATCAATGCCATCGGCCCTCAGCCTGTCCTGGAGCGCATCGGCCTGCTGCTCGGTAAAGCGCCGTATGGGCGAGGCTCCGCCGATCGCCGAATAGTGATGCTGCACTTTTTTCGCTCGTGTCGCGGAAATCAGCCTGGCCAGGGGCTTGCGTCCAAGGCGGGCGAAAGGAAAATCGATGATATCGGGATCGCAGAAAAGATTGAAAAGAAACGGTTCGATAGCTTGCGGCGTGTCGGGGCCGCCGAGCTGGAAGAGTATTACACCTACTCGCCGTGTTGGGTTAGCCATCCCCCGGGTGTCCTTGCAGAAGGAGAATGTTACTCAATATCTGTAGGCCGCGTCAACGAAGAGTTGCAGCAGGGTAGTGGCTTGCTTTGAACCAGCATCCAAAAAAGCAGTTGTCATCCTGAGCATTTGACGTGTCATCCTGAGCGGAGTGATTGCTTCGCTTCGCGAAGCAATCACGTAGTCGAAGGACCCCTAGCTTTCCACCGGCGTTTTCCAGCGATCTGCCGGGATCTGCCGCCAAGCGCACAAGAGGTCAACAGCCGCAAGCTCATAGAGGTCCTTCGACTCCGCATATGGTTCGCGAAGCGAACCATATGCTGCGCTCAGGATGACAGATGCTCAGGATGACAACTGCGACAGCGGAATTTATGCGTGAGAAGATTCGGCCTGCTTGGGCACATCCGTGCTGGTTTCCATAAACTGGATAATCGAATCCGCGAACTCCGAAGTCCCGGCTTTTCCGCCTACATCACGAGTCGTCTTGTCCTGCGTGCGATAAACCTTTTCCAGTCCGTCGTGAATCTTGTCGGCGGCGTGGTGTTCGCCGAGGTGGCGCAGCATGAGTTGCGCCGAGCGGATGACGGCCGTCGGGTTCGCCAGGTTCTTGCCTGCAATGTCAGGCGCGGAACCATGCACTGCCTCGAAGATGGCGCAGTGGTCGCCCAGGTTGGCGCTGGGCACGAACCCCAGTCCGCCCACGAACGCGGCGCAGAGGTCAGAAATGATATCGCCGTAGAGGTTTTCCATGACCAGCACATCGTACTGATAGGGATTCATGACCAGCTGCATGCAGGTATTGTCCACGATGTGCTCGCCGTACGTGATCTCGGGATATTCCTTGGCCACGTCGCGGCAACAGCGCAGAAACAAGCCATCGGAAAGCTTCATGATGTTGGCCTTATGAATGGCGTGAATCTTCTTGCGGTGGCTCTTGCGCGAATATTCGAAAGCAAAACGCGCAATGCGGGTGGAGGCCTTTTCGGTAATGATCTTCAAGCTCTCGACCACGCCGGGCACGACCTCGTGCTCGATTCCGGAATACAGGCTCTCCGTGTTTTCCCGGACAATAATCAGGTCCACGCCCGGATAGCGAGTGGGGATATGAGGCAGATTTTGAATGGGACGGAAGTTGGCGTAGAGCTCGAACTTTTTACGCAAGGCAACGTTGATGCTGGGAAAGCCGCCGCCCACAGGCGTCGTCACCGGCCCCTTCAGCCCCACCCGGGTGCGTTCGATGGATTCGATCAGTTCCTTGGGAATGTATTCGTTATATTTGGCAAAGGCCTCGGCGCCTGCCTGAAAGATTTCCCAATCGAACTTGATCCCCGTGGCTTCGAGAATGCGCATGGTGGCCTGCGTCACTTCGGGCCCGATGCCATCGCCGGGAATGAGTGTGACCTTGTAAGCCATCCTACTTTGCCTCTGTGGTTTGCTGTGTGGCGCGGGCGCCCGCCCTGAAATGACCCTAGCTCTTTAATGCACCCTTGCTGCGAACCTCAGGCACTTCCTTGCTCTTCAACAGATCTTTCAACTCGGCCATGAATTCCTGTACATCCTTGAAATCCAGATAGACCGAGGCAAATCGGACGTACGCCACTTTGTCATAACGGCGCAGCCGGTTCATGATCAGTTCGCCCACTTCGCTCGTCTTGCGCTCCCGCTCTGCCGACTCGATGACGAAAGCCTCCGCCTCGTTCACAATCTGCTCCAGGCGGCTGATGGGGACGGGACGCTTCTCGCAGGCCCGCAGCAGGCCGTTGAGCACTTTCTGCCGGTCAAATTTCTCGCGGCGGCCATCCTTCTTGACCACCATGTAGGGGATTTCGTCGATCCGCTCGTAAGTGGTAAAGCGCTTGCCGCATTTCAGACACTCGCGGCGGCGGCGGATGGAATCGGCTTCCTTGCTCTCGCGCGAGTCCACCACTTTGTCATTCTCAAAACCACAGAAAGGACACTTCATGTCAGACGAGGAGTTTCGTCTGCATTGTAACAGGACAAGAATGTGGGCGCGGGCGTCCCGCCCGTGCTGGCACTGTCTTAACTCAGTCTGTGCTTTAGTGGCGGCCTGGTCTTAAGGCATTGCCTGGGAGGCTGCGGAAAAACTCGTAAATGTCGGCCCTTACCGTGGAAGAGCAGCCCGTCAGGGCCGCGTAAGGCGTCTGCGGAAAAACTCGTAAATGTCGGCCCTTACCGTGGAAGAGCGGCCCTTCAGGGCCGCGTAAGGCGTCTGCGGAAAAACTCGTAAATATCAGCCCTTACCGTGGAAGAGCGGCCCTTCAGGGCCGCGTAAGGCGTCAGGAATGTGTACGGGCTTTAGCCCCCGTGATCGCTTCGTCCGGGCAAATTGAGTTCTTCCGCAGCCTGCCTGGTGCTCCGCTGAGCGGGAAGATTACAGGGCGCTCCACGCCCAGAAATCAGCCCGTGGGAGGCGAAACGACTTCTGCCTCCTCCTCCTGATGACTTTCCCGGGAGAGCGTCCGCAACGATAGCCGTTCCCGGTGGGCCAGCAACAGCCCCAGCGGGATTACCGCCACAAACGTCACCAGCCAAAGCATGATGCCGCAACTCGCCGCCATTTCCTTGGGCACGTCGAAGATGTGCTGCAGGGCTGCGATGGTGGCCAGTTGTGAACCCCCTCCTACGCCGGGCAACTGAATCACCGAGCCCACCATGCTCGACCCCATGAGGAGAAGAACCTGGCTCTGCGGTATTTCCAGCGCTTCCGAGTGATAAGCGTGAGTCACTTCCTTGTACGCAACTGCGATCATTCCCCACATCACGATTGAAACCACCGCCAGCATCACGAAGGACCAGGTATCGTGGATCGTATTCAGACCGCCGCGAAATTCTCGAATTCGCATGGCCACCTTGTGACCCAGATTGGCCGCCAAATGAGCGAATTTGCGTTCGACCCAACTGGCCAGCGCTTCTCCGCTTCGGCTCACCACGATCGCGCCTATGGTCAAGCCCACCGACAAGGCCAGGAAAACCAGGCCAGCCTCCTGAAAGCTTCTGTGATACGCCAATCTTTTCGGCGCAGTGGCCAGGAAAGCCGCCAGCACCAGCAAGACGGTGAAGGCCCCAATGTCGAAGATGCGCTCCACCGCCCAGACCGCCAGCTGGGACGAGAAGGTCAGGTCCTCCCGGCGCGCGATCAGATACGGCCGGATGAGTTCCCCCGGTCTCCCCAGCAGGGCCAGACCGGTAAAACCAATCAGGGTGGGCGGGATCAGCTTCCACGTCGAAGCCTGCGGGCGCACCGGGCGCAGAAAAATTTTCCAGCGCAGCGCCCGTATTGCATATCCCAGATAGATCAGAGTTACCGCGTGGAAGAGATGGTAGATGTGCGGGGGCCGGACCAGGTCCCGGCTTTCCCTCCAGAAGGTGGCCCAATCGAAGTGGCGCCAGGTTCGGAACTGCATGTACACCAGCACCGCGAACACAGCGAACGCCAGCGAGTACAAAAACGCACGTTTTCTGTCCATGTTGGAGTGAAAGACCTGAACCGCTGGCACGGCGCCGGAGCAGGGCACTGGCGAATGACCCGGAGCAACTGATCCAAGGTAAATGACGCCGAGGCGCGGGTCAACGCCATCGCATTACGGGTGAGTGTGCATTGCTGAATTGGTGAAATGCTTCAGCGCGAACTCTGGGACGCAAGATCGGGAAGCGCCGCCTGCTTTACGACCGCAGGTTGCGGCAACGCTCTCCTGGCGTGGCTATTTTTCGCGGCTGCTGCCGCGGCTTTGCGCTGCGCGAGCTTCTTGCGATTGAAGTCGCGAACGATGCGGGCAACGTAGGCGCGGGTCTCATAGTAGGGCGGCACGCCGCCATACTGTTGCACCCGCTGCGGTCCCGCATTATAAGCGGCCAGCGCCTTGACTACATCAAAGTTGTAGCGCTGCAGCAACTCGCTCAGATAGCGAGTGCCTCCCTCCACATTGGCCCTGGGGTCGAAGGCATCGGAAACTCCCAGCTTCGACGCGGTCCCAGGCATCAACTGCATCAGGCCTTGCGCCCCCTTCGGTGAAACCGCATGCGGATTAAATCCGCTTTCCGCGTGAATCACGCTGCTGATGAAATCGGGATCGAGGTGATGCCGGTCGCTGATGGTATTGATGACTGCATTCAGATCCTGCGGCTTCAGATCCTGCGCTTTCACGTCCTGCGTTTTCAGGTCCTGGGGTTTCGCCAGTGCAGCCGGCACAACGGTCGGAGAAAGGTCTTTCTCGAAGCGTTCGATCTGGTCGGTGGCAATATCCACGTAACCCTTGTCGGCCCCAAGGTAGAGACGAGTCACCGAGCCCATGGTCTCCCGCCGCTCGTGGCGAATCGAGAATCCGTTATGCAGGATAGCCAGGTCGCTGCCCAGAGCCGGCGCCGCCAGCAGGACCAAGGCCAGGAGGATCTCGACTTTGTAGAATCGCAACATAGATGAGACATTCGCCGGGACGGCGCCGCTACAAGGAACTTCCACCCAACACCCGTTCAATCGCCGCGGCCACACCGTTCTGATCGTTCGGCAAAGTTACGGTCCAACCGTCGCGGCGCAACTCCGCGACCGCATTTCCCATGATAAACGGCACTCCCGCGAACGCAAGCATTTCTATGTCGTTGTAATTGTCACCAATGGCCATGACCTCTTCACGAGGGATGCCACGATAGCTCGCCCAGCGTTCGAGGGCATGGCCCTTGGAACATCCCCGGTTGAGCACGTCCACAATGGAGAGATCGCGCACCCCATACTCGGTGCGAAGCACAGTAATGTCCTGGTCCAGGTTACTGGCCGCCAGCGCCGCCAATGCCTGCCGCATGCGCGGGATCGGGCCACAGAACATGGCCTGCACCGGATCGCTGCTCAGCGCATCCTCGATGGGGATGACAAAGTCTATGGATTCCAGGTTCTTTTCCAGCCAGCGCCGAATGCTCACACTCAATTCATCCATCTGCTCGAGCACGATCGCGCCTTTGCCTTCGATATCGAACGTCAGGACCGTGTGGCCGCGAAATTCCTGCATATGGGCGCAGAGCCGGCGGCAGGTTTCGACCGGAAGCAGGTTGCGATGAAAAGTCTCGCCGGCCAGCGAACGCGTGATGGCGCCATTCGAGCTGATGACCCACAAATCGAATCCCAGCTGTTGCACGATGGGCAGGGCAAAGGCGTGGCGTCGCCCCGTGACGGCCACCACCTCGACCCCTTCCGCATGGGCCCGGCGCAACCCAGCCAGATCCGTGGGAGAGATTTGAAATTCTGGGTTCAGCAGGGTGCCGTCGATATCGACACCCAAAAGGCGGATGGGAGGGTTCACTTCGAGGATTCTAGCATCGGAACTTCAGCCTGAAACTACTCTGCAGGCTTTCATCACTCCCCGGGCTGCGTACTATACTGCTGCATCGGCGCATGGGGTCCTTATTCTTTTTCGCGTTTTCGTGGTGGGGCATCCTGCTGCAGGCGTTCGCGATTATCCACTTCATCCGACGCCGCCCCGACACCTTCTGGTTGTGGATCATCCTCATCGGGGGCTGGCTTGGGGCCCTGGTGTATATCGTGGTGGAAGCAGTTCCCGATGCCGGCCTGTTGCGCCAGTCCTTTAAGGTTTTTCCGCGACGCAAACGCATCCGCGAATTGGAGTCGGCCATTCTCGACAATCCTTCCGCCGGCAACTACGAAGAACTGGGCGACCTCTACCTGGAAGAAGGGCAATTCGCCCGGGCGCGACAGGCTTACGATACGGCGATCTCGTCCCGCACCGACTCTCCCGACCCGTTCTACCGTCGCGCCGTGGCCGCCATCCAGATGGGCGACTTTGCAGCCGCGCTCCCCGATCTGGAACGCGTGGTGGCAGGCGATCCCACCTACGATTTTCACCGCGCCGCGGGATTGCTGGCTCACACTTACGCCCATACCGGCCAGCCTGAAAAAGCCGATGCGCTCTTCCCGCAGGTGACGAAAATCTCTACCTCGTCCGAAACCTACTACAATTACGCCTGCTTCCTGGCCTCCCAGCAACGCAGCGCCGAGGCTCGTCAGTGGGCCCGGCAAATCCTGGCGAAGAGACCCACCATGCCGGGGTATTTGCGGCGCCGCGAGCGGCCCTGGTTCCGCAAGGCGAATGGCCTGCTAAATCGACTGCCCACCCCCAACTGAGAACCGAGAACTAAAGAACTGAAAGCTGACATTAAGGCCAATCAAGTCCCTGGCTATAGCGTGAAGCCCTACCCCAAAGCCATCGCCCACGAATGCTAAACTTCCGAAGGTGTCCACGATCGCTTATCTGGAGTGCACCAAATGTGGTGCACACATCAGCGCCGACCAGCCCCGGACGGTCTGCCCCATCGATGGGGGCGTCCTCTACGTTCGGTACAACCTTGAAAAGTTAAAGCGTGACTTCAGCCCGGCTTCGTTGCCCGCTCGTCCGGCAAGCATGTGGCGCTACGCCGAAGTCCTGCCCGACGCCCCTCCCGTTTCTCTCGGGGAGGGCTTCACACCCCTGCTACCCAGCCGGGAGTTTCCCAATGTCTTCATCAAGGACGAGGGTCTGAATCCGACCGGCTCGTTCAAAGCACGCGGCATGTCAGTCGCAGTCACCATGGCCAAGGCTTATGGTCTGAAGAAATTGGCGGCGCCTTCCGCCGGAAACGCCGGCAGCGCCCTGGCTGCGTACGCCGCGGCCGCCGGTCTGGAAGCCTACATCTTCATGCCCCGGGATGTCCCCTTGGCCAACCGCGTGGAGTGCGCAAGCTACGGGGCGCACGTCACGCTGGTCGACGGCCTGATCAGCGACTGCGCCCGCATGATCGCCGAGCGCAAAGAGAAAGAGGGATGGTTCGATGTTTCTACCCTCAAAGAGCCCTTCCGGGTTGAGGGCAAAAAGACCATGGGATACGAGGTAGCCGAGCAGTTGGGCTGGAAGCTGCCGCAGGGCATTATCTATCCCACCGGCGGGGGGGTCGGCCTGCTCGGCATGTGGAAGGCTTTTGACGAAATGGAGGAACTGGGGTGGATCGGGTCGGAGCGTCCGAAGATGATCGTCGTACAATCTGCTGGTTGTGCCCCCATAGTTAAAGCGTGGGATGAGGGCAGGTCCAGCGCCGATTTCTGGCCCGACGCCTCCACCCTGGCTGCCGGACTCCGCGTCCCTAAGGCCTATGGCGATTACCTGATTCTCGAGATTTTGAAAAAGAGCTCCGGCATGGCCGTCGCTGCAACCGACGCAGAAATAATGGATGCATTCCGGCACTGGGCCCGGATCGAAGGAATATTTGCCGCGCCCGAGGGGGCGGCATCGCTGGTGGCCTATCGCAAGCTGCGCGCCCGCGGTTTCTTCTCCGCCGAAGATCGGGTTGTGTTGTTCAACACTTGTTCGGGTCTGAAATATCTGGATGTAATTGAAGGCCAGAAGAAGCCACCGGCCTCGCGACAAATCGGCGGCATCATCGGGCCATACTGAGAGCCTTTGTCATCCTGAGCGCGGCCTCGGCTTCGCTTCGCGAAGCCGAGGTGGAGTCGAAGGACCCCTATAAGCCTGAATGCAGTCGCAGAATTTGGGTTTCTGAATTTCGGGGAGGGTGCAGATTCCCATAAGACCCGCGCGACAGTCAAGCTCCCAGGGGTCCTTCGACTGCGCGGAAAGTTCGCTGCGCGAACTTTCCCCTCCGCTCAGGATGACACTTGGTCGTGCTACATTTCCCACAGCGGACCTGGGGCTTCATCGAAATCATGGAACAGCGACTCATCCTCATTAATCTGCTGATCAAGCTGGGCGTGGCGGCGTCTGCCGCCAGCATTCTGGGGCGCTCGGTGGAGTTCAAGTCGCTGCTGTTCCGTGATGAACGAACCTGGAAGCAGAAGACCTATCTCGTCCTGTGGATCGGCATCCCCCTGGCTTTAGGCGTCTGGATCCGGTTTGGCGCGCGGAGCTTTGTTGCGGGCGATTTGTCTTTCGAGACCACGTTGCTGCTGGGCGTGATTGGCGGACGGCTCACCGGCGTGACGGGCGGTATTCTGTTGGCCCTCCCTGCGCTCTGGCACGGGGAATGGGCCACTCTTCCATTCAATGTGCTGTGCGGCTTCGTCGCCGGGCAATTGCGCATCATCGCTCCCAATCGCGAGGACATCTGGTCGTTTTCCCCGTTTGTGGACCTTAGCATCTACCGCTGGATCCGGCGCAACCTGCCCACCCCGCACCCCTTCGAATGGCAGACCATGTTTTTCGCCACCATCGTGGGGTTGCGCTTTGTGCAAACCGAGCTTTCGCGTTTTGTCCCCAACCGGACTTTCAGTCTGGAAAGCCCGACCTGGTGGGTGGAAGCCCTGATCTATGCCACATCGGTCACGGTCATCGGGACCGAGCTTAAGATCTGGAACAGCGTTCGCATTCAGATCAAGCTGGAAGAGCAGGAACGTTTACTGCTTCATTCCCGCATGGAGGCATTGCAAAACCAGATCAATCCGCACTTTCTTTTTAATACGCTGAACTCGGTGTCCTCCCTGGTGCGCTTCGATCCTGATACCGCCCGCCAGCTGATCATCAAGCTGGCCAACATCTTGCGCCGCTTACTCAACAGCAGCGATGCCTTTGTCCCCCTGCGTGAGGAAATGGAATTCATCGATGACTACCTCGATATTGAGGTAGTCCGTTTCGGCCGCGACAAGTTGCGGGTCGTCAAGGAACTCGAAACCTCATCGCTCGATACCATGGTGCCCAGCATGTTGCTGCAGCCTTTGGTCGAGAACTCCATCAAGCATGGCTTGTCGTCGAAGATCGATGGCGGCAGCATCTACCTGCGCAGCCGGCTTACCGACTCGCATCTCATCATTGAAGTCGAGGATGACGGCGTGGGCATGGCCTCCGCCAATCTGCTGGAGCGCCCGAGCGGGCTGGGCGGGACCGGGATCGGGATGGCTAACGTGGCCGAGCGCTTGAAGGTGCTGTACGGTGACACGGCCCGCATGACCATTGACAGCCGCGAAGGCAAGGGCACGCTGGTCAGGCTGCGCTTGCCGGTGCTGCAGGGATCGGGCGCGATTCCGGAAGCCTTCTATGAAGCGCGTTCCAGCACGCGCCGGTAAAACTCTTCATATTGCGGGATGATCCGGCTGGCGCAGAAGCGCGATTGCGCCACCGCCCGGCTGGCTCTGGCCATTTCCCGCAACGCCTTTTCATCGCTCAGCAACTCAATTGCATAACGCGCCATGGTTTCCACGTCGCCGACGTCAGCCAGGTAACCGCTCTTGCCGTGCTCGATCAATTCAGGGATGCCGCCCACGCGGGTGGCGATGGGCACAACTTCGCAGGCCATGCCTTCCAGAGCAGCCAGCCCGAACGATTCCAGTTCGCTGGGCAAGAGCAGGATGTCAGCCAAGGCCAGCTTCTCCTGCACCTGGTCTTGCTTGCCCAGAAAAATTACGTCGTTGTGAATACCTTTCTGCACCGCCAGCCATTCGGCGCGGGAACGGTCGGGACCGTCCCCGATCATCAACAGCTTGGCAGGAGTTTGCTTGCGCACCCGGTCAAAGATCTCGATGCAGTCGGTCACGCGCTTCACCGGCCGAAAATTCGACAGATGCACCAGCAGGCGCTCGCCATTCGGCGCGTACTCCTGCTTGAGCTCTGAAACGGCTTCGCCCCGGCAATACACATCGCAATTGACGAAGTTGTAAATCACCTGAATGTTGTTCCGAATATCGAACTCGCGCAGCGTGCGCTCCCGCAGGTATTGCGAAATGGCGGTCACCCCGTCGCTCTGCTCGATGGCAAAGCGGGTGATGGGGAGATAAGAACGGTCAAGCCCTACCAGCGTGATATCGGTTCCGTGCAGCGTGGTCACGAACGGAAGCTTGCGCCCGCGCGGCTTGGCGGCCATCATCTGACGCGCCAGCAACGCACTCACCGAGTGCGGAATCGCATAATGCACGTGCAGAAGGTCAAGGTCGTAGAGTTCGGCGACTTCCGCCATGCGGGAGGCCAGCGCCAGATCATAAGGTGGGTACTCGAACAGCGGATACCGGGAAACTTCCACTTCGTGATAGTGAATGTTCGGATGCGGACCGCTCAACCGAATGGGCTGGGCGTAAGAAATGAAGTGAACTTCATGGTCGCGCTCCGCCAGCTCCAGTCCCAGCTCGGTCGCGACCACGCCGCTGCCTCCATACGTGGGATAGCAGGTGATGCCGATTTTCATGCCAGTCCCTTCCGGATCAGCGCTCTGCTTCTTAACATTCGATGGCGGGCGGGGGGCGGAGATTCAGTTTTTGGCTGTTGCGGGAAACAGACCTCGGGTGCGGACCCGGGACTAAGGGCTCGCATGGTACTCGTAGAATCGCTGGCCCTTCTTTGCCTGCTTTGCGTTTCCCTTTGCGTCCTTTGCCGTAAAAGCTGTTGACCAAAGAGCGCAAAGGAAGCAGGGGTCTGAAGGATCAGCCCGCGCCTTGGGCGTTCTCAGAGGTCCCGGACTCGGCCGCCATGGCCTCGACCTGCCGCTGCAACCGTTCCTGGGTCTCTTCGTCAAGACCGCTGAACTCGATGCCCATGCCCACTCCGCCGTCGCAGGATCGAATTACTGCCGGTGTGGTGACTTTGTGGGCATCCAACCACAGCGTGATATTCAATACCTTCCCCACCGGAAGCGGCAGCAGGGTCTCCACATAACAGCCCCGGCCGCTTATGTCGGCTGACTTCGTCCTCATGTGCGAGCCGACGGCGTCGGGATCCTGGATTTCAAGGGGAAATGGAACTCGGCACCGCGGAAATTTCCTCTTGTTCTTGTCGGCGGGTGCGATTCCAGCAACGGGCTCAGGAACCTGCCGAGCCTGCTCCATCTCTTTTTCCCAGGGACAAGGCTGCCCCTCGATCAAGTTCACCCCAACTTCGATTTTCTGCGACGCTCCGGCATCGACCACCCAAATTACTTTGCAGCGAGCTTTCTTCTCGCCGACCTGCACTCCGATCACATCTCCCGGCTTCAACTGGGCCTCCAGGCCGGACAGCTTGGCTCCATGAAAGCTGATATTCCGGGCCCGCCCATTTTGTAGAAAGGGACGACCGTCCGTACCCATACCAAATACTCGGATCGGTAACTCTACATCCAGCCGGGGTTCTGTTTTTTCTGACATGAGAAGGGGGCGCAAACCCTCTGCCCGAGCAAACCGCTAGCATTAAATCATAGATTGAAGCACTGGAACCTTTTCGTTACCAAGGTCTGTACTCCGTCGAGGGGTGGCGGGCGCCGTGAAACTCACCCCTCGCCCACCAACTCCCGGAAGGAAATGACCTCAATCCGGTTCGCCGCCAGCAAAGTGCGAGTAGACTCCGCGGTCAGCAGGCGCAACTCCTGTTCCCGTGATTCCCGCAGCCGGGTGCGAACCCGCTGCAGATCGGCGTCATTATAGCCCGGGTGACAAACCAGTTCCCAGGTTCCATCCGGAAGATTTTCCACCATCAGGCGGAGCAATCGCTCATTGAGCTCACCGGTGGCTACGACCGCCAGGGTCCCGTCCGGCGTAGACATTCCGGCTTGCTGCACCGCCTCGCGAAATTGTCTCGCCAGACTCCGCAACATGCCGACTTCGGCCCATCGCCTCCATAAACGAGGGGAGGCAGCCAGTTGCGAGCCCTGGATTCGCTCAAATGGATTCCTCACCGCCCCGACGCCGCAGCGCTTCGCAGCCCGCAACAGTGGCCGCAGGACGTGCGGGAACAGGTGGGTGTGCTTGTGTGAGTCGAGGTGGGTCACCGCAATGCCGGCGGATTGCACTTTGCGGATTTGGGCCGTGGCTTCGGCTTCGATCTCGTCTGCATCCAGACGGCCGAGCCAAGCCAGCGCGCCAAACTTGCCTATTCCCCCGCGGAAGTGAGGGATCTCCGCTCGGATGCCGCCGGGATCCATCAGACTCTGCACCTGCGGTGGTTCAAGCAGGGGAGCGCCATCGACCAGGACGACGTGACAGCCTACCCCCAGTTCAGGCCGGGATTTGGCCAACGCAACGGCTTCTGCAAAGGCCTGGCCGTTGGCCATCACCGTGGTCGAGCTGATGACCCCGTGTTCATGTCCTTCCACGATGGCGCGATTCACGCCCGCCGTGAGACCGAAATCGTCGGCATTGATGATCAGGCGGCGCACCGCGCCAGTCTAGCAGGGATAATATGGGATTAGTTTTTCAGCCCGGCGTTCGAAGCCGGAAGCCGCCTACTTCTTCTCGGCCCTGACCTTCGCCCAGCGCGCTTTCTGGGCGCGGCGGATTGCGGCCCGGCCCTTGGCGCTCAAGGGACGCCGCTTTTTCTTCCCGGTTGGCAGGCGCTTGCCTTCGCCGTCGCGGTAGACTCCGGCAAAAGCAGCCAGCGCTGCGTTCAGTCCCGATAGCTGCTGTTGTAACCGGTCGCGCTCTTTCTTCAACTGCCCAACAATCTTGGACAAGTCCGCCATGGCTGTAAGTTCCCCCTGCCGCTGATTGTAACAGCGCGTAGAACAGGAACATGGCGTGCAATGGTAGGATTCTGGTCCGAGAGGACGCTGCAGACCGTTATGAAACTCTATCGGACAAGTTCCGGATACGTTGTCGAAGAACGCGACCGGTTCTATTTGCCCGGGACGGACCTCGGGCGCGGGGAGCCGTGGGAACTCCTGACTGCGAAGGAAGATCTGCATGAGCACCTGCAGCACCAGATCCACGACGGAAATTGGATTGAGGGAGAGCGCCCGGCCCTCCACGACTTGCGGGCTCCCATCGGAAATCAGGAAGTGTGGGCGGCGGGAGTCACTTATTATCGCAGCCGGGAAGCCCGCATGCAGGAATCGAAGTCTGCCGGCGGCGGCGATTTTTACGATCGGGTTTACGACGCCGAGCGGCCGGAGCTCTTCTTCAAGGGAACCCCCCACCGCGTAGTCGGCCCCGGCGGAAAAGTAGCCATACGCGAAGACTCTTCATGGTCAGTACCTGAGCCGGAGCTGGCGCTTCTCGTATCCCCGGAAGGAAGCATCACCGGCTACACCATTGGCAATGACATGAGCTCCCGCAGTATTGAAGGAGAAAATCCTCTGTATCTGCCCCAGGCCAAGGTGTACGACCGAAGTTGCGCCCTTGGTCCCTGCATCCTGGTCGCGCCCGACCCCGACCCTTTGCCGTCGTCCACGGAGATCAGCCTGGAGATCCTGCGTGCGACGAAAAGCGAGTTTGCCGCCTCCACGACGCTCTCCAGCATGAAACGGGATCCGGCGTCGCTGGTGGAGTATCTCTACCGCAGCAACAGTTTTCCCAGCGGCTGCTTTCTGCTCACCGGCACCGGGATCGTCCCCCCGGACTCGTTCACTCTCGCGCCCGGTGACGAGATTCGAATTGCCATCACCGGCATCGGAATCCTCGTCAATACCGTGGGTTGATCATGCAGTCGCACCCTGCAAATGGGAATGCTGCGCTGAATGTGAGTCAAGGAGTGAGATAGGGATGCTACGACAGCCAGCTCCAAAGAAGCATCTCTCGCCTGCCCCAACTAGGCTACTTCTCACGGCTCAGGATGAGTACGTTTCCACGCCTCTGCCATTTGCTCAGCTTCAAAAACCTGTGCTGGAGTCATCTGATCTTTGGCGTCGCAGAGATTCGATTCGAAGTTGGCCAAACTGAACCACATGTAGGCTTGGACATAGTCTTTGGGGACCCAAGACCCTCCATGTATAGCAACCCTAGATTGTTCCGTCCTTGACCTGCCCCTCCGCGATCAGGGACGTGCTCAGCTGCTTTTCGATACCAGTAGGCAGCTTGCGCGTAGTTCCTCTTCACACCTTCGCCACCCCCGTACATTTGGCCCAAATTATTTTGCGCGTCAGGATTCTCTTGGGCTGCCGCTTTCCTCAGCCACTTCAATGCTTCTTGAAAATCGACCTTTCCAAACCAGCCCTGCTCATATCCTGCGCCAAGCCAAAACTGCGCATTCGCGTCCCCGCCCTCGGCTCTGGCCAAAAAATCTCTCCGCTGCTCTTCGCTCCATCGTTGGCGCTCCGGCTTGGGTTCTGTAACCCACACGACAAAGGTCAGGTCGTCACTCTCGTAGTGTCCTGTGATCTCCCAACATCCGAGTGTAGGAATGTTCATTCCTACCATCATTGAGGGGAGCCTCCCGACCACATTATTTGCTTCTGCAATGAGTGGAGGAGCCTGCGCGTCAAGCCGTTTTCCTGTGACCTTCAACTTCGGCTTTGGTTCCGTGTGATAGTCATAGCCCTGTCGCCACCACTGCATTTTCTGTCTGAACGAAGGGTCGGTAGGAGTGTAGTGTCCCAACCCTCGCCACGTTCCGTCCATCGGAGGGACTATCCAAAGTCTGTCGGTGCCAAACCAAGCGCCACCCGGATACGGTACCTTGGGATACGGCCACGGAGGTATGAAAGGCTGGTCTGAAGCCTTGGTAACCGGACAAGTCTCGGGAACTTCGCCTGTTGTTTGAGATTTCTGAGCGAGAGAGAGTTGGATCAGAAGGGGTAAGCTGACCAGCGCGAGAAGGCGCGAAAACATAGAGCCTCCCGAACCCGCTCATTGTACAACGCCTCCACTCGCTAACACATTAGTTGTTGTAAACAGCGTTAGCACAAGCTTGCGCCGTCTGCTCGCCAAAATCCAAGGTCAATGAGTGCCATGCCGATTTATCAACAGCTAACCACTGGGACCGCTGACGTCTTATACTCCGATTCTCCGAAAGCATTCAGCTCCTTGTCAAAATTGAGGCCCAGAATGAACGATCAACAAGAGAAGGAACAGTATTCTGGAGTGCGAGATCGAGAGATACATGCGGCACTGGATCAGCATTGGGCGGCGTCCGACACCAACGATTTTGAAACGGAGCACCGCATCTATCACGAGGACGCTGTGCTCGAATACCCACAATCAGGCGAGCGAATCCGCGGTCGAGGCAACATACAGATCCAGCGCGCTACTCAACCCAGCAAAAAGCGCTTTGCCGTCCGGCGAATCATTGGCGGCGGTGATCTTTGGGTCACCGAATTCATCCTGACGTATGACCGCAAGCCTTCCTACACCGTGAGCATCATGGAGTTCAAGGGCGACAAGGTTGCGCGGGAAACACAGTACTTTGCGGATCCATTCGAAGCCCCGGCATGGCGCGCTCAATGGGTCGAACGGATGGACAAGTAACCTCGAAGGCGCGGGAATTCGCTAACCACGCCGGACAAACCGGAAGCCAACAGGAGTCCCTCATCGAGGGCGCGCTAGGTTGTCGCAAAACACCACAACTGAAGTTACCAGGCGCGATATTTCGCCAACGACAACCCGTGGCCGGGTTTGTCAAAGTTTGCTTTGCCTCAACTTTTCAATTTGGGCAGTTTTTTTGGATCACTGCTATTATTTTGCTGCCAACACCCTCAACAGCCTTGATCGGCTGCAAGGATGCCACCCAAAAAACAAAGAAGCGAAAGGAGAAAACATTTATGCCCAGCATCACGACAAAAGACGGCACTGAGATTTACTACAAGGATTGGGGTACGGGTCAACCGCTCTTCTTTCACCACGGCTGGCCTCTTTCGGCCGACGACTGGGATACCCAAATGATGTTCTTCCTCGGCCACGGTTACCGGGTCATTGCCCATGATCGCCGCGGGCACGGCCGTTCCACCCAGACCGCAATCGGGCACGATATGGACACATATGCTGCTGATGTGGCCGCCGTTGTCAAAACCCTTGATCTGAAGGATGCCATCCACATCGGCCACTCCACCGGAGGTGGCGAGGTGGTCCGGTATGTGGCACAGCACGGTAAAGGACGGGTTGCCAAAGCCGTGATCATCAGCGCCATTCCTCCCATGCTTCTAAAATCGGAGAAGAACCCGAATGGCCTTCCCATGGCCGTATTCGACCAGCTCCGCGACGGCACCGGGTTCCATCGCTCGCAGTTTTACCAGGACATCACCATGCCCTTTTACGGTTTCAATCGTCCCGGGGCAAAGATCTCTCAGGGCATTCGAGACAACTGGTGGCGTCAGGGAATGATGGGAGCCGCCAAGGCTCACTACGACTGCGTCAAGGCCTTATCGGAATCGGAGTTTTTCGAGGATCTCAAGATCATTGACGTCCCGGTACTGGTGATGCATGGCTTGGACGATCAGATCTGCCCCTTCGAGAGTAGCGGTGCACAGTCGGTGAAGCTCTTGAAGTACGGGACACTCAAGACGTATCCCGGCTTTCCGCATGGGATGCCCACCACTCACGCAGACGAGATCAATCGTGACATGTTGGCATTCTTCAAAGCGACTGCGGCGATCGCCGCTTGAACCGAATCCCGGCCTTCAGATTGGAGGAGGCCGGGATCACTTACATTTCCGTGACCGCCTGAATTACGCGATTCACGCACTACCCGCAACAGCTACGCGGCAAGGTCCACGATGATGTCAACCCACACGCCATCCAGATAAACGTTTCCGTCGTTTGCAAGCACGAAGAGCAGCGCCTTTGGCTGTTCCGAGAGTGTTATCGCTTCAATCCAATCGGCGATGTAATAGTCCGCCTCCGGACCGAGTCCTTCTTCCCGATTGGACAAAACTCGGGTTACGACCGCTTTCTGCCTAAACCCTATATCTGCATGCATCGCGAACTCGAATTGCTGGCCGATCTTGATCTCTGATTCCATGCCCGTCATCCTTTCCGCTTTGCCTCTCTCTCCCGTTTCTGGTTGATTCAGCACGACCGCAATTCGCTCCTACCGAGTCGAGGAGACGAGCATTCTACCCCGGGTGTAAACCCTCAAATGATGAAATCAGCGATTACACCCGTTGAATTTCGGAACCAAGTTCAAAAGTGATGGATGGGTATGCTCGCAAGTTGCTGAGATGGACACTGATGTCCATCTCATGGAAGAATCACAGAAGCCAGCGGCTGAAGTCACCTTCACTCGCCCGCGATCCCCGCCGATGCTCCAAAGCAAGCGAATTGAGGACTGGTTAGGGTACTATGGCACTGAGATTGGCACTGACTTTGGCACCGTCGCTCGTAAGTTTTTGGGCGGTTAGCTCAGCTGGTTAGAGCGCCTGCCTTACAAGCAGGAGGTCGCAGGTTCGAACCCTGCACTGCCCACCATCTAAAGTTCTTCTACGTTAAGCGGTTGGCAGCGTCTTGTGGTTGCGCTCGCTGTCCGATGATTCCTCGCTGTGCCCGGAACTGTGCCCACCCAACCTTGACATCGCAGTTCGGACCGCGTCCTCGGAGGGATGAACATAGCGGGCGGAAATTCGTAGACTCCCGCACCATGCGGCCCAGCCACATGAACGTGTACCAGTACACATCGCCACGTTTGTAGATGCTCACTTGTCACCTCGCTTTCTTCTTGCCGCTTCCCTTTGGCCTGCCTCCCAGCTTGCCCCACTCCTGCATCTTGCGGACGAATTCCTTCTTGCCCCACTTCCTGGCCCGAGCCTCGGCGCTCTTGCGTCCCAGGAGACTGGCGGCCTTGCTTACGTCCGTCATGCAACCATTATATCCTAGCGGTAGGTTATACCCAAGTTGCAAAACTCTCATCAGGCCGTTGCACCAGATCCCGTCGAGCGCGTTGACTTGCCCTCCCCGTTCGCCTAAGATCAGGCCGCCATAATTGCGCCTTCGTCCATGATCGGCAAAACCGTCTCCCACTACCATATCGTCGAGATGCTCGGCGGCGGCGGCATGGGTGTCGTTTACAAGGCGGAAGACACGCGCCTCGACCGCTTCGTCGCGCTCAAGTTCCTCCCCGAAGACGTGGCGCAGGATCGCCAGGCTTTGGAGCGATTCCGGCGTGAGGCCAAAGCCGCATCGGCGCTGAACCATCCCAACATCTGCACCATCCACGACATCGGTGACGAGAATGGTCAGGCGTTCATCGCCATGGAGTTCCTGGATGGCCAAACGCTGAAGCACTTGATCGGGAACCGCCCGCTTGAACTGGAAACTCTGCTATCGCTGGGCATTGAGATCGCGGACGCTCTGGATGCAGCGCATGCCAAGGGTATCGTCCATCGCGACATTAAGCCCGCAAACATCTTCGTGACGGAGCGGGGCCACGCCAAGGTATTGGACTTCGGCTTGGCCAAGATGACGGCAGCTCTAGGGAAGGCCACAGGAGACGCTACAGAAACCGGTGCCGGAAACCTCCACCTGACCAGTCCCGGCTCAGCCGTGGGCACCGTTGCCTACATGTCGCCGGAGCAGGTGCGGGCTAAGGAACTGGACGCACGAACGGATTTGTTCTCGTTCGGCGCGGTGCTCTACGAGATGGCGACCGGTACGGTGCCCTTCCATGGCGAAAGTTCGGGAGTCATCTTTAAGGCCATCCTCGATTCTGCTCCACCGTCCCCGATTCGTTTCAATCGCGATATTCCGCCCAAGCTGGAAGACCTTATCTACCGGGCCTTGGAAAAGGACCGCAACTTGCGCTACCAGCATGCCTCTGATATGCGTGCGGAACTGCAAAGGCTGAAGCGCGATACGGACACGGGGCACGCGCCCGCGGGTAGCTCGGGGTCAGTACCAGCAGCTCAGGAAAGCGGGTTGCAGACCCCGCTCCCACAACCAGTGCCAGCATCGGGTTCGACCCCCGCTGTCGCTGCGTCATCTTCGTCTGCGGTCGCTCCGGCAACCGCAACTCCGGCAGCCGGGCGGAACAGACTTTGGAAACTTCCGGTGCTCGCGGTTGTACTGATCGCGGGACTGGTGGGCGCTGGACTTTACCTGCGCTCGCGTTCCGCAACGCCCGTGACCAAGGCTACGCCGCTTACCGAGAAAGACACCGTGGTGCTGGCCGATTTCGATAACAAGACCGGGGATCCCGTTTTTGATGACGCTTTGAAACAAGCCCTGGCCGTGCAACTGGGACAATCTCCCTTCTTGAACATTCTCTCCGACCGCAAGGTGGAAGAAACACTGCACTTGATGGGCCGCGCATCAAACGAACGCGTCACCCGCGATCTGGCGCGCGAACTCTGCATTCGCACCGGCAGCAAGGGGATCATCCTGGGCTCCATTTCCAACCTTGGTGGCCAGTACGTGATTGGAATCGATGCGGTCGGTTGCAGCAACGGGGACACGCTCGCCGAGGTGCAGCAGGAGGCTTCCGGCAAGCAGGAAGTGCTGAAGGCATTGGGCACGGCGGCAACCAACCTGCGGACCCAACTCGGAGAATCGCTGGCTTCCGTCCAAAAATTCGACGTTCCGGTTGAGGCCACCACCCCATCGCTCGAAGCTTTGAAAGCCTTTAGCATGGGCATCACGACCTTCCGCACCAAGGGAAATGCTGAGGCCATCCCGTTCTATAGACGGGCTCTCGAACTGGATCCCAATTTTGCTGCAGCCTATGCTGCTCTCGGCGTCGTCTACAGCAACCTCGGACAGGCCAATCTGGCAGCGGAGAACATCAAGAAAGCCTACGAGCTCCGCGATCGGGTGAGTGAACGGGAAAAATACCGGATCTCGGCCGTTTACTACGATTCCGTCACCGGCGAGGAAGAGCAGGCCAGCCAGGTTTACGAGCTGTGGGCCAAGAGCTATCCGCAGGATATGGTGCCGGCGGGCAACTTGGGGGTGATTTACGTTGGCTTTGGGCAGTACGAAAAAGCGCTGAATGAAACACTGGAATCCCAGCATCTGGAGCCCGCCGCAGTGGGTTATTCCAATCTCGCAGGCCTCTATCTGGCGCTCAACCGGCCCGACGATGCCCGAAAGGCTATTGAACAGGCTCAGGCGACTGGGCTCGCCGGAGATTTCCTGCACTTGGCGATTTACCAACTGGCTTTCCTGAAAGGCGATACTGCGGAGATGGAGAAACAGGTGTCCTGGGCCGCAGGTAAGCCTGGCTCCGAAGACGTCCTGCTCTCCGTGCAGTCCGATACCGAAGCGTTCCATGGGCGGCTCGCCAAAGCGCGGGACTTCTCCCGCCGGGCGGTGGATGCCGCCGTCCGAGCTGGCTCGAAAGAGACCGCCGCGATCTGGCAGGTGAATGCCGGATTGCGCGAGGCTGAGTTCGGTAATCCGGCAGTCGCGGCGAAATATGTTGCGGCCGCATTAGCCTTGGCCCCAGGCCGGGATGTAAAGATTCTTTCTGCCTTGGCACTGGCGCGCCTGGGCGAGACCGCTCGGGCAAAGGCCATGGCCGAAGAATTGGAGAAGGCCTACCCGTCGCACACACTGTTGAAAATCTACTGGTTGCCGGCCATTCGGGCGGCATTGGAATTGGACGCGAACGATTCCGCCCAGGCCCTGGTATCCCTGGAGGCTGCGGCTCCCTACGAATTGGGACAACCGCCGCAATTTCAGTTAGGAACCATGTATCCTGCCTACCTTCGCGGCCAGGCCTACCTACTGGCGCACAACGGCTCCGCTGCGGCCGCGGAGTTCCAAAAGTTCCTTGACCACCCTGGGATCGTGTTAAATTTTCCGCTCGGCGCACTCGCCCATCTTGGCTCGGCCCGCGCTTATGCCATGGCCGGCGATACCGCCAAAGCGAAAACCGCTTACCAGGATTTCTTCGTCCTCTGGAAGGACGCCGACCCCGACATTCCCATCCTGAAGCAAGCCAAGGCGGAGTACGCCAAGCTGCAGTGACACTTTCTGGGCGTGGGCCTTACTGGTGACCAGCCGTCTCCATGAAGGGCCAGGAGTAAACTTTGTGTAGCGTCGGCTAGGGCCGCTCCCGAAAAGCGGCTGCATCCCGGCCCGCCTGCCGACTCTTTCCAGTGATGCGGGCGACCCTCAATGCTTGATCGTCCAATAGGCCCCGCCTGCTCCATCCTCTTTGAAATCGATATCGACCGGATATTGTTTGCCGCAACCCTTGACCAGCCACTTCTCCTGCCACTGTCTGGCGCGGGGCGCGCCTGAGAAGGGCGTTACGACGTAAGGCGCAACACCCTCAACTTTGTCGCATCCCAGCGCGGCCACCTTGCCGGCGACCCCTTGCATGGTGTCGTGCATGAGCAGCGGAGTCGTGAGCGTGCCTTTTTTAATCGTGCCGGCAGGCAGATCTGTGTTCTGAGCAGGAAGGGATGGGCTGGTGGGGGTCTTCACGGACGACACCATGTGGGAGGCATCGAACTGCAGAAGCTGCTGTTCAACCTGTGCAGCGTTCTTCGTTACCCATTCACTCGTTGTGCCGGCAGCGGACGTGCCGTAGGACCGGTGGGTATAAAACACCCCGACACCTTGTTTGTCGACGAGCACGAAGCGTTCCGCATCGAAATCCACACCATGGGCGGTTGGCCGCACTGCGGCAACGAAATGCTCGCCCGGTTGTTGCCCTGAAGCGGAGACCGAAATCGTTCGCAGGATTGTGGCTTTCGCCCCCTGGGCAATGGCCCGGACCCGACTGGTGATCGTGGCCAGAGCTTCTTGGTCATGGGCCGCGGGATATAGATCGAGTGACAGCATGTCGGTAAAGGTAGAAAAGTCCTCCTGGCCCGGGGGCGTGAAATCGTATTCGTTGCCGTGCGACGAGCGCAGGAAGTATTCGGTGCCCCGGAACGTGACCTTGGCCGTCGCCGGTGACTGGCCAGCGGGCGGCGTTGCTGCGGCAGCAAGTGCGGCCGCCGTCGCGGCCAAGGCGAATGCGGCCAAGGCGAATGCAAAGAAGATGGATGCAAAGAAGGCGAATGCAAAGAGGATGGATCGGCGTTTCATGATTTCGTCTCCCGGTTTGCTGCGACGAGGCGTAGGTGCCGCGTCATTGTGATCCGCTTCAGGATTCGCCAACGCATCTTCAATAGGGCCGGGAAGCCGGAAGCATCAGGCGCTTATGCCAGTGATAAGTTCGTTATTACTTGCACAGGATTTTGCCTTGAGTCAAACCCTCAATCGCCTTCATAGGGATCCCCGGCTGATATCTTTCGTAGGCCACGGAGTAGGCGTCGGCATCCTCTCCCTGCGCGCCGACGTCGCCGGTGATAATGACCAGAATTGTTCTGTCAGAATTAAAGAAAGCGGTCTGCGAACGTTTGGATTCGTAGCCCTGCGCCTTTTTAAAGCCCGGCAGGCGCGATTCGTACCAGGCGAGGGCAGCGCCAGTTTTTATGTTGTAGAGCGTGTAGAAATTACCCTGCATCTTGCTGCTGCACACCCGGCTGTCGGGCATGTTGACCGGTTCGTTGCCAAAGTGCTTTCCCGCATCAGTCGCGGGACTGAGGGGGAGAGTGGTGAGTGGATCCTGCGAAAGAGTTTTGCCTTGTCCCAATGCCATTGAAGCTGCGCAAAGAAGACTTGCCCCGAGCAAGAATAGGTTCTTCATAGGAGGTCTCTCCGGTCCGCGATAACGACTTTTGCCAGTGGTCCTGCTACTGGCGAGGGAGGGTGTCGCAAGCCGGGAGCGGAGTCAATAAAACAGTTCTTTAAATCTGGATTAACCGTGAAGTGGCTGTCAGGTAAGGTTTTAGAGACACATCTTAACTGCAACTGCTCTGGGAAATTGGCTCGTTCTCAATCCGCGCCGGGCTGCCGTCTTTCAGGCCAAGCCATTTGCCGTTGTTGGTTTTCTGCAGCATGGTGACTTTTACGGCTGCCCGCTTCTGGTTTTACCGCACGGTTGCAGGCGCTGCGTGGCCACGAATACCCACGGCAAGGGGCAACAAACCTGCAATGACAAGAGCCACCACCAGCGCCGCAAAGCCGGACCTGAAGGAGTGGGTTCGTGCTGCCTGATAGCCGACCAGCGCCGGGCCGAGAAAGCCCCCCAGGCCAGCCGCCACACAGTTGATGGTGCCGGTTGCCATCGCTGCAGCGGAATCGCAAAGGAACGCAGACGGCATGGCCCAGAAGCTGGGCAGAAAGGCGAGCAAACCGGCAGCGGCAATGGAGAACAGGAAGAGCGAAGGTACCGTTCCCCAATCCGCCCGGCTGAGCACCAGCAACGCTGCCGCCGATACCCACAGCGGAATTGCGGTGTGCCAACGCCGTTCGGCGGTGCGATCGGAATGCCAGCCGTTCACCTGCATGGCGACAAAACCCAGCAGGTTGGGCAAGGCCACCATCAGAGTGACCTTGAAATCGCTCGCTCCCGACAAGCGCTTGAGCATGGTGGGCAGCCAGAAGGCCAAAGCGTACGCCGAGCCATTCTGCACGAAGTGCAACGAGGTCAGGATGACAACGTCGCGATGCCGCAGTGCCTGCCACACGGTGTAGGCGTGGACGGATTTTTTGGCCCGCTTCTCGCTCTCGAGTTGATTAATAATCCACTCGCGCTCATCGGCGGGCAACCACTTTGCCTGCTGCGGCCAATCGGTCATATAGAACCAGGTCATGACCCCGAAGAACAACGCGGGCAGACCTTCCAGAATGAACAACCACTGCCAGCCTCGAAAGCTGCCCCAGTGGACGCCCAGCAGCAAACCCGAGATGGGGGAACCGACCGCGAACGATAACGGAATGGCCGCCATGAAGCCGGCCACTGCCTTGGCGCGATCTTCATAGACGAACCAGTGGGTGAGATACACGATGATCCCGGGGAAGAATCCCGCCTCCGCCAATCCCAGCAGAAAACGTACCGTGTAGAACTGATGCGGGGTGCGGATAAAGGCCATCCCCATGGTGACCACCCCCCAGGAAACCATGATGCGTGCGATCCAGCGCCGAGCGCTCCAACGCTCGATGATGAGGGTGCCGGGAATTTCCAGGATGACGTAGCCGAGGGCGAAGATGCCCGCCCCGAAGCCGATCACACGATCGTCGAAGCCGAGGTCGTGCGGCATTTGCAAGGCCGCGGTCGCCAGATTGTTGCGATCCAGGTAAGCAATGACATACAGCAGGAGCACATAGGGCAAAAGCCGCAAGGCAATCCGGCGGCGGGCGCGGCGGGAAACGTCATCGCCGAGAATGGCCGGGGCAGACAGTTTTCTTCCGCGCAGATCGGATGGGTTGGACAGGGCACGCCGCCTGAAAAATCACGCGATTATATACCCGCCTCCGCTCGGGTGGCCTGGGCTGAGGTGGCGTACCATGTCTTTTTTGCCCCGCCATAGCTTTCGGCCGCGTCGCCAAAGGTCAATAAGGCTCCAAAAGGCTCGAACTGCCTGGGTAATCGCCATTGACTTTACCGAACTTGAGGAGCATATTTCATGCCGTCCGCAACCCGGAGCAAAGCCCATGGAAACTGCCATTGGAGTGTTTTCTTCTCGCGAGCGCGCCGAAGCCGGGGTACGAGAATTATGGGAGAGCCACATCCCCGAAGAGTCCATCGTATTTTTGACCCGATCCGAGCCTGAATCGGTGGCTCTCGGCAAGCAAGCCGGCTCGACCGTCGGCGGTTTCGTGGGCATGGCCACCGGAATGTCGGCCGGAGTGGCCGCTGCCACATTGATGCTCACCGGCATCGGAACGGTTTTTGTTTTGGGTTTTGGGGCGGCCGCGCTGCTCGGTCTGGCAGGTGCCGGAACCGGCGCAGCCGTGGGCAAGGCCATGACCGCGAGCGGCGAAAGCCTGCAGCCGACGCCGGACGAGAAGTGCTCCGAAGATGTCCTGTTCTTCCGCGAGGTCCTTAGAGAGGGGCGCTCACTGGTGGTGGTGCGAACCGAGTCCAGGGAAACAGCCAGTTCCGCCTGTGCCATCCTCGATCGGTGCGGTCATGGCATTCAGGGAAAAACTCCGGTAAGGATGCGGACGAACATCCGCCAGGTGGAGGACATCGCGATCGTGGATGTCAGCGGCCGGATCACGGTTGGCGAAGGCAATGTCAAGCTGCGCGAAATAGTCCTGCAACTGGTCGAAGCAGGACACAGGAAGATTGCGCTGAACCTGCACGAGGTGGGCTACGTCGACAGCTCAGGCATTGGAGAGTTGGTGAAGGCTTACACCACCGTGCGCAATCAGGGCGGGCAGTTGAAGTTGGTCAATCCAAGCAAACGGTTGCAAGACCTGCTTCACATAACCAGGTTGTCGGCGGTCTTTGCCATTGAAGCGGACGAGGCCAGCGCGATTCAGTCATTTAGTACCATGCCGGGAGCGAAGGCGGTCGCTTAGCCCAGCACCGACCGGATCGACATGCTTAAAGCCGCGCCATCTCCACATCTTCTTAACTAGCCTTCTTCACCGGAACCCTCGCCCCCTTCTTACGAGCTTCGGAAAGACCGATGGCGATCGCCTGCTTCCGGCTGGTCACCTTTCCGCCTCTGCCTCCTTTGCCGGAGCGCAGGGTTCCGCGCTTTTCCCGCCGCATCGCGAGCTCAACGCTTTTGCTCGCCCCCTTGCCGTACTTGCGCCGACTGGACCTCTTTTTGGAACTCGCCTTCTTCCGTGTCGCCATGAGTATCCTCCTGCACCTTAGAGGCAAGACTTGGCAGGCAGGTTGTCGCACCACGACCTTGCCACACCATGACGTTGCGGGACACGATCTTGCGGGACACGATGTTGCGAGAAAAAGACCGGCCCCGGTGTGGTAATTCCCCGGACGGATGCACAACTCCAAGGCAGACGCCTAAGGTATGAGCAGCAACTTCCCGGTTGTCTTGCGCCCTTCCAGATCGCGGTGGGCTTGTTGAGCATCCTGCAAAGGATAAATATGTTCGAAACGCAGCTTAAGCTTTTTCGCCGCGATCATGGCGAAAAGCGCACTGGCCCGCGCCTCCAGTTCATCCCGAGTGGCAATGTAGTGGTTCAACGAAGGGCGGGTAAGAAACAGCGAGCCCTTCTGGCTGAGAAGAATGGGATCGAAAGGAGGCACGGCCCCGCTCGACCCCCCGAACAAGACCATCATGCCGCGCGGCCGCAGCACGTTCAGTCCTTTTTCAAAGGTGGTTTTGCCTACCGAGTCATAAACCACGTTGACGCCTTTGCCCTGAGTGAGCCGTTTGGTCTCGGTTTCAAAATCGGCCTGCGTATAAAGAATGACATCGTCGGCGCCGGCTTCGCGCGCCAGACTGGCCTTCTCCTCAGTCGAGGCTGTTCCGATCACACGGGCTCCGATATTGTGGGCCAGTTGCACCAGTAACAATCCCACTCCGCCGGCCGCGGCCTGCACCAGGGCGTCGTCGCCGCTCTTCAGCGGGAAAGTGCTGTAAACGAGGTAGTGCGCAGTCATGCCTTGCAGCATCACAGCCGCAGCGTCGCGCTCGCTCACTCCCTCCGGGATCTTTACCAACCGGTCGGCCGGGACTGCGGCATATTCGGCGTAAGAGCCCATGACGCTGGTCCACGCCACACGATCGCCGGCTTTGACGTCCTCCGCCTCCGCGCCGACCGCCGAGACCACACCGGCGCCTTCCTGACCGATCACAAACGGCCGGGCGACCGGATACCGTCCCTCGCGATGGTAAACGTCGATGAAATTCACGCCTGCGGCCGCGACCTTCACCGCGGCCTCATTGGGTTTGGGTTGAGGAACCGGAATGTCTACAAGCTCGAGGGCTTCAGGCCCTCCGGTTTGCTTTACCTGAATGGCTTTCATGTCTGTTTGGATTGTCCTGAGCGACGAAGGATTCAACGCGAGGGCAGCTTACTGCACCGGGCTCCGAGCCTGCAAGAGCAACGCGGATCAGCAAATCTTTGACAAAGGCCGGCAAACTGTCATCCCGAGCGAGGTCGAGGGACCTTGAGTTTTCCTCCCTGAGCTCTGCACTCCATCGAGACGGCGGGTTTCGAATGCATGCCACATTTTTTTGACGACGCACGCCGAACCCAAGGTCCATCGACTGCGCTCGGGATGACGGGGCGGGGGCGCAAGAGCCTGCTTCAAGCGGTACGGCCTGTGGCGACTACGCCCTCGCCGGATTCCTTGCCAGCTATCGAAGTTTCGTGCAATCATGAAACAGCCGAAGATTGCTGCTTCATACCTTCCATCGCGCACGATTTCGGTGATTCCGGTTCGACCGGGGGGACGTAGTTCAGTTGGTTAGAACGCTGCCCTGTCACGGCAGAGGTCGCGGGTTCGAGTCCCGTCGTCCCCGCCATTTTTTTCAGGCACTTGCAACCCTATCGTCCAGGAAATCAGGGGATGTTAGGGGACAATAAGCGCCGAGTGAGAATGGTCTCATCCGAAAATAGTCCCAAACAGCGCTCATTGGATTAGGGTTGTCTTGGGAAAAATAGCAATGCGCCGAATCATTGCATCCTGCCTGAATCCCGCTTCGCTGCGCTCAGGACGCTACCCATAACAACAACTATCCCTCTCGCCATGCGACCGGTCCACGTATGCGACAAGATTCAACCAGACACATTTGGGGCGAATCAATTGGACGATAGTATCGGCAATACCTAAGTATCGGCTGCGTCCGATGTGACAGGCGTGAGTCACAACCACTGCTTAGACAACTGCGACCATGTGCCGCTTTGCTAGAGCCTCAATTTCAGGCTCAGTCACTGCCGAGAGGTCTGCGCTTTCGGTAGCGATGACTCGTCGAGAAATGTCGGGATGATGAGTCTTCAAGTATTCTTTCAAGAAGTCGGCGGCGTTGCTTTTTCCGGTGGCGTGACCGATCAGGACGATCTCATTCGCCGGAGCGATATCTTTCGCGACCTCCTCATAAAACGAATCCTCTTCAGGTACTCGCTCGCCACGGTAGTGAGCTTCCTTTCGATGAATCAGATGATGATGAAAATTGAAAGGATCGTACGGTCGCACCTTCTGTTCGTCCGCCGGACGACTTCCACCGAAATCCTGGTAGACATGGGCGGCGTGGTGGTCGATGACGACGATCATCCGCCTGGGTAGGGCTGGTTCTTCTACTGGGGAACCTGACGTATTCGCATCCCGTCCGGCTTCCTTCAAGAATTTACGCAGCCGAGAAACTTCCTCGACGCCAAGATCGTGGGTGTGCGGCTTCTTGAAAAAGACGCGTTGGCCGCCGACGCGGAACACGAATTCATCGTCTCCATGCGGTTGGACCTCGCCAAGTTGCTCGATCAGTTCGACCGCCTCGCTCCAACTTAGGTTATGTGGCAGCTTGCCGTTGAGAAGATTCTGATACAGCGATTCGAGATGCTTACTCACGGGTGTGTTCTCCTTCACAAATAATCAAATCCGATCAACATGCACCTCGAACGAGTAGCATTAAACCACGGGCGACGGGACGAAAACAATTGGACCTTGGTATCGACGACATCTCGTATCCAGTATCCGACATCTCAGTGATAAGGACACTGCAGTTGATACGAAAGTATGGGCAATACCATCGTCCAATTGCGCGGCCCATTTTGTTGTGGCCGAATGAACCCAATACCTGGGAGGCGCGATGACGAAAACGACGAGCTTTCAAGCGGACATTAGGCCGCTGTTTACCGAACTAGATATTCAAGGCATGAGCAAGGCGTTCAACCTGGGAAGGTACGATGACGTCAAAAAGCACGCTGGGGCCATCTACGATCGCATTCGTGGAATCGGCGGCGCTGTAATGCCGCCCCCGCCACCAAAAGGAGAAGGTCCCTGGCAGCTATCTCGCATTGAACTATTCGCCAAGTGGATGGCGGACGGGTTCCAACCTTAGTCGGTCTCAACCGCCCAGGGCTGCTTCTAAGCTGTAGACGAGAACTGGATCGTCATGGCCCACTTTCGATCAGGTTTAAAATGGAGGAATTCGGGAAAGCAAACGTTACGTTCGCGTTTTCGGTTGCGGTTTTGGCGCTGGCGACCGCCATCCCTGTCGTGCGAATTTCCGCCGCCCCCAACCCGCCGGTCAAGTCCGGAGTAGACTGCCACTTGCCGAAAAGGACTGATCGGGTAGCTGGCGTCGATCCATTGTTTATGAATGACAGCGGGACTCCGAACGCCGTATTGGTGATGAACAACTGTATCGAAAGGAGCCATCAATGAACGCCGTACAAGTCGACCAGAAGAGCTATGAGATGCCCCCGCGCGAGGGAATCAGCATCGCGCAGTTTCTCACCGTCACCGACATCGAGCGATCGGCCCGCTACTACGAAAAGGTCTTTGGCGCTCGCATTCTGAGCCT
>JBOGLD010000170.1:0-14581 GCA_050745885.1 Terriglobales bacterium
TCCACGTGCGCGGTCGCAATCGTGATGCCGCGGGCTTTTTCTTCCGGCGCGTTATCGATCGAATCAAACGACCGGAACACGATCTTCGGGTTGTGCTTCTGCAACACTTTCGTGATGGCCGCCGTCAACGTGGTCTTGCCATGGTCGATGTGACCAATCGTCCCCACGTTGCAGTGCGGCTTATTCCGCTCAAATTTCTCTTTCGCCATATCTCGCTCGCTGGTTCCTTCCTTCAGTAATAGCGATACAGCTGCTGAAATTTTGTCCGCAGGCCGGGCTCCACCTCTTCCACTCGGGACAGGTAGAACTCCCGCATCTGCGCCTGGTCGGAAACGGTCAGCGCCTGATACAGCTTTTGCGCGCCCAGTTTCGCCAGCGTGTCGTCAACTTTTTCCAATACGCCTCTGGCCAAAAGCGCTTCGAGATCGCGTACCCGGGCGCCGCTCTTACGCACCCGCTTCAAAAACTTTTCGGTTCTCTCCGGATCCAGCGCGCGCTCAATCGCGCCCCTCAGTTCCGCAAATTCCCGTTCTTTCTCAATTCGAATGACAGTTTGCTGGAAGCTCACCATCATGCACCCTGCGTCCTACATATCTGGAGCGGGAGACGGGAATCGAACCCGCGACCAACAGCTTGGAAGGCTGTGACTCTACCACTGAGTTACTCCCGCTTAAAACCAGCCATCAGCTTTCAGCCGTCAGCCTTCGGCAAACTCCTGCCGGCCGATTCCAACTTTCATCCGCAAAACGCCTCAATTTCGTGGAGCCGATGACCAGGATTGAACTGGTGACCTCTCCCTTACCAAGGGAGTGCTCTACCAACTGAGCTACATCGGCTTGAACCAGCCATCAGCCGTCAGCCCTCAGTAAACCCCTGGTCTGGCCCAGCCGATGTTATCTACTCCGCTCCACTCTCGCGATCTGAATGCATCACATCGTTGCGCCGTAGCCAGGTCTTTAATGCGAACATCGCCAGGACCGCGAGTGTGGCGAGGCGCAATTTCGGATCGCTCAAAGTCGCCCACGACAGCGCCCCCAGGGCGACGAAGGCGGCCAGCGCCATGTAGAGACGATTCATTCAAGTCTCTGGTGCACAGGGAAGGATTCGAACCTTCGTACCTCCGAGGAGGGGCAGATTTACAGTCTGCTGGCTTTAACCACTCACCCACCTGTGCAGAACTGCACAACCGTTCGGTTCTTACCCGCTTTGTCCGGCATTCCTCGCAGACATCCACGCACGTACGGAAGATCGTTCAGACGGACTTTTCGAAAAGTGGAGAACAGAAAAGCGCGCGAATATGCCCTCGCACGCAAACACCACACTTGGAAAATTCCCTTATGGAGTGCCGTTGGAAAAATCTGTCAAGCCGCCGCCGCGCCTCGTATCCTGCTTTCCGGAACCAATGCTGGAGCTGGCGAAGGGATTTGAACCCCTGACCCTCTGATTACAAATCAGATGCTCTACCAACTGAGCTACGCCAGCAGGTCTTGGATCGCGCCTCTCCCTTTCGGGGACAAGACGCCCTCTGATCCCTTCCTGATGTCCGGGACAATTCTAAAAGTTACCATAACGGCATTTTGCGTGCAAGCGGGACCTGCCGGTATGGGAAACTGGTTCCATGCCTAAACGCAATCTTCGGATCATGAAGCGAGTGAAGAATGTTCCGGTGATCGGAATGTGCGAAAGTTGCAAGATGCAGTTCCAGGCCGAGCACCAGCCCGCGGGCCAGCAGGCACGGGCGCAGGCCGTGATCCAGCAGCAGTTCAATGTGCACAAGTGCAAGGTACCGTCGGGCGACACTCCTCACTTCGACTGAATCTCGATCGGACCGGGAAGCTGGATGGCGGTTTGAGAGCCGCCGACCACGATTTTTTCCCCCTGGGCAGCGTAGCGGGAGATAACGGCGGGCTTCGACCAGTCCAGGTCCCAGCCGTTCTCGATGGCAATCGCCGTGTAAATGCCGGGAATCACGCTGTGGAACGTGAAAGTGCCGTCGAGATCGCTCTGGTCTCGGCGAAAAAGTTCGTGGTTGGCTTCCGGGTTCTGGGGAACCAGCACGATCATGGCTCCGGCCGCGCCCTTGCCTGCCCGCTGCGCCAGGCCGCTCACGTCGGCGGCGCCTCCGACCACCCTCAAGGAGAGAGCGAGGGACGCACCCGCCGGCACGGTCAGCGAATGCCCGGAGACCGGGGAGCCATTCACCATCATGGAGACAACTGAATAGGCGCGGGACGCGGCCCCGGCAAGGATTTCGTAGTTTCCCGGCGCAACATCCTGAAATGTGACTTGGCGAGCCGGGTTCATCGCTCCCCAGCTGACGACGCGGTGCTGCGGGTTGCGGAGAGCGAATGCCATTTGCGGCGGGAGTTCGGTCTCGCCGATCAGCTCGACCTTCGCGGAGATGGTGCTGGCGGCTTCACCGGCAGAGACGTCCAGTTCCTGATTGTCCTGGCTGATTTCGACCTCAGTGCTCTGGCTGGGCTCATTGTCCCGTGGCGCGAGGCGCAACTCGTATTTGCCAGGCGCGGCGATGATCTCAAAGACACCGGGCGCGGGCATCTGCACGTCAGGTTGGATGGGTTGCTGCTGACCGTCGAAGTCGCGCTTGAGCAGCATGGGGAATCGGAAACCCTGCCCGGACTCCTGCGCCGGACTACGCACGATCACGTGCAACGCCGGCACGGGTGCCAGATGGAGGTCGAGATCGAGATGATCGCCACCGCGGATAAGGATGGGGGTGGCGTCTTCGACTTCAGTCGCTCCGGCGTAATACGTGGGTGGGTAAACCACGTCAAGCGAACGATCGACGGAGATGGAAGCATCGGGCGCGCCCGCTTGAGCAATCGACGGAGGGTGCACCGCATACCACGGCTTGGCCACCACGGAGACGAAGTAAGTGCCGGCATTGAGGGGCGCGAATTCGAACGATCCCTGATCGTCCGATGCATCGACGCGATCGCGCGCGGTGCGGCTGACGCCGGTGCGGTGGTCATCGCGCCAGAGGGTAACGGTAGCCGCGCGCACCGGTTCACCGGATTCATCGAAGACGTGGCCGGTGAGCACGGCCGTGGGAACCAGACGCAAGGTGAGGTTCTCCGTGTCCACACCGGCACCGGTCGCGATCGCGGTGGAGAACTGCTCGTGTTGGTCGTAGGCGGCGCTGATGTATCCGCGCTTGGCGCCCACCAGGGCATATTTTCCGGCACCAAGGTTGGCGAACTCGAAATGACCGTCGTCGCCGGTGATCATGAAAATCTGGGTTTGGCGGTTCTTGACCTCCTGCAAAGAAACACGGGCGCGGGAAAGCGGGTGGCCCTCGCCGGCGCCGACGATGGTACCGGCAATGCGGAAATGGCCGCCGCTGCCCGCGGGCACTTGCGCCGACCGTTGCGCAAGGAGCAGCGCGGACATGGCGACGAGTGAGCAGCCGAGTGCAACCTGCAGGACCAGGAGGCGAGATCGAAGTGGCTTCATCTTGGCTTTCACTCCTGACTGAAGATCAAGGTCAGGCGCACGTGTTCGGTCTGCCCCGGGACAAGGTGGACGACCGGACCTTTGCCTTCATAGGCCGCCATGGCTTCCGCATTCCGATATTCGAGGTCCCCCTGCTGGCGATCGAAGGCAAGAAGGCGATAGGCGCCTGGGGGGATTTGCTGGACCTGGAAGCTGCCTTCGGAAGAAACCGTACTTACCGTGAAGCGGCCGGGGGAGTCGGGCAGCGGAATGCAGTAGACGTATGGGCCCGCAGGCATTCGGATGCGGCCGATCATGGCCGCACCAGCGCTCGCGCCCGCAGGCGCAGGAGGCATGCCTTCGACGGTTCCTTCGATCGCGGCGCCGTCATCGCGCAGGACGATGTCAATAGGAAGACTCGCGCCGCCGGCGCCAACTACAAGCGGCTGGCGCAGGAGATCGACGCTGCCGGCGACCGCCGAGGCGACATATCCGCGGTAGGGATTTACCTCGAGCCAATAGCGGCCAGGCCGGACGTTGACCAGCGCGAGATCGTTGTCGTTGGGCTTGCCCGGCGGCCGAAGAGCAGCGGGAGCCCCCGAATCGAAGTCGTCGACTGGCTGGAGAAGGATGTCAGCCTTTTGCGTACGCGAGAATTTCCCCGCGCTGAAGAACTCAATCGCCTGGCGACTGTTCTCGCTTCGTTCATTCGTTATGTTGACCGGAATCGAACCATTGGGGAGGACCGCCATGGACACATCGGCCAGAGGAGCATCTTTCACCGTGATATTCATGTTACCGGTCGCGGTTTGCTGGCCCTGCTGCAGCGTGGCTTCCAGGGTATAGATTCCGTTGGGCAACATGCCTTCGATAGCCTCGCCGCTGTAGCCCAGAGAGTATCCCGGGCCTTTGTGGCCCTGGAGCGCGACCGAGACCTCCACCCCGCTTTGGGCCGGGAAATTCGTAATGGCGACCTTGACCGGGTAGTAGGGCCGAAGAACAGGCGAGAGTTCGACCTCAAGGGTCTTGCCGGCTTCCAAGGTGAGCGCGGAGGCGGAAGCAAAATCAGTTGCCGCGGGATAGTAGGTCGGTGGATATCCGTAGAGCTGGCCGGCAGGGTCGAAGGTGATGGGATCGCGGTCGAGCAGTTCGCTGGTAAAGATTTTGTAGATACCTGCGGTGAGATTGGCAACGCGAAACTCGCCGTTGGAGCGCGTGGAGAAATTTGCGGCGGGAGCCCAGACGGCGCGTCCGTCGCGCACCTGCCGTTTGTAAACCTGCACGGTGATGCGATCGGATTGATTCGAAGACGGAAGATTCACCCGGCCGACGATGAGGGCTTCGGGCACCAGAGCAATCGTGATGTCGTCGCTGACCGCGCTTTGAGGCGGGGAAGACCCCGAGCTGCCGGATTCGAAGAAGCCGGGCTTGCGGGCCATGAGCTGGGCGGCAGGGTTGTAGAAAGCCATCCCCTCCGCAGGGCGGTTCGGGTTGGTTTCGGTCCGCTGGAGGAGGAATTCAAAATGGCCTTGGTCGTCGGTGAATGCGGCGAGCCGGTTGTCGGAAGAGAATACCAGGGCACGAGCAATGGGTTCGCGGGTAACGCTGTTGATCACGGTGCCGCGCAAGCTGCTGGAGAGCTCGTTCGAGCCCGGCGTGTCCTGGGCATGGCTGATCTGAGCATTCGAAACCGCAGATATAAGAAGAGCGGCCAGCCACACAAGGAGGGGGCGCCGGCGGCGCAGAACAGCGGAAAAACGACCCGTACTATCGCTCACGACACGGCTCCGAGCGTTGGTATTGTGGCCGAAGCGGCAAGGTAACGCAACTCCGGCGGGCTCGCAGCGCAATCTATGGTTTCCGTGTGCCCCGGACCTTATATCTTGAGTATCTTCCAGCGGTTGACTTTCACCGCTTCCTCTTCCCTGCAGGCGTAAGAGCGAAAGCTGCTTAGCGCCATTGCTTCGGCTCGAGAACCAGTCGACGCTTCACCGGGTTGCGCTGCATATAGCGCAGTTTCTCGATGTGCCAAGCTAAGTTTTCGTTACACCCCAAAGCTGCGCCGGTACGCACTGGGGGAAACGCCGGTGTGACGCTGGAACAGTCCGCGGAAAAAGGCGACGTCTTGATAGCCGACGGCGTCACTGATTTCCTGCATGGTGCGATAGTCGCTTTCGAGCAGGCGCTTGGCGGCGGCCACCCGCAGCTTCTGCAAGTAGATTAACGGGCTGTCTCCGGTGGCCTGCTTGAAGCGGCGGACGAAATTGCGCAGGCTCATGCCTACGCGCCGGGCCGGGGCTTCGAGCGGGAAGGTGCGATGAAAATTCTGGTGCAGCCACTCCTGCGCGCTGGAAATGGGGTCGTCGGAATGATCGGTTTTTAACGGGACGATGGCGAATCCGGCCTGCCAGGCGCGCGGCATCTCAATGAGCAGCGCCTTGGCGGTTTGCATGGCTACGTCGTGGCCGCAGAATCGCTCCACCAGATACAGGCTGAGATCGAGCGAGGCGTTCACCCCTCCACCGCAGTAGAAGCCGCGGTCCTCAGTCACCATCAATTCCGGCGTCCACTTCACTCGGGGATATTTCTCGCGGAAGCGCGCGGCCAGGCCCCAGTGGGTAGTGGCACGTTTGCCGTCGAGCAAACCGGCGGCGGCGACCAGGCCCACGCCGGAGCACACGCTGGCGATGGCAGCTCCGCGCTTGTGCCAGCGCCGCAGCCAGGGCACAACCGGCGCGTTGCGCTCGACTACGTCGTCCAGGCTCAGCCCGGTGGTCGGGATGAAGATGAGGTCGGTCTTGCGGATGGCGGTGAGCGCCGCGTTCGGCCGGATACGAATGGCTCCGTCACAGCGCACTGCGCGTCCGCCCACCGACGCCGTGGTCACTCGAAAGCGAGGAACCGGACGGTTTCCCGTGAGCACGTTCCACAGCGAGCCGGCGTGGCGGAAGACTTCCATCGGACCAATGGCGGTGGAAGAAAAAGTTCCGTCGAGAAACAGGACTGTAACCTCGGTCATGGACAGCTCTCTCCCGGATGGCGTAATCACCTACGTATAATGGCATATCTGCCATCTTGTGCCAAGGCTCTTTCTCCGTCTAACCTTGGAAGAATCAAAAGCAAAGTGTTCGAAGAGAATTTAACGGAGGATAGTATGAGGAAATATATGATCGAGCGGGAGATCCCGAAAATCGGGAGCTTGGGACGGGAACAATTGCGGGAAGGAGCAGCCAAGTCTAACCAGGTGCTGCGCCAGCTTGGACCGGATATCCAGTGGCTGGAGTCGTTTATTACCGCCGACAAGATGTACTGTATGTATCTAGCCAAAGATGAGGCACTCATCCGCCGGCACGCGGAACTGAGCGGCTTTCCTGCCACCAGGATCACGGAGATCGGCGCGATGATTGACCCCACTACCGCGTCGTAGCATGGCACACCGCCACCCTCCGAGGGGGCCCCGTTCAAGCTCTGCTTGGGTGGGGTTTTCGGTGCACGGTCAGAAGGTTGATTGTTTTGGTAGTGCCATAAATTTTTCCGCGTGGATCTGTTCGCTTTTTTGCGGTTAAGAGATTTAGGTGGTTGAGAATGCCGTGAAGGGTCTTAAACCGCAAAGGACGCAAAGAAAAGCTCGGGCCGCCCGCCTTAGGCAAAGCGGCTATGATAATCCACCAGCGGGGGCCCTGGGCACTGCCCCATGCTGCCTGAAGCTTTCGACGTTCCGAGAAGGCGGTTTATCGGAACCAGTCTTCGGGGAAAAAATCCGGCACAGCCCCCAAGTAGTGAGGCCTAATCATCCCGTTTGGAATATTGCCTCCGCTCTTTAGTGTTTCTCGGCCCATGCCCATGCTCGATCCTCGTCGTCGCATTTGCACATGATGTGGCCGAGTTCGTGCTTAAGTACCCGTTCCGGAGTGTGCCGCATGGGTTCCAAGAATACCCTCGCTCGAATGAACGTCACATGATTCGACTGGAAGGTGAAGGCGTAATCTGAGATGAACTCGACCTTGGATTGGCGCATCAGTGTGTCCCACATATTCTCATTGCACACGACGACCACTTTCCAATCGGCGGGATACGGTAGACGGCTGACGATTTCGGCAGTCGGATTCACGGCAAAGCCGCAAGCCTTGACGGCATTGGTGCCCGCCGCGATCACGGTTGCGGCACGACCATGCATTGGAAACGACGCAAAACAAAGGACTACAATCGACGCAGCCTTGAGCCCTGACATACCCTGTCTCCTCTTGTGCTAGGCGCTGGGGCGGTTGCCGCCGCTTTCCAGCGCCGTCTTGTGTGAGTTAACGGGATGGGCCGGATAAAATCCTGATCGGATGCCGACGTTTCGGTGATATTTCGCCGAGGAAACTCTGATGGCCGAAAAATGGAGTTATACTCGGCGCTGAAACTGGGGGTAGGAGTGAATCAGGACTTCAACATGGGGCCCTGGGTGGTGCGGCCCTCTCTGAACAGCGTATCCCGTAGCGGCCAAAGCATCCGCGTCGAGCCGAAGGCGATGGAAGTGCTTGTCTGCCTGGCCGAGCATGGCGGAAAAGTCGTCTCCAAGGACAAACTGATCGCGGAAGTCTGGCGGGATACCCCGTTCGTGAGCGACGACGTGCTCGTGCGCTGTGTCTCTGAGTTGCGTCGTGCCATGGAAGACGATGCCAAGGCCCCGCACGTGATCGAGACCATCCCCAAGCGTGGCTACCGGTTATTGGAAAAAGTTGAACTGGCGACGACCGTAACCGCCGCCCCTTTTCATCCGCTCCACGGCAACCATGGCCCTGCCAGGCCGGTCGCCCCAGTGTTCACCGACCCAGCAGACCAACCGGCAAACGGCGAAAGCTTTCCGGCCATGCCAATCCCATCTTCGGGCGCGAAACCCGCGCAACACACGACCTCGCGCCGCAAAACGTTGTGGCTGATCGCTGCGCTAGTTGCGATTCCCGTTTTCCTCATCGCGATGAACGTTCGGGGGATGCGCGACCGTATCTTCGCGTCTGCCAAGCCAAGCATTCACTCTATCGCCGTGCTGCCCTTCGACAATCTCTCCGGCGACCCCGCTCAGGAATACTTTGCCCAAGGCATGACGGACGAACTCACCACCATGCTGGTGAAAAATTCCGGGCTGCGCGTGATCTCTCGTACCTCCGTTATGCAATACAAGAACGCGCATCGCCCGCTCGCCGAGATTGCGCGCGAACTGAACGTTGACGGCATTCTCGAAGGCTCAGTCGCGCGTTCGGCAAACCGGGTACACATGACAGCGCAGTTGATCTATGCTCCGAGTGATGTGCATGTTTGGGCCGAAAGCTACGATCGGGATTTAAGCGACTTGAATTCCCTGCAGGATGAATTGGCCCAAACCATCGCCCGCCAGATCGGGGTCACCACGCTCCATCCCTTGAAGCCTGGGAAAGCTATCAACCCTGCCGCTCACGACGCTTACCTTTTGGGACGCTATTATTCGTCCGCCGAAGACCTCACCGACTCCAAGAACCTCGACTCCAAGAAGTATTACGAGAAAGCGATTGAGCTTGAGCCCGATTATGCCGCTGCCTGGAGCGGTCTGGCGGATTATTTCACGGCGTGTGCGCTGGCCGCTGCGCCGTTAAGCGCGCCCGGTTTGTTCGCTCAAGCCGAGATCGCGGCGAAAAAGGCGGTGGCTCTGGATGATTCGCTCGCCGTGGCCCACGGCTCGATGGCAGGAGTCTACCTGTTTTCCCACTGGGATCTCGCCCGAGCGGACCGCGAGTTGCTGCGAGCGATCGAACTTGATCCGGCCTTTGCGGAAGCTCATCATGAGCGGTCGAGAGTGCTCTTCGCTTTAAATCGTCCGGATGAGGCCGTGCAAGAACAGAAGAAAGCCACCGAAATCGACCCATTCACACGGCCCTGGACGCTGATGCTTGCGTTGATGAAGGCTCACCAATTTGATGCGGCAATCGAAGAAGGACGTTCTCGCGTCCTTGGTCAACCCAATGACGAATACGTGCACTACTTTCTAAGTTACGCGTACTTATTCAAGGGAATGGAAAAGGAAGCGGCCGAAGAATTGGGGAAAAGCTATGAACTCGCCGGCGACAAAGTATATGCCGCTGCCATCGGACAGGCTTTTCGCCACGGTGGTTTCAAAGCAGTTTTGGAAAGGGAGCTCAGCGATTCAAAAAGCAAATCCGAGAAGAGCTATGTTTCCCCGTTGGACTTCGCCGAAATTTGTGCGTGGCTCAAACGCAAAGATGAAACCATTCGTTACCTTCAACGCGCGTACGAACAACATAACCCTATCCTTGTGTCGTACGTATTAGATCCGGAATTCGACTTCCTGCATCCCGATCATCGCTACCAAGCACTCGTTAGTAAGATGGGCCTAAGTTTCTAGTTGGCCGGAGCTTCCGGGCGCGCGAGGCCCAGGCGAAATATTCCAAAATCAGATCCTTCTTCGAATGACTGCAATCCGTAACGAGAGACGCGTCTATGATGTCGGCAACCGACTTCAATCACAAATCTTAAGTTAGCGCTTATTGGGGCAGGCCCTGGGGGGAGGAATCGGAGTCGAACCATGAATCCAAGCAGGCTCATGCTGGTGGTTGCTATCTTAGTGGGCCTGGGCGGACTTTGCGCCGCGCAGGAGATAACGGTGGCCGCCGCCGCCGATCTGCAGTTTGCCATGCCGGAAATCGCTGCGCGTTTCCAGCAGGAGACGGGAAAGACGGTGAAGCTGATCTATGGCTCCTCCGGCAACTTTGCTCAGCAACTTCAAAATGGCGCGCCTTTCGACATGTTCTTTTCGGCAAACCTGGACTATCCAAAACAGCTCCAGGCCGCGGGGCTCACCGAGCCGGACGTCTTTTATCAATATGCGGTCGGGAAGATTGTGGTCTGGGTGCCGAGTGAATCCAGGCTCGACATCAGCCGCGGTTTAAAGGCCCTGCTCGATCCGGCTGTCAAAAAGATCGCCATCGCAAACCCGCAGCACGCGCCTTATGGAAAGGCCGCAGTGGCCGCTTTGCAGAAGGAGAATCTCTACCAGCAGGTGAAAGACAAGTTCGTGCTGGGCGAAAACATTTCCCAGACTGCGTCTTTCGTGGCCTCGGGGTCCGCGGATGTGGGCATCATCGCGCTCTCTCTGGCTCTGTCGCCGAACATGAAGGCAAAAGGCCGCTACGCCGAAATTCCTTCAGCCGACTACCCGCCCATCGAGCAGGCTTGCGTCATCATGCGCTCTTCAAAAAACAAGGACACGGCCCGGCAGTTTCTGAAGTTCATTCAAACTGCGCCGATGGCGCACCTCTTAGAGGAGTACGGATTCGCCATTCCAAACCGGTAAGACTGCACTTCTTTGTGATAGCTGTGACGGAGAGTATGGATGATTTCTTCCCGATGGCGCCGGCTGGAGTGTTGTGGGTACGAGGTCAATGGGGAAACCGGGCAGGGGCCTATTTCTTCTTCTTTTTTTCTTTCTTTTCCGAGCTCATCTTCTTGGCGATTTCTTCCACCAGCTTGGGCCGCAATTCCGCCAGCATGGTGTCGACGATGCTGGCGATCGCGGTGGACTCTCCCGGAGCTTCGCTGGCAGCCGCTTCGACCTCGGCGGCTTCCGCTTCCGCTTCTTCAACGCTGACGGCCGCGGGAGCCTCATCCTGAGTGACGCTGGCTTCGACCGGAGCCTCCTCAACTGGCGCGGGAGGCTGGCCATCGACGAACGATTCGCGTATCTGCTTCCAGTTCTGCCAGGCGGCGGCCAACTCGGCTTCGCGCTGTGGCGCGGCCCCGGCGCTTGCGACGGGCGCGCTCTCTGAAATTTCCGGTGCAACCGTGGCCGGAGATACCGCTTCCACCGGCGGCACGTGTTCCGACACGGAGCCGGAACCGGCAGCCGCAGCGGCTGCGTATGCGGATTCTGCTTTTGCCACCGTTGGCTCGGCGGCCGGAACCGCAGAAGATTCGACCGGGGCGCTCTCGGCGGCAACGGGAGCCGGAACGGATTCCGCAACTGCAACTGCGTCCACTCCCTTCGATTCCGTGGCAGCTTCCGGTTCGACCGCTTGGGCGATCGCGGCTGGATTGGGAATTTCGTCCGCCGTGGCGGCGGCCAGATCGTTGCTACGGTCTGGGCTATTGTCTGGGGCCGCCGTTCTGGCTGCGGAGGCCTGTTCCATCTCCTGTGCCAGCGCAAGCGCAGATTCCTCAGGGGCCAAGGCTACCGATTCCGCGATCCATCGTGGACCGGTAATTCCGGCCTCGGCGGCGACCACGGAAGCCAGGGCGACCGGGGTCTCCTGACCGCTTGCGCTTGCGCTCGCCGCTACGGTTTCGCTGCCGTGGCCATTGGAGGGTGCTAAAGAAGCGATCGCGGCCATGACCTCGGCATCGTTGCCAGCAGGTTTCTCGGCTGCGGGCGCTTGTACCTCAGAAACTGGTTCGGATTCAGTCTGGGCAACCGTCGCGGGTAATTCCGTTGCGGCAGGATTTTCTTCCGCCTTGGCAGTTGCTTCGTTTGCGACCGCTTCGGAAACGGCGTCCGGCGCTACCGGCGCTACCTCAGCGGCGATTTCCGGTGAAGGCGCCTGTTCCAACTCGGTTGCGGAAGCCAGCGTTGCCGCCGGTGCCTCCGCTTCGCTGGTCGGGGCGGCAATCTCCGAGGATGCTGTTTCCGGACTGACGGCAGACTCTGGCGCGGAGCTTTCTGCGGTTACCGCGGGCGCTGCGGCGTTACCGTCGAACGACGCTGCGGCTGCCGTAATGGCCGCGATTTCTTCCGGCGTGATGTCGGCGGGCAGGCCGGCGGGGATGGGACGCTCAAACTCCCGCTTTGGCTCTCCAGGCCCAACCCCTGCGCCGCGATCAAAATCGCGGGCGGGACCGGCTACCACTTCCGGGGCTTCTGCTTCGGCTGATTTCGCTTTGACGCCCGGGCCCGGGATGGTGAGGCGATTTTTCCAGCCGGTTTCCTTGTCGCCGAAATCCGCCCCCTCGACCGCCGCCAGAGCCTTGGCGAAACGCCCGGACTTCTGCGGTTGGGGCGCAGCCACAATCTTGTCTTCGAGCTTGGTGAGCGCGGTCAGTAGTTCAGTGGCCTCAAAGGGCTTGACGATGAAGGCGTCGGCACCCACGCGGCGCGCCTCTTCCGGCCGGAAAGGCTCGAGCTTGCCCACGGTCAGCAACACGGGAATGCGCGCCGTCTCCGGGGATTCCTTCACCCGCTGGCAAACTTCCAGGCCGCCGTAGCCCGGCATGTAAACATCCAGCACAATTATGTCTGGCGTATTTTCGGCAATCTTCTTCAGCGCCGCTGAGCCGTTATTGACAGTAACGATTTCGTAGCCGGCATCGGTGAGGATGCGCCGGCCCATGTTCTGGGCGGTTACGCTGTCATCGGCAAGCAGAATTCTTCGCGCCAAGGGGTATCCTTTGGTGAGGGGGAGACAGCCTGAAGTTAATTGGTGCCAGACCGTAAGTCAATGACAAGAAGAGGGTAAGCAGGTTACCACTGGTCAGTGACGAGTGGGGACAACGGCCCCCGGGTTGCTTATCGCGACGGGTGGGGGCCCTCAGCAGCCCCACGCCCGCCTGGCCTGCCACCGCTAGAAGGGGACTACTTTTCGTAGGCCCTTCTTTTTCTTGTGCTTGCTGGAAGACATCGCTGCGTCAATATCCTTGTCGTCGGCGGTGGCTGAGGCTCCGTCGGCAGTCTTGCCGTTCGCGCTGGCGGCCTGGCCCCTGGTCCCGGTCGCTAGCTCGTTAACTTGAGTGGGCGGCGGCGCGGTCTGGCCGGTGTCGACGTTGGGCCGCAGTTCATTGGGATCGGCGGCGACATTGGGCTTCAGTTCATTGGGGTCGGCGGCCGGGGCGGGGTTGTCCCCAGGCGTAACGGCGGTCTCTGGCGCCGCCGCATCAGAACGCGGCGCGGGCTGGTTCGCGGCCGGAGGTCCGGTACCGACGGTTTCGATCGCGACTGAGTTCTTATCTCCGGCGGCGGTGCCCATCATGGCCCGCGTCGCCTCCTGCACCACCGAAGTGGCGCTCACTACCTGTGGATCCACTAATGTGGGCTCGCCCACGTGGGCGGCTTGGGCCACGTCTGGGTGCTTCTCAAAGTTCCTCATCACCTTGGCCAGCGTGGTGCTTTCACGGCGGCTTTCTTCTTCCGCTTTGTTTTGAGCCAGGGCCGCTTTGGTGGGTCGGGGCACGGGCAAATGCAGGGCCTCCAGGCGCGCCTTGGCATCGACGTTCCGATCCATCAGCGGGTACCGGGTCAGGATGCGGGAGTAGGCATCGGCGGCATCCTTGGTGAACTCCTCAATCATGCGTGCCTTGGCGATCTCGTTGCCCGGCCGCGAACGCACCATCGCGATCTCACCTTCGTAGGCTTGACCCAACAGGTAGAGGGCTTCATCGGCCTTGCTGTACAGGGGATATTTGTCCATCAGAGACCGCAGCCGGGCAATGGACGCAGGATAGGATTGGCGAAGAAAATAGAAGCGCCCTACCCCATATTCGCGCTCCGCAATCACTTCCTGAACTTCCAGCAGGCGCTGCTTGCCCTCGGCCACCACTTTCTTGTTGTCCGGGTATTGCAGGATCAGCTGCCGGTATTCTTCTTCGGCCCGCATGGCGTGGGTGTAGTCGCGGTCCGGTTTCTCCATCTGCTGATAGTGGATGTTGGCAATCTTTAACTGCGCTTCGGCCGCTTCCGGCATGTTGGGAAAGAAAGTCTCGAAGTCCTTGTACTCGATTTCGGCCTGGGTCAGCGCGGTCCCGCCGCCTTCGGCGTACCAGGAATCGGCCACGCCCAGTTTGGCGCGGGCGATGAATTCAGAGTCCGGGTAGGTGTTGATCATGGTCTGCAGGGTAAGACGGGAAACGTCGTAGCGGTTGTGCTTCATGGCGTCCATGGCGCGGTCGAACAGCACCTTGTCGGGCTGCTTGGAGCCCACATCCGCCAGGGGGTTCTTGACCTTCTTGTTCGTGCAGCCGGCGGTAAACGCCAGCGCGCCCAGCAGTGCAATTCCCGCAATACGACGTAACATAAGAACCTCGGATGAATCGTAGAGCCGTGAGAAAAAGTCAGGCTCTTCTTACGACGGGATCAAGACCGGCGGCTGGTTCAGACCCGCAACAGCAC
>JBOGLD010000171.1:0-5065 GCA_050745885.1 Terriglobales bacterium
TTCAATGACCACGTTGCGGCCCTTGGGGCCGAGAGTGACTTTTACCGCGTCAGCCAGTAAGTTGACGCCGCGGAGAATCGCCTGTCGCGACTCCTCGCCATGTACGATCTGCTTTGCCATATCTGAATCTCCTATCGGTGTATTGGCAGGCTTGGCCTGCGAATTTTGGATGTTCGCGTCGCGCCTATTTGTTCCGTTCGCTTGGCTCACGGAACGCGCGGTCGCTCACTTAGATCCTTGGCTCGCGCAAAAGCGGCGCTCGCTCAGGATGACAACAAAAACGACGACAAACAAAAACCAGTTAGCGGCGCGATCCTGCCAGTTCTTTCTTGGCGGCGCCGGTCAGGACGCCCAGGACTTCCTCTTCGCGCATGATGATGAAATCCTCACCATCCAGCTTGATTTCGGTGCCGGAGTACTTGCCGAACAGGATGCGGTCGCCATCTTTGACTGCCAGGGGGAACACCTTGCCTTCATCGTTGCTCTTGCCTTTGCCGACGGAGATGACTTCGCCCTCCTGCGGTTTTTCTTTGGCGCTGTCGGGGATGATGATGCCACCACGGGTGGTTTCACCTTCTTCAATCCGCCGTACCAACAGGCGGTCGTGTAACGGGGTAAACTTAGCCATACTTGCTGACTCCTTTCGTTCGGGTTGAGTTGCGATCCAGGGTTTAATTGCAGGAAACCTACTCGCCAACCAGCTTATTAGCACTCATTGTTGGCGAGTGCTAATTCTACTCAAGGCGTTCCCATATTGTCAACCGGGTCCCAACGAAAACGTATGTAACCGATTGATTATAAGTATCTTAATATGGTACGTATAAATATGGCAGCAGGCGTGGCCGGGGGAGCCTCGTCCTTCCTCGCTCGTGTCAGGTGACAGCAGGCTCAAGGGTGCTTAGAATTGACATCGGCTATGGCAAAACTCGCAATCGGCTTTGCAACCGCCATTCTTCTGGCATCGTTGGCCCTGGCGCAGGACGATTTGGCGATGCTGAACTTCCTGGTGGTTCGGGATTACAATGGCAAGCCCATCCGCAACGCCAGCGTCGTCATGCATCCCGTGCAGAAGAACGGGAAGCAGTCCAATGGCGGACTTCAGGTCAAGACCGATGCCGAGGGTAAAGCCAGCTTTGACGGCGCGCCTTACGGCAAGTTACGGGTCCAGGTGCTGGCACCGGGTTTCCAGACTTTTGGGGCCGATTACGACATCGACAAGCCCACATTAGAGATCACGGTCAAGATGAAACGGCCGGCCAGGCAGTATTCCATTTACGAAGAGCATCCGGGGGCGAAGAAGGACCAACCGGCGCCGCAGAAAGAGCCGGACAAGGATTCGAACGACAAGCCGCAGTAAGGCATGGCAGATTTCCTCACCGATCTCAAATTTCCTATTATGGACTATCTACTCAAGACCGAGCCTACCGCGTACTCGTTCGCTGACCTGCAACGAGACAAGAGTACAGTCTGGGACGGAGTCGCGAATCCCGTGGCATTGAAGCATTTGCGGGAGATGAAGGCGGGCGACCGGCTGGTAATTTACGAAACTGGCGAGCGGAAGAGCGCAGTGGGGACGGCATCGGTGGTTTCAGTGGATGCCGCCGATTCCAAGAATCCCCAGGTGAAGATCAAGGCCGGGCGGTCGCTGGGCAAACCGGTGACGCTGGCTGAAGTTAAAGCGCAAAGGCTCTTTGCTGATTCTCCGCTGGTGCGGCAAGGCAGGCTGAGTGTGGTGCCCCTGACTTCCGCGCAATTCAAGTTTCTGACAGGGGAGTGATCGAAGGCTCCGTCCGCGGCAGCGTCAATTCCCCGGATCATAAACCGCGCTTCCGAAACCATTCTTGCGCGCCGCGTCCTGCGCATCTCCCAGCGCCTTTTTCTCGGTCTCCAACTGCTTTTGCAAGCGTTGTGCTTCCTCTTGCTTTTTCAGCTGATACTGGTTGTATTGGACGCCGTTGTAATAGCGATTGGCTTCGACAAAATGTACCGAGCCGTTCAGTTTGTCCACCTGGCTTTGTAGGGCCGCGATTCTTGCCTTTCTTACCTGGAACTCAGCCTTCCACTGTTCCGCGGTTTTCTTTCCCGCGGGCGAAGCTGAGGGCGTGGAGGACTCGGGCGCGCCTTCGCTGTCATCCGAGGAACTGGTCGAAGCGTCCGGCGATTCCGGGATCTCGTCGTTGGTGACGACCTTGTGCGGGGCGTGGGGGTCTTTTGCTTCCTTCTGACGTTGTTGGCGAGCCACGTCGCCCAGAGATTGCGCGTAGCTGCCCCCCGCCAACAGGAAAATCAGGACGGGAAAGCAAAATGCGATCTTGTAATTCCGCATATAAATTTTCTCAATGCTGAATTTGGGGGGAGGGCTCGCTCTAATGCTACTTACAGAAAATCGGAAAGAGGACATTACGGAGGGTGCAAGCCGATGGTGTCAGGATGAAACCTTGGCCGGGGACAGGGCCGGCGCCACCCCTACTCAGCTGGCCAGTTTACGCAGGAATTCGCGCTCGTCCATGTGATATTTGAAGGCTTTGTGACCGTCGATGAAGATGACGGGGACTTCGTCGGTGAATCGGCGGCGCAGTTCGTCGTCGCTCTCCACGTCGATTTCCCGCCAGGTAAAGCCGCCGCGCCGCTGCAGTTTGGCCAGGGTTTCCTTGACGATCTCACAAAGGTGGCAGCCCTTGCGGGAATAGACCACGACTTGGCGCGGCTCCGCCATGGGCGGAGTTTAGCAAGAGAAAAAGCGCTTGGCAATTAGCAATTGGCACGTAGTTTTCGTCGAACCGTGCCTCGCCAAGTGCTAATTACTAAGTGCCAACTGCAGCCCTCAATTACAATCTCACCGTGGATCCCGCTAGCTCCAAGCCTCTGTCCGGCAAGACCGCCCTTATCACGGGTGGGGCGCGGCGCCTGGGCCGGGCCATTGCGCTGCAGCTCGCGCAGGCCGGGGCTGATGTGGCCATCACGTTTCGCAACTCGGCGCGCGAGGCCCAGCACACGGTTATCGACGTGGGGAGCTTTGGCGGCCGGGCCGTGGCCCTACGTTGCGACATAACCGACGAAAAGAGCGTCCGGTCCGCGATCAAGGAAACGGTGAAGGAGCTGGGCGGAATCGACATCCTGGTCAACAACGCCGCCAACTACGAGACCGCCGAATTCGGCGAGCTTACGCTGAAGCAATGGGACGCAATCTTTGCTTCGAATACGCGCGGCCCGTTTCTGGTCTCGCGCGAGGCGCTGAAGTATTTGCGAGAGCGGCGGGGAAAGATCATCAACATGGGTTCGTTGGGCGGGCTGCGCCCCTGGGCCAGTCATGCTCACTACTGCTCGTCCAAGGCCGCGGTCCACATGCTGACCAAGGTGATGGCCAAAGCCCTGGCGCCCGAGATTGCGGTGAACTGCGTGGCCCCGGGGATGATCGATCTGGGAGAAAAAGCGGCCGCGGCATTCATGAAGAAGATGGCCGGTCAGACTCCGATGCGGCGAAACGGCCGGGGTGAAGAGATCGCGGTTGCAGTTCTTTTCTTTGCCGCGGCGCCACACTTTATCACCGGTCAGATACTGGCCGTGGACGGCGGACTGGGGCTGTGATCGTGTGCGATGTGGGGCGGACACTCCCCTCCGCCGTTTTTGACCGGAAGTCCATTTACCGGTTGATCCTGCTGCCGACTTGTTTCCCAAACCCGAAGTCCAAAGCGGTGGACGGGAGCGTCCACCCCACACAATTGTCTTGTCTGGAAGTTTGCGATATGGTGACGGATTCATGACGAGACGGTTGGGCATTCTGTTGCTGTTCTGCGCTTCGCTGTCCTGGGCTTCGCTGTCCTGGGCCCAGGCCCGCGTCGAGGATGGTGGTCACGAGATGCAGCTTTGGACCGGCGGCGGCCACTCCGTCGCCGGCGGAACCTCGAATACCGGAGTATGGAACGCGGGCCTGCGTTACGGATGGATTCTTACCCGACCCCACGGTCCGGGATTTCTGGAAGGAAGATTCGAGTATGCGGTGGATGCGGTTCCGGTGTTTCTGGTATTCCAGCCTGCCAACACGGCGTACGGAGTCGGCTTCAATCCCCTGAACTTGAAATGGAACTTCGCCACCCGAGGACGAGTGGTGCCCTATCTTGAACTCAGCGGCGTAACCCTGTTTACCAGCCACGACGTTCCGGCGGGAACCGATCGGGTGAATTTCACGTCCTCGGTCGCGCTGGGCACGCACTTTCTGGGAGACTCCCGCAACTGGAGTGTCGAAGTGCGCTACATGCATATTTCCAACGCAGGGTTGAGCGATCCCAATCCTGGGATCAATACCGTGCAGGTGCGTTTGGGAATCGGAAAATTCTTTGCCAAAGACAGATCAAACAAGCACTGAAGATCGGAGACCCCGTTGAAGCGCAAAATCGCCCTGGGCCTGAGTGTGGCCATGTTATGCCTGCCCGTTTGTGCGCAAGAGGCGCCTGCGGATTGGATTGCCGCCAGCAACCAGTACACCAACATGTTGCTGGCGGTCGAGATGAAGCACAATCCTGAAGAAGGGTCGGATGAAGGACTGAGCCGCTTCGATACCGAAGTCTCCCAGCCTACCCTGGCCGACGAAGATCAGGAACGGAAGCAGACCGAGGCGGTAATTTCGACGTTCAAAAGCGCGGTTGGACAACAGAAGCAGAAGGAAGTGGCGCAGGACCTCGAGATCATGATCCGCAAAGTCGAGCTGCAATTCAGGGAGCAGGATTTTGCGCGCGCCCACAAAGTGGATTTTCTCAACGCCAGCCGCTTCGTCTTCCGCGGGCTGCAGATTTTGCTGGATGAGCAAACCCCCGCGGAACGCCGGGCCGCAGCCGTGGTCCGTATCCGCAAATATGCGGGTCTGGAACCCGGGTATAAGCCGCTGACGGCGATCCTTAAGCAGCGGGTGATGGAACAGATGGCCAAGCCGGGGATGGTCTATCCTGCGCGCACGGAGATTGAAACCGAACTCGCCCGCGACCCCACCTACATGGAGGGGTTCGCCACCCTGCTGCGGAAGTACAAGCTGACCGACTGGCAGGAGGCTTACAACAAACTCAAATCC
>JBOGLD010000172.1:0-14403 GCA_050745885.1 Terriglobales bacterium
CGGTAGCGCTGTGCGGCAGCGTCCGTGGCGCTGCAGCACGAGCGAGGACGCTCGCGCCTACATTGAAGAGTGGGGGCTTTGCTACAATTCTCTCGCCATGTCTTCGAGCCCAACGATCGATATCTTCCTGGTTCCTGAAAAAACGGTGGTCAACGCCAAAGGCGATGGGGCAGCCCTGAACGTCGGCGAAGCTTCCAGCCGGGTTTTCCTTCTGACCCTGGACATTACCGACATCATCGAGCAGGAAGCTCTGGACGTCAGCATCTATGGCTCCGGCGATGGCGCCACCTGGGGAGCAAAACCGCTGGCCGCATTTCCCCAGAAGTTCTACCGTAGCCAGCATCCGCTGCTGCTCGATCTGACCGGGCATGCCGAGGTGAAGTTTGTGCGCGCGCACTGGGAAGTCAACCGCTGGGGCCGGGGCACGGAAACGCCCATGTTCGAATTCCATGTCGCCATCCGGGAAGTGCCGCCGGAGATCCTGAAGGAAGCCACGGCTGAGGCCAAGGCGCTGGCCTAGAGATTTCTGATTGTAGATTTCAGATTTCAAATCGAAACAGCCGTGAAGCACCAGCCGGGTGCGGTCAAGAATTCGACCACCAGCAATGAATGCGATTCCTCCCACTGTGATACGCCCCGCCCGAAATGTTTCTGGATCGCTGCGCCTGCCCGGGGATAAATCGATTTCACACCGCTACGCCATGCTGGCAGCCATCGCTGAAGGCGATACACGGCTGGAGAATTTCTCGACCGGGGCGGATTGTGCCAGCACGCTGGGCTGCGTACGCGCTCTGGGTGTCGATGTGCAGCGCTCGGAAAACAGCATCGTCATTCACGGTCACGGCGGACAACTGCAGCCACCGAAATCGTGCCTGGATTGCGGCAATTCGGGCTCGACCATGCGGATGTTGAGCGGCATCCTGGCAGGTCAGGAGTTCAGCAGCGAGCTTACCGGCGACGAATCGCTCTCTCGCCGGCCGATGGCGCGAATCATCGCGCCGCTGGAAATGATGGGAGCGAAGATCAAGGCCCAGAACGGAGGCCGGCCGCCGTTGCAGGTCACGGGCGGAAAGCTGAAGGCCATCAGCTACGACATGCCGGTGGCGAGCGCGCAGGTGAAGTCGTGTCTGCTGTTCGCCGGCCTGTTCGCCACCGGAGAGACGTCGGTCACCGAACCGTTACACACTCGCGATCACAGCGAACTGGCGTTGCGGGCCTTCGGAGCGGAGGCGACGCAAGCGGGCAATCAGGTGCGGATTGCGGGTGGTCAGCAGTTGCGGGCGATCGAAGCCGAGATTCCAGGTGACATTTCAAGCGCGGCGTTCTTTCTGTGCGCGGCGGGGCTGTTTCCGGGATCGCAACTGGCGATCGAAGGCCTGCTGATGAATCCCACTCGGGCGCGGCTGCTGGATATCCTGATTCTGATGGGGGTGGGAATCTCGGTTACCCAACTGGAAGAGCAGCACGGAGAATTACGCGGGACCGTGAAGGTGGAAGGCCGCGCCTTGAACGGGATCACGCTTGCCGGGGCCGATGTTGCCGCCCTGATTGACGAGATTCCGGTGCTGGCCGCAGTGGCGCCGTACACCAGCGGCGGAGTCGAGATCCGCGACGCCCGCGAGTTACGGGTAAAAGAGTCGGACCGGATTGCCGCTATCGCCACCAACCTGCGCGCCATGGGAGCGCAAGTGGAGGAACGGGACGATGGATTGAAGATTCCCGGAGGCCAGAAATTGCGCGGAGCGGACATCGATTCACTGGGCGATCATCGCATCGCGATGGCCTTCGCGGTTGCCGCACTGCGGGCCGAAGGAGAGACCCGGATTCATGGCGCCGAGGCGGCGGTCATTTCGTATCCGGGATTCTTCTCCGCGCTCGAGGGCGTGGTGCAGCGCTGAAGGTCCACTGCTCAGGGGCTAAGCCTCGGCTCAGAATCGCCAAAAAAAATGGCGCCAAAGCAGCGCTACACCCCGCCCCGGGATTGCTCGCCGGCGGCTAGAAGTGGTCGCGTAAACGGTTTCCGGAGCCGACGAGCAAACCCTCAGGGGCTAAAGCCCATGGTTTGCGGGCCTTAAGCGGCACGGCTAAAGCCGTGCCCTTCCACAAAGCTATTCATGAGACAAGTTCTAGTCGATGTGCTCTTCCTTCCCTCCGAACCGGATCATTCCGTTGGCGTCGTTGACGCGCGCAACATCAGGATTGGTGAACACCCGGTTCGCTTTTCGCCCAGGACGGTTGGCCACAAGCTGGGCGGCGCCGTAGCTGCTCTGAAACCTTGCGGCGCCTAACTCGATTCCGGGATTTTTACGGGAAGCGATGTTACGAGAACTGACCTGCGCCTGCCCAGGCGAGACCGGCAATTGCGAGCCCGGCAGGTTGAGCTCTACCCCCGGCGCATACCACGAGGGCTGGTTGAAATGCAGGCTGGAACCGGTGACGTCATTCATGGTTCCATTGCTTGCTCCCGCAACCAGCGATGGAGAATCCAAAGCAAGAAACGGCGTCACCAAAGCCTGGGGCGGGGCGGTAGGGGTGGCAAGTCTCGGAGCGAAAGGTTCAGAGTAGGTTCCGGGAGGAACCCACCGGGTCTGGCCCGAGGCGAGTCCACACAACAGGAGCAGGGTGCAAAAAGCTGAGAGCTTGTACATAGTGTTCTCCTCTGCTACAGAATCTGAGATTCCGAATTCATCGGTGGTGTCCTAATTTGTCAGATTAGCTGGAATGCGCGATCTTCAACTTTGCGAACTCTGCGGTCCTCCTTTGCGCCCTTTGCGGTAAAGGGTTTGATCTCGCCTGCGTCATTCAAGACTCTTAACCGCAGAGTTCGCAAAGAAGATCCGCAAAGAGCGCAAAGAAGAGTAAAGAGCGCTGGATCAGGACACTACGAATTCATCGGTCCCGGTGCTTAACTTCCCACATATCTGGCGTACAGGCTGCGCGCAACCGCCGTGTCGGTTGTGCCTTTGATGATGGCCCGGCCGTCGGGGAACAGGGTCATCTCGTAGGGTTCGGGCCAGAACTTCAGGACGAAATCGTTGTGCCTTACCGGCCCGTGCGGCTGGAGGCGTGCGCTTACTTCCGTGAAATCGATGGGCCGATGGCGTTCATGGATCTGCACCGAATTGCGGCCACAGAGAGTGATATGGGGCCGGGCCTCGCCGGCCAGATGGACAAAGTCGCGCTCACCGCAGGCGCGGCATCCTGGGCGCGGGCTTCCGGCTTGGACCTCCGCCCGTTGGTTGCGCCACAGGTCGAAGGAAAGCAGGGTGCGCCGAAGCTGCGGGTCCGCGCCCACCAGCAGTTTGAGGGCTTCGGTCGCGGCAATAGACGCCGCCAGGTTTACCGCCGAGTTGAGGATTCCCGCAGTCTCGCAGGTCTCGAAGGCTCCGCGAGGCTGATCGGGAAACAGGCACGCCAGGCAGGCGGTCTTCCCCGGCAGCACGTTCAACGTAATACCATAGCTGCCCACGGCAGCGGTGTAGATCCAGGACAGGTAAGTCTTCACCGCAAAGTCATTGATCAGGTAACGGGTTTCGAAGTTGTCGGTGCCGTCGAGAACCAGCTGCGTCCCGCCCAGCAGGGGGTCGATGTTGGCCGGTACGAGATCGGCTACCTGGGGTTCAATTACAATCTGGGAGTTGAAAGCGGAAATCTTTCGGGCGGCCGCGATCGCCTTGGGCAGGGATTGGGCTGCGTCGGCTTCATCGAACAAGGACTGCCGTTGCAAATTACTGGACTCGACATAGTCGCGATCGATGATGCGAATGGTGCCCACGCCGGCGCGAGCCAGCAGGGAAGCCAGAGCGGAACCCGTCGCCCCGCACCCGACCAGTGCGATCCTGGCGGCTGCCAGCTTCTGCTGCCCCTCCCGTCCGATTCCGGGGAAGAGCACCTGCCGCGAGTATCTTTCATCCAGTTCCAAAGAGGTCACCTGCTCCGGGGGTACAAACCTTTATTATAGGTCGCGTTCAGTTTCGCAGACCAAATGCAACACGGCTTGATACCCGTTCATCGAACCATCATCGCCGGCACTCGCGAGGAGCCAGTTTGCGTTTAGAGGGAGCGATTGGGACAACCCTGACACGACTGGCGCTGGCGGTTGCTCTCAGCCTGAGCGTGGCGGCGCAATCTCCTCCGGCGCAAAAACCCGGAGGGGCCCAGGCGTCCCCGGTTCAAGCGCAACCTTCGCCCGTGGCTGCGGCTGGGGGGATGGCTGCGTACGAGAGTCTGGTGGTTCAGAGGATCGAGTTTCCCGATCTGCCCTCCGCCAATACCCAACATTTGCTCGAGCTGATTCCACAAAAGGTGGGCGCCCCCTTGGAACGCGAGCGGGTGCGGCAAAGCATTCAGGCCCTCCACGCCACCGGCCGTTTTTCCGATATACAGGTCGAGGCCGAGCCCACCCCGGATCGCCAGGTCAGCCTGGCGTTTCGCATGCGGGCGAACTTCTTCGTGGGTGAAGTGTTGGTGGATGGTGCCCCAAGTGCTCCGGCCGCCAATCAGATCGTAAACGCCTCCAAGCTTCAGTTGGGGGAACTGTTTACCCGGGAGAACCTGGACCGTGGGTTGGGGAACATCGGACAACTGATGGAGCAGAACGGCTATTACCAGTCCCGGGTCGGCGATGAGGAAAAGGCGCATCCCGAAACCCAGCAGATAGATATCCTGTTCCACATTGAGCCCGGTCCCCATGCCAAAGTTGGCCGCATCACCGTGACTGGGCCGGCCGGATATTCGGTGGGACAAATTCAGGACATCGCCAAGATGCGTAGCGGGGACTACGTTTCGGTGCAGCGGGTCAGTCGCGCGCTCGACCGCCTGCGAAAAAAGTATCAAAAGCGAAACCGCCTCCTGTCCCAGGTCGCCATCTCAAGCCGCACCTATCGCCCGGAAAGCGACACCGTGGACTACGCTTTCGAAATCGATCCCGGTCCGAAGGTCGAGATCAATGTTGAGGGCTTCAAGATCAGCCACACCCAGCTCAAGAGAAACGTCCCGGTCTACGAAGAAAATGCGCTGGACGATGACTTGCTGAACGAAGGCCGGCGCAACTTGCTCAACTACCTGCAAGGCCTGGGCTACTTCGACGCTAAAGTCACGGTGCAGAAGAACCCGGCTTCGGCGGACGAAATGCGGGTCACGTACAACATCGACGCCGGGGAGCGGCACAAACTGTTGAAGCTGGAGATTACCGGCAACAAGAGCTTCAGCGAGGACCAGATTCGATCACGGATGCAAATCCAGCAGGCCGGCCGTTTTCTGGCGCAGGGCCGTTACAGCCAGTCGCTGCTGAATGCGGACGTTCGCAATCTCATCGCGAACCCGTACCACGCCAACGGGTTTCTGGCGGTCAAGATCACGCCCGAAGTGGAAGATAACTATGCGGGCAAGCAAAACGACCTTGCCATAACGCTGAAGATCGAGGAAGGGCCACAGACCCTGGTGGGCACATTCCAGATTGCAGGCAAGGAGAAGGGCGTAGCCAGTCCGTTCCCCGCGCTTAACATTTCCGCCGGACAGGCGTTTGGATATTCCAAGATCAACGAGGACCGCGAGATCGTTCTGAACTATTACTTCAATAATGGGTTTCCCAATGCCACGTTCGAGGCCTCGGCCAAGCCCTCGCCCGACAACCCGCTCCGGATGGACGTCGCTTACACCATCCACCTGGGCGAGCAGGTCATCGTGGACCAGGTGTTCACGACCGGACTGAATCACACGCGCCCCTTTATCGTGCAGCGCGAGATCCAGATCAAGCCGGGTGATCCGCTGAGCCAGGTCGATATGCTGAATACGCAGAAGCGTCTCTATGACCTGGGCATATTCAGCCAGGTGGATACGGCGGTGCAGAACCCGGAGAGCCGCGAGCGGGAAAAAAATGTGTTGGTGAATGTGCAGGAAGCCAAGCGCTACACGTTCAATTATGGCCTGGGGCTAGAATTCCAGACGGGGCAGCCGACGGCCAACGGCACCCAGCCGCTGGGCGAGACCGGAGTCAGCCCGCGGGTCTCGTTTGGCCTCACCCGGCTCAACTTTCGCGGCCGCAATCATACGGTAACGCTCAAGGCCAATGTAGGAGGCCTGCAGCAGCGAGGTCTGATCAGCTACGATGCTCCGCGCTGGTTCAATGATCCCAACTGGCGGCTTACTTTTACCGCGTTTTATGACAACACGGTCGACGTCACCACGTTCACCTCGCAGCGATTGGAAGGATCAGTGCAGGCTGAACAGACCATCAACAAGACCAGCATCATGACCTACCGTCTTACCTATCGCCGGGTACGGGCGAGCAATCCGGCGATCAGTCAGAGCCAGATCCCGCTGCTCTCCCAGCCCACGCGGGTTGCTATCCCCAACTTCAGTTATATCCGCAACAAGCGCGACAACGATCTGGAAACCACCAAGGGAAATTACACGACCGTCGATGGCGGCGTGGCAGACAGCCATTTTGGATCGGAGACGGATTTTGGCCGGTTGCTGATCCAGAATTCCACGTATTACTCCATCGGTAGAAAGCGCAACTCGGACCAGAAGTTTGTTCTGGCTCGCTCCACCCGGATCGGGGTTGAAACTCCGTTCGGGAACACCTTCATGCCGCAACCAGGAGGCGCCTGCCCGGAGCCTCAGCCGGGGCAAGGGGCATGCCTTCCCCTGGCCGAACGCTTTTTCGCCGGCGGCGGAAACTCGCATCGCGGATTCGGGCTGAACCAGGCCGGGCCCCGGGACCCCATTACCGGCTTCCCCCTGGGGGGGACGGCGTTGTTCGTGAATAATATTGAACTGCGCATGCCCCCGCCGACGTTGCCCTTTTTCCAGGACAATATCAGTTTCGCGATCTTCCACGACGCCGGCAACGTCTTCAACAACGGCCATGACCTGTTCCGCAACCTGTTGCACTGGAGCCAGAAAGACCCGGACTTGTGCATGCACCCAGGGACGGCAGCGCAGTGCCACTACAATTACATCTCGCATGCGATTGGGGTGGGAGTGCGGTACAAGACGCCAGTGGGGCCGGTGCGCTTCGATTTCGGATACAATCTGAACCCGCCGGCGTTCCCGCGTTGCACCAGTTCACCGAACCCAGGGCAGCCCTGTCCGGCACAGGACTTCATTCCGCAGCGCGTGGGCCGTTTCAACGTGTTTTTCAGTATCGGACAAACTTTCTGATGAAGAAAAAAGTTCTCATCCTGATCTGCATCGGAACGTTTTTCGCGCTCATTGGGCTGGCCAGCGCGGGCGAAGTGATCGACCGCATTGTGGCGACGGTGAATGGTCACATCATTCTGCTGAGCGATTGGGAAGATGCGCTGCGCTACCAGGCCTTCAGCAGCGCACGTCCTTTGGATCAGATGACCGCGGAGGACCGCAAGTCCACTCTGGACCACCTGATCGATCAGGAGTTGCTGCGCGAACAACTGGACGCGTCTAACGTTCAACCCGCCTCGCCGGAAGACGTGGCCCAGAGGGTGGTGGAAATTCGCAAGCAGTACCCCGAAGCCGAAACCGAACTGGGCTGGCGTGCCCTGCTCGATCGCTACCGGCTGAACCAGGGGAGCCTCACGAACCAGGTAGCGCTCGAACTCGAGCTGATGCGGCTGGTGGATGCCCGGCTGCGGCCATCGGTCACGGTGGATTCCAAAAGTATCGAGAGCTACTACAACCAGGAGCTTCTGCCTCAACTGCGCCAGTCCGGCGGCCAGAACGTTCCTCTGGCCAACGTCACTGCGAAAATCAAGGAAGTCCTCACCCAGAAGAAGATCAACCAATTGCTGGTCGCCTGGCTGCAAAACCTGCGGGCGGGGAGCGAAATTCGCGCCGAGGCGCTGACGGCCGGGTCCGGAGGCCGGAGCCAATGAGTGAAGCCGGCGTGCCGCCGGAGCGCCGCAAGATTTGGAAGTATGTGCTGGGGCTGATGTTGGCGGGCGCGTTGGCGCTGGCGGGCTTGGCCTGGTACAGCACTACCGAATCTTTCCGCACGCTGGTGCGCGAGCGTTTGATTGCCACTCTGGAGCGAGCGACCGGCGGCCGAGTTGAGCTCGGCAGCATTCACACCGTCCCATTTCACTTTCAGCTGGAAGTTCGCAATCTCACTATTCATGGCCGCGAGCAGCCGGGAGAAATCCCGTATGCCCATGTAAACAGCCTGATGGCGCAGGTCAAGATCTTGTCCCTGCTGCGCGCTGAGCTGGGACTGAACTACGTGGTTCTCGATCATCCCGTCATCCACATCATTCTTTATTCCGATGGCACCACCAATCAGCCGGAGCCGCGGGTGAAGCAGGTATCGCAGAAGAAACCGGTGGAACAGCTTTTTGCCCTGTCCATCAGCCGTCTGGAGGTGCGCCGAGGCGAGCTGATCTGGGGAGACCAGAGAATGCCACTTGATTTTGCGCTGCGAGACGTGTCGGCGGACATGAGCTACTCGCTGTTTCGGGGCCGTTATGAGGGGAACATTCTGCTGGGAAAGGCTGACACCGCGTTCAGCGGGTATCGTCCATTTGCCTGGACCGCCGAAGCGCACTTCAGCCTGGGCCGAGGCCAACTTGACCTGCGATCTCTCAAGGCAACTTCGGGACGCTCGCGCCTGCAGGCGACAGGCCGGGTGGTGAATTTCAGCCAGCCGAAGGTAGACGCGGATTATGACGTCAATCTTGATCTGGCCGAGGTGGCCGCTATCGTCAGACACCCACAGGTGCGACGCGGCGCCCTGCAACTGAAAGGGCACGGTTCCTGGTCGGCGCAGGACTTTTCATCCATCGGAAAAGTCCTGATGTCGAACTTTGATTGGAAGGACGTTCCTGTCGGCGTGCACAACGCCAGCCTTAGCGCCCAATATGCGCTCGATTCGAAACGGTTGACCGTTTCCCAGATCGACGGCCACGTGCTGGGTGGAAGCGTTACTGGAGATGCCGATGTGACGCAATGGCTTGATTCGCAGGTGACGGACAGGAACGTGAAGGAAAAGGGAGCGAATCAGCAGAACGGGATTGTGCGCCTTCGGTTCAAGGACTTGTCGGCGGCGGAGATTGCGTCCGCCGTGGCCAGCCAGTCGCGCCCATTCGAACAAATCAGGCCAGCCGGACTCGCCAGTGGAAACGTGGTGGCAGGCTGGAAGGGCACGGTCCGCAACACGGAAGCCCAATTTGTGGTCGATGTGGTGCCGCCCGCACGGTCGTCAAACGCGCAATTTCCCCTCACGGCGCACGCTCAGGGGGTTTATCGTTTCGGTCCCGGCGAGTTGATACTGGCGGACCTGACCGCCTGGACCCGGGCGACCCAGGTTCACGCCGCAGGCACGCTTTCGACTACCGCGGCGCTGAAGCTCGTGGTGACAACCACCGACCTGGGCGAGTGGCAGCCGGTGTTCAGCGCGGCTGGATACGCCGGGCAAATTCCGGTTACGCTGAAAGGGCACGCCTCGTTCAACGGCACCGCCACCGGAAGACTTTCCCAGATCGCCATCGCGGGCACTTTGGAGTCGCAGGATTTTGAGACATTAATTCCGGCCACCTCTCATACGCCGGAAAAGTTGGTCAACTGGAACGCGCTGCGGGCGGATATTCAAGTGTCGCCCTCGGTTTTCGCCGTGCACAATGGCACCCTGAGCCGGGATCCCGATTCCCTCAAATTTGATTTCCGGGCGCAACTTGACCACCGGCAGTTTACCGATACCAGCCCCTTCCAGGCGCATCTGGACACAGACAATGCTGATTTACCCGGCATTCTGGCCCTGGCCGGGTATGCGTACCCGGTCACCGGGGCAGTGGACCTTCACATGCAACTATCGGGCACGCGGGCCGCGCCGAAGGGGGAAGGTAGCATCCGGCTGCGCGATGGCAGTCTCTACGGCGAGCCCATCGAGCATTTCAGTTCGGACTTGAATTTCAATGGCGAGGAAGTTGAATTCCAGAATATCCAGCTGGCGCACTACGAAGCCAAGGTCACAGGCGCGGCCGCTTTCAATCCCTCCAGCCAGGCTTTCCGGTTCAGCCTGAGCGGTAGCAATTTCGATTTGATACGCATCTCCCCGCTGCAAAGCGCTCGCATTAACGTAGCCGGACGGGCGGACTTTACCGCGGATGGGTCCGGCACCCTGGAAGCGCCCAGGCTCAACGCGACCATTCATCTCCACGATCTCACTTTCGACCAGGAACGCGCCGGCGACTTCACCATTGACGCCGTGTCCCAAGGGCCGGAACTGCGGATCAGCGGGCAATCCCAGTTCGAACGGGCAGACCTGAAGATTGATGGCCACGTACACCTGCGCGAAGACTGGCCCGCGGATGTGTACTTCCGCTTTCACCAACTTGAGCTGGACGCAATCTTTCGCACCTACCTGCGCGGAGCGGTCAATGGGCATTCGAGAGCGGATGGCGAATTGCATATGGTGGGACCGTTGCGACGCCCCCGCGAATTGCAATTCACAGCCAATCTGGACAACCTGGACGCCGACGTAGAAGACGTAAAGATCAAGAACCAGGGGCCGATCCGGTTTTCGGCCACCCATGAGTCGTTGCAGATTGACCAGTTCCATTTGGTGGGACAGGACACCGACATTTCGGCGACCGGCAAGGTGAACTTGAGCGGCGACCGTGAGCTAGATTTACGGGCCCAGGGCCGGATGAACCTGAAATTGATCGAGAGTTTCAATCCCGATTTCACCTCTTCCGGCACGGTTTCAGTGGATGTGTCGCTGGGGGGCACCGTGGCCAAGCCAGTCACGCAGGGGCGGCTGCGTATCGACAACGGCGCCATTGCCTACATTGATCTGCCCAGCGCGCTGAGTGGCATCAACGGATCGCTGGTTTTCAACCAGGACCGTTTGCAGATTGAGGGTCTCACCGCGCACACCGGCGGCGGCCTGGTGACGTTTAGCGGCTACGCCACGGTTTACAACGGTAAGGTCAACTTCGACCTTACGGCGCGCGGGCAGGATGTACGGCTGCGCTATCCCCCCGGGATCAGTGCCACGGCCAACGCGGATTTACATTTTGCGGGCAGTTCTTCCGGCTCCGTATTGAATGGAGAGATCATCGTCTCCAAACTCGCCATGACTCCAGGCTTCGATTTCGGCGCGTATTTGGAACGCTCCCAAAGCTCGGCCATGCCGCCGACCAACCGGCTGCTGAACCGGATTCGGCTTGACGTCCATATCGCCACGACTCCGGAATTGCAGATGCAGACCGCCAGCGTGCGGCTTTCCGGGGACGCTGACTTGCGTTTGCGAGGGACGGCCGGAAAGCCCGCCATCCTGGGCCGGGCGGACATCATCGAGGGTGAAGTGTACTTCAACGGGACCAAGTATCGTCTGGATCGCGGCGACATCACCTTCATCAATCCGGTAACCACAACGCCGGTGCTTGATTTGCAGGCGACCACCCGGGTTCGCGACTATGACATTACGCTCAACCTGAACGGCCAGATCGACCGGCCCAATGTTACGTACCGTTCCGAGCCGCCCCTGCCCACTTCTGACATCATCGGACTGCTGGCGTTTGGCCAGACCTCGGAAGAATCGGCGCAGCTGAACCAGTCCTCGCAGTCGGCGTTCAATTCGGAAACCTCGAGCGCCATTTTGAGCGCGGCCCTCAATGCGACGGTGAGCAACCGGGTGCAGAAACTGTTCGGCGTGAGTCGTATTAAAATCGATCCCCAGGGTCTGACCACTGAAACCTCGTCCACGCAAACGGGTCCTGCGGTCACGATCGAGCAGCAGGTGAAAAACGATCTGACGCTTACTTACACCACCAACGTCGCCCAGGCGTCGCAGCAGATCATCCAGGTGGAGTACAACGTCACGCGCAACGTTTCCATCGTAGCGGTGCGTGACCAGAACGGCGTGGTCAGTTTCGACGTACGGGTCCGGCAGCGGAAGAAGTAGCCGGTTGGGAAGGGCCGTGAAACCATGGCACGCCAGGAGTATTCTGAGTCGGCCTTGTCCGCCGACCTCGATCCCGATCCTTTTGCCGTCGAACGCCAGCGTATGGTGGAGACCCAGCTCCGCGCCCGAGGCATCCGTGACCACCGCCTGCTGGATGCCATGGCGAGGCTCCCGCGGCACGAGTTTGTGGAAGCGCGCTACCGCGATCAGGCCTACGAAGATCATCCCCTACCCATTGGTGCGAGTCAGACGATTTCGCAGCCCTACATGGTCGCGCTCATGCTGGAACTCCTGCAGCTGGACTCTTCATCGAAGGTGTTGGAGATCGGGACCGGTTCCGGGTATCAGACCGCCGTGTTAAGCCAGGTGGCGGGGCAGGTCTACTCGATCGAGCGCCACGCCGAGCTGGCGCGGCAGGCGGCAGAAACGCTGTCTCGCCTCGGCTTGACCAACGTGAGGGTGGTGACCGGAGACGGAAGCCAGGGCTTGGCGGAATATGCGCCGTTCGACGCCATCATCGTTTCGGCTGCGACGGCGCAGATTCCGGCGGCGCTGTTGGAGCAGTTACGCGAAGGCGGGCGCATGATAATTCCCGTGGGTCCGCCGGAGGCGCAGGAGTTGCAACTGGTCCGGAAGCTGGGCGGGAAGGCGCTGATTACTCTCCGGGAAGGGTGCCGGTTTGTGCCTTTGATCAGCGGCGCGGGCCAGGCTTGAACTTGCGGCTCAAATCAGTAAAGAGTCATAGGCCACTTCAAGAGCAGCGGGCGAGGGCGCCCGCTCTACACCGGTTGTGCATTACAATTCTGTTGTGCCCCTGCTGCGCAATTTGCGGGTGACTCTGGAAATGATCAAGTGGGAGCATTCTGTTTTTGCGCTCCCTTTTGCGTTGTGCGGAGCCATGCTGGCGGCAAATGGCCTGCCCGGGGTACAGCAATTGCTGTGGATTGTTGTTGCCATGGTGGCGGCGCGCTCGGCGGCCATGGCTTTCAACCGCCTGGCCGATGCTGCCATTGATGCGGCCAACCCGCGCACCCAAACTCGCGCTTTGCCGGCCGGGACGCTGACGCCGGCGTTCGTCGCCACCTTTGTGGTTGTCTCCTGCGCAGTGTTTCTGCTGGCGGCTTCCCAGTTGACCCACCTGGCGCTGCTGCTCTCGCCGGTCGCGCTGGCTGTGGTTTTGCTCTATTCCTACACCAAGCGCTTCACCCGCTGGTCGCACCTGTTCCTGGGCGTGGCGCTGGGTATCGCGCCCGCCGCAGCGTGGATCGCGGTGCGAGGATCGTTCGATCCGCGGATTCTGCTCCTGACCGCAGCGGTCACTTTTTGGGTGGCCGGTTTTGACGTGCTGTATGCCTGCCAGGACTACGATTTCGACCAGAAGGCGGACCTGCATTCCATTCCCCGCTACTTCGGAATCCGACGCGCTCTCTGGGTCGCGCGCCTGTTCCACGTGCTGATGCTGGTCTTATTGATGGGACTGGTGGCGGCCTTCGGACTGGGCTGGCTGGCAGTGGTGGGTGTGATCGTGGTGGCGCTGCTTCTGGGGTATGAACACTCCCTGGTTTCCTCCAACAATCTTTCCCGGCTGAATGCCGCGTTTTTCACCATGAATGGGGTGATCTCGGTTGTCTTCTTCATCTTCGTTGCGGGAGACCTGCTGCTGAAGAAGTAGGCGCCCTTTTGCGGCCTTTGCGCTGGCGGCGAGCTCTTAAACCGCGAAGGACGCAAAGAGCGCAAAGAAAAGCCCAACTTTGGATACTATCTGGCGGACAGGAGTGTCCGGCCCCACACCAGCCCGGATGCTATGATTATGGCGATGCCGACGAAGCATCCATTTCAGACTGATGATGTCCGTCTCGGGCCTGTCCACGACAAGGTTCTCGCCGGCGATCGGCTGAACGCTGAGGATGCCCTGGCCCTCTATCGTACCGGCGACATTCTGGCAGTGGGCTGGATGGCGAACCACGTTCGTGAACGGATGCATGGCGACACGACGTACTTCAACGTCAACCGCCATCTGAACCCGACCAATGTTTGCGTAGCGGCCTGCCGGCTGTGCGCTTTCGGTCGCAAGAAGGACACGCCCGGCGCATATACCATGGCGCTGGAAGAGGCTTACGAGACGGCGGCTTCGGGTTACACCGAAGCAGTCACGGAATTTCACATCGTGGGAGGATTGCATCCCGACCTGCCATTCCAGTATTTCCTCGACCTGATTTCTGGACTCAAGCGACGCTTTCCCCAAGTCCATTTGAAGGCCTTCACCATGGTCGAAGTGGCCTATTTGTCCAAGCGGGCCAAGCTTTCGATTCGGGAGACGCTGGAGCAGTTGAAAGCGGCGGGCGTGGATTCACTGCCCGGCGGCGGCGCCGAGATTTTTGCCGATCGGGTGCGGCATATTATTTGTGATCACAAAATCGACGGCGACCAATGGCTGGACACGGCGAAGCTGGCACATCAGATCGGGCTGAAATCCAATGCCACGATGCTCTATGGCCACGTCGAAAACGATGAGGACCGGG
>JBOGLD010000173.1:0-29473 GCA_050745885.1 Terriglobales bacterium
GCTCCCGGCGTGACCTGAGTTCCGATCACGTCGCCGGAAACGATCATCTCCACCCGGCGATTCAGTTGCCGGCCCTTGGCCGTGCTGTTGTCCGCCACTGGACGGGTCTTGCCGAAGCCGCGTGCAATCACGTTGTTGATCGAAACACTGTTGTCGACCAGATAGTCGCGCACCGACGCCGCCCGCTTCTCCGACAGGGCCTGGTTGTAGGTGTCGCTGCCTACGCTGTCAGTGTGGCCTTCGATTTCCAGCCGCAGGTCGGGATAAGCCAGAACGATGCCTGAGATTCGCGCCAACCGCTCCCGGGCGGCGGGCTTCAGAGTGTAGCTGCCGGAGTCAAACAGGACGTCGGGCATGCTCACCACCAGGCCGCGATCGGTGTCCTTGGTCTCGAGCACCTGGTTGAGCTGGTCGAGCAGGCGTTGGCGCTGTTCTTCTTTCTGGCGGATGGCTTCGGCGGCGGCCTGCCGTTGTCTCTCGGCTTCGGCTTCAGCTTTCTGCTGTTCGGCCATGGCAGCGGCGCGGGCGGCGTCGGCTTGCGCCTGCTGCAGCTGGGCCTCGGCTTGGGCTTTTTCCGCTAAGGCGCGGTCCGCTTCGGCTTGTGTCCGTTTGCGAGCATCTTCCTCGGCCTGGGCCTTGGCTTGGGCTTCGGCTTCGGCAGAGGCTTTGGCTTCGGCTTCGGCCTTTTGTTGCTTCTCCAGCATGGCCTGCTTCTCGTTGGCGATTCGTTCCTGCTCCTTGCGGCGAAGCGTCAGCACGCGGGCATCTTCGGCCATCTGGGTGGCGCCGCGCGCGGCCGTGCCGATCGGCGTCTTACCCTGCTTGCGCTTGAGATAGTCTTCGGCGCGGGCCAGATAGGTTTCCGCTTTTTGCAGACTATCCGCCGCATAGTGATCTGCGCCCGCGGCTTTGGCGATTGCCACCGCATTGCGTGCTTCGAGCAAAGTGAGGGGCGTTTTAGGATCGGCGGTCGTCGACGGAAGTTGTTGCGCCGGCATGTCGATGGTGTACTGGCCGCCTTCGAGCATGTCGAACTTGGCGTCGATGGCCTCCTCGAAGCCCTTGGTCTCCTGCCGGATGATGTTTTCCGCCACCACTTCGTTACTCGGCCGGGTGACGGAGAAATAGGGTTCCGCGGTCACGATCAGGCCAAAGGCCTGCAGATCGGTGGTCACATCGAGGCTGCTCTTTCCGTATGTGTCGGGAACAATTTCCCCCAGGTTCTGGGCGCGTCCTTCCGGCGTGATAGCCCACAGCACGTAGGTCAGATATTGCGCGCCCAGCCGGCTGGGCGGCCCGAGTTTCGACAGGTCGACGTTGATCTGCAAGCGTCCGTTCTTGCTGTCCACCTTGGCTTTGCCGCTTACTTCCGGCATCAGGCTGGTCCCTTTGATATCCACTTTTGTGGAACCGCCGCGATGGCGGTAGTTGACCGCCTTGGTGGTCCGCGAGACCACACTCACCCGAAAGACCGGGGTTTGATCCATCGGTTCTACCGGGGGGTTCTCCTGCTGGGCGACGGCGAACGTAAGCAGCAGCATCACGCAAATCAAGCCGGCGAATTTCTTCATGATTGCATTCCTTCTTGTCGGTCACATTTTGGCACTGCGGGACTGCAAGGTCTCATCAATTTTGCCGCTTCCCAGCGTCGTCCGGAAGTGTCATCAGAAGCTACCACGGGGCTGAGTTGCGGGAAAAGCGCGGGCCGGGTCGAGATGCAGGATTGATCCCTCAGGGCCGAGCTTTCCTTTGCCGGCAAAATCCAAAGGCCTGCGAGGAGCGCAGGATGCGCCAAAACCCTTATCTGTCGTGGGTTTTGGCAGGCCCGATGGCACCCGGGTAACCCATCGCGGTTACCTATAAAGTGCAGCAACTTGCATTTCGGGGCCCGGGAGACCATTGAGGAATCCCCCCTAAGTTACTCCCCTGTCGTGCCTTACGGGAACCAACATTATTGGCTGGCCAGCTGCATTCCGTAACCTGCCCGATGGCTTAAGGGCAATAGATTGGGGTGCCATTTGTGGAAGCTGAACCTGATGGGCGATAAAGCGACGAGCAAGCCCAGGCACACGCTCCTTCCCGTGCTCACGGTTTTGTTTCTGGTTTCCTACGGCCTGCTGACCATGCTGGTCGTGGAACAAGGGCGAACCATTGAATCTCAGCGCGGCCTCATTCGTTTGCTGTTTGACGACAGCGCCCAGTTGAGCAGCTTGAGAGGGAAAGCGAACCAGCAGAAGCAGGCCGAGGCGCAGGCGCGTGCCCAAACACAGGTGAAACCGCCGCCGGCGCGAGTGGCGCCGCGAGATCCCAAGGTGCAGTCTCCGTCGTCCCCATCCCCAAGGGCGGAAGCGAAAAATCAGAGCACGAGCAAACTCGCCAGGCCGCTTCCGCAGAGACCTCCGAAGGACACTTCCGACGAGGTCGACGAGCGCAGAGCGCTGAACTCCATCTAGGTTTCGGGGCCCAGGTTACTTCCCCATGAGAGTATTCGTCACATTGCTGTTGTCGATTTCCCTGCACGGCTCTTACCGCATTCCGCCGCCAAGACCACCCGCTGACCACGCTGCCGCCATGCGTCCCGCCCACAAGGGAGGCCAATGGTACTTTGCAGAGAACGGCCACGCCGTCTACTGCTTTGGCCCGGTCCGTGTGCTGCCTCAACCCGATGGCGGACTGCAGCGGGTCGCCACCTTCTGCCAGGGCGAGAAAAACATGGTTCCGCTGAAGGATTAAGAAACAGCTTCTGGCTTCTGGCTTCTGGCTTCTGGCTTCTGGCTTCTGGCTTCTAGCTTCTGGCTTCTAGCTTCTGGCTTCTGGCGTTTAGCCTTTGCGTCCTTGGCGGAATCTCTTTGCGCCCTTTGCGGTAGAAGGTCTGACCTAGCCCAAGCATAGAGCCCGCTGGAAAAGCCACCAGGCACGAACCTCTCAAATCCTATACATTTTGCTTATGCCCAAGTTCGAGAAGCATATTTTTATCTGCGGCAACCAGCGCCCGCCCGGAGCTCCGCGCCCCTGCTGCGATCCCGCGGGCCAGGCCGAGCTGCAGAAGGCATTCAAGGAGAAACTGGCGGCGCGCGGACTCAAAGGGAAAGTACGGGCCAATCAGTCCGGCTGCCTCGACCAATGCGAACACGGCCCCAACCTGGTCGTCTATCCGGACGCGGTGTGGTACGGACGCGTAACACTGGACGATGTAGATGAGATTATCGAGTCGCACATCCTGGGAGGAAAGCCGGTCGAGCGCCTGACTCTGCCCGGCTCCTGCCTCAACACCACCTGCGAACACCGACTGCCGAAGGCTGCAACCAAGGTCTAGCCGCTGGCCTATCCCCGACGCGGGTGTTGTAGAATGCGTCATTACGTGGGGCTGTATATGGTGCTGCGCCTCCTCATTCTCGTCTGTCTGATTTCCGCCTCCGTCCCATCCCTGAGCCAGGAATCAGGAAAAGCAAAGCCACACGTCCCGACTGCAAAGACGCCAGCAGTGGCTTCGAAAGCGGACATGGTTTATGTGGTAGGTGACGTACGCAAGCCCATGGGCGTGGTTATGGACAATACCGGTGGCATCACGGTGCTGCAGGCGCTGACCAGCGCCGAAGGGGCGAACCCAACCGCTGACCTCCGCCATGCCAAGGTCCTCCGGAAAGGCGAATATGGTCACACCAAGGTTCCAGTAGACATTAAAAATATCCTGCAGGGGAAAGCGCAGGACGTGAGGCTGCAAGCTGATGACATCCTGTTTGTTCCCCGCTCTGTTTCCCGCAGCGCCGGCAAACACCAAAAAGACGACTTCTACGACGTTCCCCCCTCTGGCCCCCTGCCAGGCCCAACTCCGACCTATTCGAGATAAGCGGCCTGGCACGCCAACCGGCCGCCGCCCGCAGCAGCGTCGCCTTCGGAATCCACTCGTTATGAGTGTTGCCAAAACGGGAGGGGCTGCCTGAAATTTGCCAACTGCATGGTGGATGGTAGGCGCGGCAGAAATTGAACCTGCAACCGTCGGATTGAGAATGAAGTGACCGAAGCGTTGTAGATAAAGGCTTTCAGCGCGGTTCCCGCGGTCACCAGCGGGCAGGAACGGGCTTACTTGTTACCAATTTTGTTACGAATCCTCTCGTGATTCTATGCTGCTTGGATGCTCTACCGCACCCTTCAGCAGCTGCGGAGGACTGAAAAAGATGATGTCTCACCCAAGGCTGGATGTAGAACGGGAATCCAAAAATCAAGACCAGTGGTTTCGTGTTGCGGAGGTTTACGAACGAGCAATTTAAGGCCGATTGTCGGGTCAGGTTGATTCATTTAACTCTTCTTCTTGCGGGAGCGACCCAACAGCAAATAAATCGTCATCGCGATCAGGAAAAATCCCAGAACCACGAACGGTCTTATGTTGGTGCTTGCAGTACCACCTTCATTATCCCACGGCTTCCCTAAAGTGATTGATGTCACGAATGCCTCGACAAATCCAACGAACACCCTACCCAACGTCTGGCCAAAGATATTGTGACCGCAATCGCAAACAACCAAACCGTAAACAAATCCGGTCGCGGGCAGACAGGCAAACAGAGCGAATATCGACGACAGCAGCAGTTTGACTTGTGTATCTTTTGTTGACATAGGCTGCTTCTGCGGGAATTTTGGCCACCGCCGTGTCCCACTATGCGGGCGCTGGTGTTCAAGGTCAACAAATCAGCTTCTTAATTTTCGATTAACCCGTAAGTGGATTTTGCTGTGCATCTTAGCTGCCTCGCTTAACAAGCACGCAACCAGCGCGTGACTAACTGGTTGAGCTCCCCAGAATTTTCCCCGCGTAACCCTCGAATGGCGATGTTACGCCAGTCATGAGACCACCCGCTGCTCTTTGCACTATTCTGGAGTCAACGACGATGGGCAACGTATCTAAGGCCGTTGCGATTTTGAGCGTCTTAAGCGCCAGCATGCATCTGTTGTTGGCACAGGAGCAGCGTACGGAAGACAAGGTAACGTCACCTAGCCAGTTCGGCGTCCTGACACTTTCGGACGGCTCGAAGTTCAAAACGACTCTGTACGACCTCAAGGTTATCGGGAAATTGGGAACCAAGAAGAAGCTCCCCTACTACATCCTGTCCGGCGTCGGCTGCAATGGCTGTGACGCGAATACATCCGTTTACATCCACTCGCCAAGTGATGGGCCGATGAAGAATGAAGGGGAGCAAACACGCTTTTCTTATCCCGGAAGCGAGACGGACTATCAGAGTGGTCAGATTGTGTCCGAAGCTCGTATGCTTTATGGGGACTGTTTATCCAGCCACCCGAACGCTGTCGTTTGGTTTTACCGGACACTCGGTGACGACAAGCGATGGCACAACGGCGTTCTGGTCGCCGAGGTGAAAGACGATCGCCTTGTGACTACGGAACTGCATGGCGAACTTCCAAAGCCGGAAGACGCTGAAATCGGGCTCCGCACAGGTGAATGTTCCGAACTACCCGGAATAGCCAGTTACAGTGAGCCGTAGCGTAAGTGTCGAAATCAGATGGGATGAGAAGGCCGGTCTCCGGACGGGATGCTGTACGCTCCCAAGTTATCGACGTGCTCGAAGCACAGATAAAAAGGAGACCGGCAATGAAGAAGGTTAGCACCGCAGTGGCAAAGCGAAGCAGAAAAATCTCAGAGCAGAAGTTAACCATCGGGCTGGACCTGGGCGATCGCTCGAGCTGGTATTGCGTGCTGGATGAAGCAGGCGCGATTGTCCTGGAACAGAAACTGGGCACGAGCCCGACAGCGATGAAGGAAGTGTTCGGCGCGATACCGCGCAGCCGGATCGCGCTGGAAACCGGGACACACTCGCCCTGGATCAGCCGGGCGCTGAGCGAGTTGGGACACGAAGTGATCGTGGCGCATGCCCGCAATGTGCGTTTGATCGGGGAGAGCCGAAAGAAAGACGATCGACTGGATGCGCAGACGTTGGCTCGGCTGGCCAGGATCGATCCGCAGTTGTTGTGTCCGGTGAAGCATCGCAGCGCGCGGGGGCAAGCGGATCTGACCGTGATCCGGGCGCGAGCCGGGTTGGTGCGGGCACGGACGGCGCTGGTAAACACGGCGCGTGGACTGGCCAAGTCCTATGGGGAGCGGCTGCGCGGGTGCAATGTGCGCAATATGAATCCCGAGAAAGCGGAGAGCTTGAGCCCGGAACTGCAGCGCGCCTTGGAGCCGTTGCTGGCGGGCATCGAGTCGCTGAGTGAACGCATCCGCGAGTGCAACGAGCGCATCGAAACGCTGGCGCAACAGAGCTATCCGCAAGTAGCGCTGCTGAAGCAGGTGAAGGGCGTGGGCACGCTGATCGCGCTGACGTTCTTGCTGACGCTGGAAGATGCCCATCGTTTTCACAAGAGCCGGGACGTGGGCTGTTATCTGGGGCTGCAGCCGGGAAGAAGAAACTCCGGGCAGAGCGAGCCACAGATGCACATTAGCAAGGAAGGCGATCCGTATCTGCGAACGCTGCTGGTGCAGGGAGCGCATCACATTCTCGGTCCGTTTGGAGCGGATAGCGATCTGCGCCGCTGGGGGCTGAAGCTCGCCGAGCGCGGCGGCAAGAGCGGGAAGAAACGAGCCATCATTGCCGTGGCGCGAAAGCTGGCCGTCTTGCTGCATCATCTGTGGGTGAGCGGAGAGGTTTACGAACCGTTACGCAACAGTCAGCAAATAGCGATGCCGGCGGCGGCATAAAACCAAAAACGCTCTTCGAAAGGAAAAGTCAAAGCCTAAAGCCGAGTTCCGGTGACTGCGTTAAACGCCTGGCCCAGCTTTCATCTTGGAGATGGAACCGAGGTCGATAATCAGGTGGCAGCACCGGCTGAAACGAGAACACCCAACTTGCACCGAGCGAATCAAAACGCTCCTCGAAGAGTGCGGATGGAAGGGTGGCGACAGTGGCGACTCGGCTGCGAAGAAACGGCGTGACCAACAAATCCCAAAACGAATCCCCTTGACTCCGACCGGCCTTCTCATGGAAGGCGTTTTCCACCAGCTTGCGCCGTTTGTTCGCCAAAGACCAAGGTCAACGAGTGCAATCGCGATGTTACAACAGCAATGCTGCCAAGGTCTTCTATTGAGCGACCGCTCAGTTAAAACTTTTCAGACAAAAATCTTGTTTGAATTCTGGGCGGTCTGCAATTACACGTGCACTCGCCGAGCGCTGCCCCACGCGCGGGCGGGCAGGCCGGGTCAAAGTCAAAAATCGGCGCTGGGTTGGGGGGAGGGAGCATTTTGCCGTCGCCATACACTACCCCTGTCATCGTTTGACCCCATTTCTTCCGGGCTGTAATATCCCCGGTCGTTTGTCCCAGATCTCAGCATTCTGCAATGCCCAACGTTGGCTGCGGTCATGCCTCGCTACCTGCGGCCAGTCTGCGATTGGACGGAGCGCGGCGATCTGCGCGAGCAAAAAAAAATAATATGGGCGGACGCTCGGGGTGTCTCCGTCGCACGAAGCTCGCCTGGCTGGACAACTCGGAATCTTCTGGGATCGACTGTTTCGACTCGGCGCAATCGCGAAAACGAATCCTAGGCCGCCCGAGTGGACTGTGCCCAGTTTTGTGCCCACCACCAAACCCTACCGGGTGTGACGGCGTGTCTCGTCAGCTGTGGAAAGCCCTGCTGGACAAAGCATCTGTAGCTGTCGGTGACAAGTAGTCACATTCGGTCTAAGTCGCTGATTCTTCGCGCGGCCAATCTTCGGGACCAGGGGGGTGCCGGCAGAGACCGTGGAGGCCGTCAGGGCATATTCCTGCAAGTTTTGTCCAGTTCGGGCGTTCCCGTTGTGAGAAGTGAAGACTCCGGCGAGGTCAGTGACCGCGACCGAGGCTGCGGAACTCATGGTTCCACCGGAGGTTCGCGCGGTAACCGTGTGTTTCCCGGGCGTGGTGGACGGGGTCGGCATATAGGTTGCCTTGGTGTCACCCGCACTGGCGATTGTGCCCGATGCAGAGGTGCCGCCCTGAACGCCATCCACGAACCATGAAAGCGTCCCTGTGCTGCCCGACGAGGAAGCGGTAAACGTTTGTGCTTGCGAAGTGGTGACCGCGGAGTAATGAGGCGAGAGGGTCACGGTAACGCTGGAACCCGGCGGTGTGGTCGAAGAGGTTCCGCCTCCACAGGAGGTGAAGCCAGGAGAAAGCACCGCCGCCACCAGAACGAGCATCGGGATCCGACGCCTCTTGCGGAAGTTATGCGACAAAAAAAGGCGCAGCACCAATAGCATCGAAGACCTCCCCGGGTAATGTGGTGAGCAAGCGCCACAACCCGATCTGGGTCTGGGGACGCTGCCGAATGCCGATGCCGTGAAAACAGGCCTCCGCGGTGCGGAAAGAACCAAGAGACGAAGGTCTGCGGTCACATCTTCTCAAGCGCGCAGGGCGAGTGGCGATCAAATGTCTAGTCGGTGGGATTATATGAGGTTTGGGCTATAGGCCACAAGCGGCTGGATTCCCAGTACCCGAACCGGGGGCCGGCCCCGCCCAGGAGAGCAAACCTGGGTCCATCTTGGGAGCAGATTGCGCCCAAACACCCCCTAAAGCCGTGGCCCAAGATGCAGAGCCGAGCCAAGCGATTCAATAGGTTAGTCAAGCGAAACTGCTTCGGGACCAACCGTGGTTTTCACGGCTTCAATAACGTACAGGCGGATTTGGGTTAGTTTGAGTCCATTAGCGAATCGCCAGGAATCGAGGTCGTGAGTGTGATGGCCTGGTTGCAACAGCCGGGCGGAAAACGCCCCGGTTAACCCGGCCTAGCACACAAGCCGAAAACGGAGTACTCAGGTTGCCTGGGGAACAGGACTTCCTTGGTGTGACAGCCAGGAAAATTGTCCAAGCATGAGAGCCGCCCTTCAACGCGAGTCGGACTCCTTGGCCCATTTTGCGGAATAGATCTGAACCACGCTGGTGTCGCTCATCATGGCGATTCGGCCATCCGAAGTAAGACTGGGAAAGCCCTCGAGTCCATCGCGGTTGACGGTCAGACCGTCGAATTTAGCCACCTGGCTCCACGTTCCGTTCGCGATTGACACACGATAGATTCCAGGAATGGTGGTGGGGCCCGGATCTTTCAGCGCAATGTAGAGAGACTGGCTGTCTCCCGACCAGGTCCAGTATCCCCAGGGAGCGTCGAACTTCTTCAGGTCCGTCCAGGCGCCGGACCGCGCCGAGTACAGAACCATACGCGACGGGTTCTCCGCTATTGCAACCATATGTCTTCCATCCGGCGACCATGAAGGCACGAAAAAGTGCTCCGAGCCCGGCATGATGGACACCTGGCGAGTGGCAAGATCGAGAACTTTGATACCAGTGATGTGCCCGGGTTGTGGAAAGTCATTGAAGGCGATCGATTTTCCATCGGGTGACCAGACTGGGGCCACTTCGTTGTTCCCTTCTGAGGTCAGTTTTTCCGGAGCACCCCCGTCGATCGAAACCTGGTAAATCTCATTCCTGTCCGAGAACGCAATCGTCTTGCTATCTGGTGACCATTGCGGCATCCAGGAATAGGAGTCCGTCAGCTGTAACTTCTCGCTCCCATCCAACTTGCTGCGCCAAAGATGACGCCGGGGAAAGTCGGCGTATACCATCCAATTCTTGTCGGGCGAGATCACGAAATCCGCGGCCGCCAACCCGTCCAGGAAAGGTACAAACAGCTTTAGTTTCGGATCGTACACATGCATCACTCCCTGGGCGATCCGACCGATAATAAACAACCCATCGCTATCGCGACTTGCCGTCGCTGCCAGCACATCAAGCTGACCCGCCGTCAGGCGCACTGCGGTCGGTTTTTTCCAGAACTCGAACCAGCGGGGGTGCACGAGTTCGTAAATGTTGTTGAGCCCTTCGCGGCTCGATAGAAAGACAAAATGTTTCCCGTCCCGGGTCCACTGCCCACCTTTTTCATCAGCTTTCGCAGGCCAATCCAGCGGGAGGCCATGGGCATTGCCGCCGTCGGCATCCAGTTCCCAGATATGGAGGGAATCGTCCTTGTTTATGTAGACTGCCACACCGATGCGTCGGGAATTCGGCGAGAAATATGGCGCATAGACGGTGCCAGGCGCGTCCCATATTTTTCTCAGGTTCACGCCCTGGCTGTCACTCATGTAGACCGAGTTCTGGTCGACATAGACAATTGAACGGCCGTCAGGCGACCAGCGTGCGTCTTGAGCGATTTGGTTTCCCAGCTTCCGCGGATAGCCGCCGAGAACCGGAACCGACCAGATTGAACCTCGTCCTGTCTCGTCGTTCAGATCGGGCTTTAACGCCAGCATTTCAGATGCATCGGGAGAAATATCCAGCATGCTCATTCCGACAACCGAAGCTCGCAGCGGAGCCGTGGGACCGCCTTTCACCGACATCTCCACGGGCTGGCCTTGACTTTGAAAATAAAGCCGCGTTCCGTCCGTGATCAGCGGCCCATCTTTGAGTTCGGCAGAAAAGGTGATTTGCTCCGAGTTGAGCGGGCCAGAGACAGGCGAGGGAGCAGTCCCGACGGCAATCAAAACCATGAGAAGGGCAACGGCCACAGCGGCCGCAATCCAAATGGACCTGGCGCGTAGCCGATTAAAGCGTAAGGGAAACGTTTGGGCCATTGATGCCGTCTGCGAAGAGCTGGTCGTCTGGCGCTTGAACCGCCGGAGGTCGATCATTAAATCGTTTGCGGATTGGTATCTGTCCCCCCGGTCCTTTTCGAGCGCCTTGTCGATGACCCGCTGGAGTTCCGGCGCAATCTCCGGGTTTGCGACGCTGGCGGGTTGCGGCTGACCACGCAAAATCTCGGCGATAACGGTGGCCGCGGACTCGCCCTTGAACGCGCACCGCCCGGTGGCCATCTCGTACAGGACCGCGCCGAAGGAAAAGATATCGCTGCGCGCATCTACTTCCTTTTCCTGCGCCTGTTCCGGCGACATGTAGGCGATGGTTCCGAGGATCTGGCCCCGCGCCGTGACCGGGCCAGAGAGAGTGGGTGTATCTGCAGTCACAGCGCCGTGAAGATGCAGGTGTTTGGCCAGGCCGAAATCAAGAAGTTTGGCGCTACCACGGCGGGTGACAAAGATGTTCGACGGCTTGACGTCGCGATGGACAATGCCTCTTTTGTGGGCCGCTTCGAGGCCATCGGCAATCTCTAAAGCCAGATCGAGGAAGGTTTCGAGCGGGAGAGGCCGTCCGCCAATCCTGGTTTGCAGGGTCTGGCCTTCCAATAATTCCATGGCGATAAATGCCTGCCCGTCCTGCTCGCCGATGTCGTGGATCGTGCAGATGTTGGGATGGTTCAATGCGGACGCTGCCTGGGCTTCCTGTTGAAAGCGGGCGAGGGCTTGCGGATCGCGCGCCACCTCGTCGGGCAGAAACTTCAGGGCTACGAAACGATGCAGGCGCGTGTCTTCAGCTTTGTACACAATCCCCATCCCGCCACCGCCGAGCTTCTCGACGATGCGGTAATGCGAGATGATCTGGCCGATCACTGGCGCGAATGTTACGTCTGTGGCACGGGCAAGTCAATGAATGCAGAGCAGTTGGGCGGGTGCTTAAAACGGGTGACTGGCGTAACATCGCGATTTCACTCATTGACCATTTTGAAGACTGGAAAGCCGGGAAAAACTTGGGTCGGATTTGGGTCAATTACCCTCCAAAAACCGGGTAAAACCGTGGTCGGTGACGCAGAGCCAGGCTAAGCGAATCATAGATAGCATTTCTGTGGCTGCTTCGGGAGTAGGGGGTCGGAGGTTCAAATCCTCTCCCCCGACCAATTTTCATAAACTAAGAGTTCGGCGTTCCAGCCCTTCGCAAAGAGCGCGAAGGATGGGGCAGCCGAGGTGAGCCAGGCGGTTCGGTGGGCCAGCCTGTCCATCATTGACCACTCGGCTGCCGACATAGCGAGTCAAGCTGCGCCGCAAAATTCGGGCGGGGCGGTAAGGCCAATTGACGGGCGCTCATTGCGTTTTCCAGTGTTTCGGGCCCGGAAGTCAGACTGAGGTCTGTATCGCTGCGGTAGAACTGGTCGCGCTCGGCTTCGGGCAGAGTGACGAATTCGAAGCCTTTGGCGCGATAGAGTTGCAACAAACGCGGCAGCATTTCGGCGTCGAATGCACCGACGTGCATGAGCAACACATACGGGATGTCGCGCGCATAGAGAGTCTGTGAGATGCTCCGATAATATTCGATGGCATCATCGGCTGCGGCGAGATAGCTATTTTGCAGGGTGGCGATTGCCACTGCGTCACCCTTGGTTTTGCACCGAGCATAGGGCTCGTTCCACAGATAATCACCGAAGCTCATGGTCACAGCCGCGATCTTGTATCCGTGTTCGCGGAGGAAACCGCGGAATCCGGTTTCCTTGGCGACGGTGTCTCCCTCCGCAAGAAATGGATAGCGAAACCAGTGCCAGTCGTCATGTTTCATAAACGACGCCAACACGGGTTCATCGCGAACGACGTCTTGCTCGAATTCCGCCAAGGGATGCTGGTTGAGGTTCATGTGAGACCAGCTATGATTCCCGAGAGGGTTTCCCGCTGCGTACCATGCCTGCAGCACGCCAGCATCAGCCGGCTGCTCTTCCATGCGCACTCCATTGACGAACCCGTAGGTCGGAGGCAAATGAGCGGCCCGCAATGCCGCAAGGATCTTTGAGATCACTTCCATTCGTGTCTCTGCTGAAGGCAGCGGGCCGTGCGCCGGCAGATCGTCGAAGGTGATTGCGATCTTGGGTGCTGGGTCCGCGGACGGGGCAAAGAGCGCGAGGGGTATGGCCAGCGCCATTGCGGCGTAGCCTGCCGGCGAGGGATGAAGGTGATCGCCGGAATCAAACGCGGGCCGCAGACGATCGGGATGCTCGGGATCGCGGGTGATCTTGTCGAAGTCGATCATCGCATCGAAGTGGGCGTGAGCTCGGACCCATTCATTGATGGCTTGCCGATCGGATTCGCTGGCCGGGCCGGGATGGTAGTAGCTCGATCCGATAAAGGGCATGATGGTTCCGCCGATGACCTTGATGCCATGAGTACGAGCGCGCGCGATCATTTGCTGGTATGCCCCGATCATCCGCCGGACCAGAGTGTCGTGTTCGGCCCGCGGGGCCTCGCCCGAGCGCGCCAGCAAGCCAATATCGTTGATTCCTTCGAGGATAATCACGTAGCGGACGCCGGGCTGGGCGATCACATCCTGGTCGAAGCGGGCCAATGCATTCAGGCCCAAGCCATCCGTGAGCAGATGATTTCCTCCTATTCCTTCATTGAGCACGGCCAAATTGTGTGTACTTGGGTTCGATTGCAGGCGCTGGGCCAAAACGTCTGTCCACCGGTCGTTGCCGTTGGTTGTGGCGCCGTGCCCATCGGTAATCGAATCCCCAACCACCACGATAGAAGCAGCATCGGGCGGAGCGGGTACGTCGATTCCAGCGATGAAGTACCAGTGTTCAACGGTTTTAGCACCAGGAAGCTCGAGCGCGGAAATCAAATCTGCATGGACGAGATAAGACGTCGCGCGCGAACCTGGATGGCCGGTTTGCTCGCCCGGAGGCACATCGATGTGCAGCGTAACGGCGACGTCGGAGAGCGCTTTGACCGGAAATGAGATGGCGTCAGAAAGGTAGTCGGCGTGGGGAGGAATTATGACGTCCGGCAAGCCAGAGAACGTGACTGCCATGTCGCTGCCCGGCACAATTTTCCCGGAACTGGAAGGGACCGGCCTGGCGACGTGTACCGCCGTCAGATGCAGCGGGGTGACTCCGAAGCGGTTCGAGAGCCGCAGGCGAATTTCGTTGCCACCGAGAGACAGATGCGCGATCTGGCGCAGGGTTGAATCCTGGAGATCTGCAGGATCGATCGCATTGCTCGGCTCAACCAGTTGCTGAGATGCAGCCCACGAACCGATCCACCGGGTTGGGGCGTCACTGGCATGGCCATCGTTTGCGGCACTGACGAGCAAAAGGAATAGGACGAATACAAGCATCGGCGCCATGGGCAATGTGCGGAGAAAGCGTTCAATCGACAAAGCTGTCCTCTGAACATCCGGAATTTATGCACCACGATAATACGCGGCGCGACTCTTCCCGCCTCGATCTCTATTCCCTTTCCACAATTCTTGCAAAGCACCCCAGGTTTTTGAGCCCCCACCACAATATATATCGGGCGTTTTGTGGCCAGCTTTGCACCCTGACCCCTCGGGCGCTCCGCCGCCCAGCCCGCACGCACTGGGTTGTCGCGAGGCCGACCTCGTTATGTCATCAGTGACCGGAGTTCTAGACGGGGCGCCCGAGGGTGATCCAGAAAGCTTCGATGACGACGTAGGCCAGGAGAACCAGAAGGTAGGGGCGTGCTGCCAACCGGCGACGCCTATCAAACCCGATTAGGGCGAGCAGCAAGACGTCGATCGACGCCAGGCATGCAGTCTGAGACGAAGCTTGCCGAAGGTGGAACCAGTATCCCAGCGTTCTTGCCAGGCCCGCTGGCAACAGCACCAGCGTAATGCAGATCATGTATCGCATGTGAGTCGCGACATCGAGCTGGCGTATCGATGCGATCGAAACGCCGTACAATGTGCCGAAAAGTAGAAGCTGGGCAGCGGAGAGGAACTCGGCGTTGCGAGCCATCTCGAGCGTCGCGCCGTCGGCTAAATGTTCGTGGTATTCCTTCCACAACATCGCGACAGAGAATACGAGAACAAGGGGGACCAGGATATTCGCCAGTTTTCCAAGAACGCGATGAGTCGAGAATGCCTTGTAGCGTATGGCCAGCGGCTGGACGATCAGCAGAAGGAGAAAGCTAAACAGCAGGACCGCATGCACATGGACTGCGGTCGTAATGGATTGGTCGAAGTGGGGGATCTCGGATAAATAAGGAATCCAGAAACCCGCGATGAAGATCGGCAGAAGAACAATCAAGACATAGCCGAGATTGCGATAGGCGCGCTCCATGACTACTGACTGCCGGGATTTTAGTCGGCTACCTTAGACGTTTCAACCGGAACGCTCGCGGTGCGGTTAAATCGTTTGGTTCGTGGTGTCAGGAAAACACGAAATCAGATCGCGCCATCCGAGTTTGGAAGAGGTTAGGGCGCACGGACGCCGACGCTGGATTGGGTTTGGCTTTCGATTTGAGCCAGCTGATCACGCAGGTGCGCAGCTTCGGCGCGATCCTTTTCAGCTTCGATACGGTACTTGACGGCGATGATGCCGCCCGTCGCGTTGATCATCTTGACGACAGCGCCAGTCTTGCCTTTGCCGGTATGTGTGAGCTGTTCGACGAGATCGTCCTGGTACAGGGCATCGGCCTCGACTTTGTCAATCCGACCCCGAAGATCACGGATGTTCGCCCGGCGTTGAGCTTGCGCGATGACGGCATCGCTGACTGCGGCCGTGGCACTTTGCCAGTCGCCGCCGCTGTCCTGCAGATCGTCGGTGAAAACCTGGAGGTTATTTTTTCCCTGCACATTTCCCTGGTCGGCTGCCAAGCCGTACCACGTCAAAGCCCTGGCATTGTCGAGGGCAACGCCTTGTCCGAATTGATACATCCAGCCGAGCTGGTTTTCCGCATCGCTGTTTCCTTGTGCGGCAGCTTTGTTAAACCATGACAGCGCCTGCAGGTAGTCGGTTTTCACACCTGTGCCATGCTGAAAAATATAGCCGATATTTTCCTGAGCCTGAGCGTTGCCGTGTTCTGCGGCTTTGTAATACCAGGAAAGAGCTTCGGCGGAGTTCTGCGGCCGGCCCCATCCCTCCGCGGCCATGTACCCCAGCTGGTTTTCCGCGTCGGAGTTGCCGTGGTCGGCAGCACGGCGATACCAGGCCAGAGCCTGGGCATAATCACGCTTGACCCCAAGTCCGCACTGGTAGAAGTACCCGACTTCCCGTTCGGCGACGGGAAGATTCTGGTCGGCCGCTTTGCGGTACCAGGCGAGCGCCTGCTTATCGTCACGATGGACGCCGTGGCCCGCCTCGAATAAACCCGCCAGATTGTACTGCGCCGGTGCAAAGCCCTGGTTCGCGGCCAGACGGTAGTAGGTTGCGGCGCGCTTGTAATTCTGCGCCACGCCGATGTTATTTTCGTACAAGCTGCCGAGCTGATTCTGCGCGGGCGCAAAGCCCTGGGCCGCGGATTTGCGGTACCAAGTCAACATCTCGGCGTAGTTCAGTGTCACGTAGCGTGCATGAAAATAGTTATCGGCCAGGGCGAATTGCGCCTGGGCGTTCCCGGCAGCGGCGGCCTGCTGAATATCAGAGGGGGATGCTTGCGCAAACAGCAGTGGAGAAACAAGGCATAGAAAAAGCAGGCGGAGTCCAGAAAACTGCGCTCGCCCGGGGCCCGGGATCTTTGCCCAAATATTCATAACCATCGTCACTTCTTGAGGTCGGTTGAGGGCAATTCTGGACCGCTCGGTTAGGGGCTGGAAAGATGACGGAAGTAATGAGATAAAGCTGATATCCAAAATCATTCGTACGTGGTGGAGCGCAGACCGGTTGAGGGCGAGCTAGGAATCCCGAGAGCGGCAACGATCGCGGAATCCCACTCATCGAAAAGCGCCAGAGGTGGGTCACCCCACGGGAGGGGCAGTCTCGGGAACGAAGAGAGATAAAGGTGGGGCCACCAGCCGTTAACGCTCCAAGAATGGTGCGATTCGGGGTTCCGGCCTGTTGGGATACGCGTTGACTTGCTGATAACCCCGGCCTAGCATGCTCATCCAGACGGGAGTGCCTCTGCGGATGATCGGCCAGACCATTTCGCACTACCGCATCATCGAGAAGCTGGGCGGCGGCGGCATGGGCGTGGTCTATAAGGCCGAGGACACACGACTTCATCGCTTCGTTGCCTTGAAGTTCCTGCCTTCCGAAGTTGCGCGAGACCCCCACACGTTGGCTCGTTTCCAGCGCGAGGCCGAGGCCGCATCTGCCCTCAACCACCCGAATATCTGCACCATCTACGACATCGGTGAGCAGGCCGGCCAGGCCTTCATCGCGATGGAATTTCTCGACGGCGTGACACTGAAGCACTTAATTGGCAACCGCCCGATGGAGGAGAAACTACTCCCTCTCGCCATTGAAGTCGCGGACGCGCTTGACGCGGCGCACTCACAGGGCATCGTGCATCGCGATATCAAGCCCGCAAATATTTTCGTGACCAAGCGCGGGCATGCCAAGATCCTGGATTTTGGGTTGGCAAAGGTTACCCCCACGCCGGCGGACAAGCCTGCCGCAGAGGGGGGTGCAACGGCAAGCCTAAGTGCCGAGCACCTGACGAGCCCCGGGACCGCGTTAGGTACGGTGGTTTACATGTCGCCGGAGCAGGTGTTGGGCAAGGCCCTCGACGCGCGAACCGATTTGTTTTCATTCGGCGTCGTGCTGTATGAGATGGCAACCGGGTGTCTGCCATTCAAGGGAGATACGTCGGGAGCGATTTTTGAGGCCATCCTACACAAGCTGCCAGTCTCCCCCCTGCGTTTGAACCACGAATTACCCGCGGAGCTGGATCACATCATTGCGAAAGCCCTGGAGAAGGACCGGGGGATGCGGTATCAGCATGCCTCGGAAATGGCAGCTGATCTGACTCGGACAAAGCGGGATACAGATTCTCGCCTGAGTGGAGCACACGTCCAAACGAAGCCACTGCGCGTTCCCACCTACACGCGACGTTACGGGAAACTCGGGCTGTTTGTCGGTATCATCGCGGCCTGTGTGATCGCGTTGTTCCTCTGGCAGGCTCGACATTTTGGGCGAAGCGCCGGAGCCGGAGCGCTGCACTCGATTGCGGTTTTGCCCCTGCAGAATCTCAACGGCGATGCCAGCGTCGAGTACTTGCGGTTTGCGCTGGCCGACGAAATCGCCAAGGGGCTCACCTACTCACCGACCCTGGATGTCCGCCCTTCAGCGGTCACCAGAAAGTACGTGAACACGGACCTGGACCCGCAGCGGGTAGGTCTCGACCTTCACGTAGCCACTATCTTGATAGGACATTTCCTGAAGCAGGGAAACCAGCTCATGGTCACGTTGGAGGCAATTGAGGCGAGCGGCGACCGCATGATTTGGCAAACCAGTTTTACTGGTTCCGCGCAAGATCTGATTGCTATGCAGCAGCAGCTCGCCAAGCAGGTCCGCCAGGGTCTGCTACCCCTGCTGGGAGCGGCGGGCGGCTTCCTGGAAACGAGCACTCGACCGAGCAATCAAGCGGCCTATGACCTTTATTTGCGCAGCATCGCTGCCTCCCACGATCCCGGTCCGAACAGGGAAGCGATCATGACGCTGGAAAGTGCCGTGGAAATTGATCCGAACTACGCCCCCGCCTGGGCGGAGATGGGCCAGCGTTACTACTACGACGCTACCTACTCGAACGGTGGCGAGCAGATGTTCCAACACTCTAACGCCGCGCTGGAACGAGCTCTCGCTCTTGATCCCAACCTCATCGCGGCGGCCTCTCAACTCATCGTCAACCGGATGGATCGGGGCGAGTTGCGGAAAGCCTATGAAGACGCCATGGCACTGGTGAAACGGCGCCCGGACAACGCCCAGGCCCACTTTACTTTGAGTTACGTCCAACGCTACGCTGGCATGCTCGAAGAATCCGCGCGTCAATGTGAAACCGCTCTCGTGCTGGCTCCGGGTAACTACCAATTCCGTTCCTGCGCGTGGACTTTCATGGAGCTGGGTCGATTCGAGAAGGCGCGCGAGTTCATCCAGTCGGACGCGGATTCGGAATGGGCAAATTACGCATTGCCATCTCTTCTGGTGCGCGAGGGCAAGGTGGCGGAGGCTCGCGAGGCCGTCAAGCGTATGCCGGGCAGTCCTCACTACCACCGTGATCTGATGGAAGCTTGCCTCGAGGGACCGCCATCCGAATTGGAGAAGATCGCGCACCAGGCGGAAACCAACGGACCCACCGATCCCGATCCTGAGCTCGCGTACTATCAGGGTGCGATTTTCGCCTATTGCGGTAAGAAGAACGCAGCCTTTCGTATGCTCAAGGCCGCGATCGAACTGAACTACTGCGCGTACTCCAACTTGCTGTCCGACCCCCTGCTGAGAGGCCTTCACACCGACCAGAGATTCGACGAATTGCTGACCGCTGCTCACGCTTGTCAGCAGGCCGTTCAGAAATTCGCTACGCCGCTGAGCTAATGACAGAAGGAGAAATTAGCTCATCGCGTGGCTAGTACATAGCAAGCTCGGCCTCGCGATTCTCCGCAAGGCGTGGCTCAACCTCAACCTGATATGGGCGGCTGCACTGGTGGTCACCGGCCTGGTGACTTTGGTGGCGTAAGCCTCTTGAATCTTTACTTCTGTGGAGTGCTCGCGTCGTATGGCGTAAAAGATGGCGGTGGCGGGCGCCGGCGGGCCGTGCGCACGATCGGCGATGTTGCTCAGGCTTTTGTGCAGGCTCGGGCCCGGTCCAGTAACAATTCCCGCTCACGGGCGTTGCGGGTAAGCGCGGCGGCGCGCTCGAACTCCGCGCGGGCTTCCTCCAACCGGCCGAGCTTTCTGAGCAGGTCACCACGCACGCTGGGCAACAGGTGATAGTTCCGGAGCGAGGGTTCGGAAGTCAGCGTATCGACCAGCTCGAGGCCGGCGGCGGGACCGAATGCCATCCCGACCGCCACCGCGCGGTTCAGTTCCACCACCGGCGAAGGCGCGAGCTGCGCCAGTTCACTGTAGACCTCCACAATCCGCGCCCAGTCTGTTTCCTCGGGAGTACGCGCGCGCGCGTGACAAGCGGCGATCTCAGCCTGCAACACGTACGGACCCCGCGCGGCGCCGAGCTTCCCGGCGCGCAGCTTTTCTGCCCGACCAAGCGCCCCGAGGCCGCGACCGATGAGTAACTGGTCCCAGTGCGCACGATTCTGCTCGAACAGCAGGATCGGCTCGCCTGAAGGTCCCAGTCGCGCCCTGGAGCGCGACGCCTGGATTTCCATGAGCGCGACCAGGCCGTGCACCTCGGGCTCCTGCGGAGCCAGTTCAGCCAGGATGCGTCCCAGGCGCAGCGCCTCGTCGCACAGCGCGGGCCGCAGCCAGTCGTCTCCGGCGGTCGCCGAATAGCCTTCGTTGAAGACAAGGTAGATGACCGCCAGCACCGATGACAAACGCGCGGCCAGTTCGGTCCCGCGCGGGACTTCGAAGGGAACTTGCGCCTCGGTGAGAGTGCGCTTGGCGCGCACGATGCGCTGGGCGACCGTCGGCTCCGGGACGAGATAGGCGCGGGCAATCTCCTCCGTCGTCAGACCTCCGAGCAAGCGCAGCGTCAGCGCAATCCGCGCCTCGGTCGAGAGCACAGGATGACAGGAGATGAACACCAGGCGCAGCAGGTCGTCGCCCACATCATCGTCGAGAGCGGCGTCGAGATCTTCCATGGGGACCTCCCCTGCGCGGACCTCGCGGGCCCCGATTTTCTGGACCACGCCCTCACGGCCGAGTTCCTCGTGCTTGCGCTCAATCCGGGTGTTGCGCCGGAAGTGATCAATCGCGCGATGCTTGGCACTGGCCATCAGCCAGGCGCCCGGGTTGTCGGGAACGCCCGACTTCGGCCACTGCTCGAGCGCGGCCACCAGCGCATCCTGTGCCAGGTCCTCGGCCACACCCACATCGCGTACCATCCGGGTCAGTCCGGCGATGAGCCTCGGGGACTCGATCCTCCAGACTGCGTCAATCGTGCGATGGATGTCGGTGGCAGACACTGCCACCGATCACACCATCTTTAATCTGTTAGCGCAACCCGGCTCCTTATCCGTTGCAATTGAAGTCTTCCGGTCCGAACATCTGGCGAACCTCAGTCTCGCCCTCCCAGCCCGGCCAGTACTTCTTGTGAAGTTCCATGAAGCGTACCGCGCCTTCGATCGCTTCCTGCTTCGATTTCAACTCAAACTGCGCATAGCCGCCGACCACCTCTTTCGCCTCGGTGAAAGGCCCATCGGTCACTGTGACCTGGCCCCCGGAAAGACGGACGCGAGCGCCTAGCGCAGTTGGCCCGAGCCCGCCGCTCCCCAGCATGGTGCCGCCTTTGGCTTCCTCTTCGGCCAGCTTCGCAATCGCATCCATGAGCGGCTTCGGCGGGGGGCCCTGCTTCTCGGCGTGCTTGACGATCATCATGAATCGCATGGTTCGATCTCCTTATTAGTCTTGGGTTGTGAGCCGGTTTCCGGACGATCTCGGCCGGATTAACCTGGGCCCTATCTAAGCGTCGAACGAGGGGCAGCAAAATCGACATCCCCTATTTTTATTTTGGAAATATTTAGTAGGCGTAGGCAATGCTTTAACTTTATCCGTGAGAACGTCCTGCAGCAATGCCACTCCGACAATGATAAGGACCAGCGGCCAGAATGACCCTAACAGGCGGAGGAGGTCCAGCAAAAAGCCCTGGCGGTCAAAGGCATAGACATGCGCGGCTTGTGAAGCCGCCAGAACGACCGAGGGCACGCCCCCTAGCGTCTCTCCCGTGGGAGTGCCGAGGAGGTGCTTCAACTGGGCCGCGGCCCGATCCAGGTTCCCGGACAAAATATGAAGCCCGAATCCGACCAGGGCCCCTCCGGTGACTGACTTAACGGTCTCAGAAATTCTGCTTTGCCTTGTCATAACTACCTCCTGAACGGCTCTTTCCTTGCCTCCACTTGTATGTCGAACGAGGAGCGGCCCAATCGACAGGTGTGGCAATTTTTTCGGACGAATCGTGGGATTCGCCTTCGTCCTGTTGCAGGAATCGGCGTGCTGCGCTCAGGACGACAGTCGGGATTTGCTCAGGATGACAGCGAGAGTTGGCGGAAGCACAACGAAATTTCTCACCAGGAGGCTAGCGGGGCGCGCTTCCAGGTGTTTTTCGCTACGCAGACATAGATAAAATTGGAATCCCAGGTTTCGGTGCCCGCGACACAGGGATCGGAAGCGTGGGCGGGCGGGCGAGAAGGAGTTGATACCGGAACGGTAAACATCTTAAGGGTGGAAGTAAGACGCTCCAGCCATTTCCTCCCGTCCCCGACATTTCCGATGTAGTTGGAGAGTGACTGCGGAGCTCCGAAGCTGATCCCGACGTGGGCCGGATTGCCGTCCCCCTGGTCGTAGCCGATGAAGGCGTCGTTGGCGTCATTGAAGGGCCGGTTGTTGGCGGTGGCGATGGTCTTCTGAAAATTGGAGTCGGAGAGCGTGATGATGTGTCCGGGCCCGGTGCCCAGGGAAGAAAAGTTCATCCGGCCTTTCAGGTTGGTGCGCAGGCCGCCGTCGGCATTGGGCTTTACCGCCAGCAGGAAGGCTCCCTGCTCGTAAAATACAGATGGAGCCATGGCCGAATAACAGCTGAGCCACAACGGGGTCCAACCGGAAAGCGAATCGCAATTGGTGGAGATCAGGGCGGGCGCAGTTGTCCCTTGCACCGCGACCACGTTGGAGGGCGCACTATCCATCCAGGCGCGCGCTCCCGACAGAACGCTGGTGCCATCGGCACTCGCGCTTAACACCAGGTTGCCCGGCCAGAAGTTGAGCAGCGGGAAGTAGGTGGGGAGGGCCACGGTATAGGACTGGGGCGCCGCCTGGGTATCGGTGAAGGTACACGCTCCGTTGGAGCAGGCCGAGGAACGGGCAACGTTGGTCAGCACGGCGTAGTTTCCAGTTCCGTAAGGCGCTTGCTGAACCTGGCCCACAATCGCGGTAACGCGCAACAAATCGAAACTGGTGGCACCGCCGATATCGGGGGTGGTTACGACGATGCTGCCTACACCATTGGTCAGGGCTCTGCCGGCGTAGAGGGGATTCGACGCTCCGTACCTGGAGTGTCGGGCAACGATGTAATAGCGATAATCCGTAGTTCCGTTTCTGGCGAATTGAGGGATGGCTCCGGTTGGCGCTTCGCCACCCTGTATCTTGACTGTGTTGCCCTGCGCGATCACCCCGGCCTGGCCAATCCTGCCCGCCGGATTTGGGCAGGCGCCGACTTCCTCGTAGACGTTGGTGAGTTCAAACCCGCCATACCCGCCCAGCCGCACGCCTGCCCGGACGCCATATTGCGCGTAGCCCTGGATCACGCTGTCGGAAATCCGCAACGTATTGCCGGCTTGCCAGTCAATTCCATTCCCTCCGCATTGGAGAGAGATGTTCAGGTTCTTCAGCCAGCCCACGCCCGGGAAAACATGGAACGATCCCGGAGCGTAGATTACGGGATTGCAGACGGTGGCGTCGCAGCGCACGCCCCCGCCGCCGAGGCTGGTATCCAGACCATCCAGAAGGAAGGACTCGTCGTCGTCCACTTGTACGTAAGTGCCAAAAGTTCCGCCCGACAGCGGAATTCTGGTGGACACATTGAACAGCCTGGTCTTCTGCGCGTTCACTTCAATGAAGGGCTTTTGTCCGTGCGCGATGGTCGGACGCCCGCGGGGATTGATCAGCGTGATGTCCTGGTAGGCGTTGGCATTGGAGGGGTCGCCGACAAAGATACAGGTATCGTCCATCCCGCACTCCAGGATCGATCCCGAGAAGTCCACAGTGAGGTTGGAAGAGCGAATGGAGACGCGGGCAAATGCCTTCAACTCCCTGGGTGGCACCACGACCGTGCCCGACTGCGGAGTACCGGGAGGATTGGTAGGCGCATAGCGGGCCGCGATAAGGGCCTCTTGCAGTCCGCCGGATGCGCTCGAAAGCGTTTCTCCCCCGGCATGCGCCCGCTGGCTCACAAAGCGCAGCGTTCCCGGACGGCCGTCGCCGGCGCAGGTTCCGCCCGTGACCTGGGCTGCTTCCGATCCGTTAATAAGGACCCAATACGCTGGTTCGTTTCCCTTTACCCCGGGGGGACAGGCCGCGAGACTGACGGTTTTACTGCCCGGCTCACCCAGTTCCTCGGACGGGCTCATCGACCAGTCGTATTCAGTTGCATATTTGATCGGGCGTCCGAGGGTATTTTGCGCCGCGGCAAAGAACTGCAGCCCAACGATTGAAAGGCCCAGCAGCCGGAGAGTATGAGACTTGATCATTGCCAGCACCGCCATGTGTGGATTTCAGACGAGCCGATGGGCCCATCCGGTTGTTCTGGAGATTGGAATTCAAGTCATATCACAGGCCCAGAGGACGGCAAAAAGATATCGCTCACGAATTGCTCTGACCAGTTCCGCTTCATGCCAACCCGCGCTCTCTGACTTGCTCTCCGGTATAATCGCGTGCTTCGGTAAATCCAAGGACAGAGTTCGGGGGACGATCCGTGGAGCGAACTGGCTTTCCGGTTGGAGACAGGCGATGAGCAGAGCGTCGCGGGCGGTGGCATCTCCCCATGTGGTGAGTATTGGCGACTTTCGGCCGCTGGCCCGCCTTCGACTGCCCCGGCCGGTCTTTGATTACCTCGATGGCGGCGCCGATGGCGAAGTCACTTTGCGCGAAAACTGCCGCGTATTTGATGACGTCACCTTCCGGCCGCGTTATGCCGTACCCGTGTCCAGTTGCGACCTGCGGACGAGGGTATTGGGCTTCGACGTTTCCTTTCCCGCTTTGCTGGCCCCGGTCGGCTACAGCCGGCTGATGCATCCCGATGGCGAGGCGGGCGCCGCGCGCGCTGCCGGAGCCGCGGGGACAGCCTACATTCTCTCAACCATTTCCGGACACCGGGTGGAAGACGTCAAAGCCGCGTCCGTTGGGCCGGTGTGCTTTCAACTCTATTTAATGGGAGGTCGAGAGGCTTCCGAAGCGGCCATCGAACGGGCCCGCGCCGCCGGCTGCGCCGCCCTGGTGGTGACCATTGACACGCCTGTAGCGGGAATGCGCGAGCGCGATTTCCGCAATGGCATGAAAGAACTGATGGGCGGCAGCGTGCTCTCCAAGATTCCGTTCCTGCCCCAGATGCTGGCGCGTCCGGGATGGCTTGCCAGTTACGTGCTCGACGGCGGTCTCTCCAAGCTGCCGAACGTCGTCGTCCCTGGAAAAGGGCCAATGGGACTGGTCGACGTGGGTGCTGCGTTGGCCCGCTCGGCGGTGGTCTGGGAAGACTTGCGGTGGATTCGCAGCCTGTGGCCTGGACCGATCGTCATCAAGGGCTTGCTTACCGGAGACGACGCTCGTCGTGCGGTGGATGAAGGCGCTGCCGCCGTTGTGGTCTCGAACCACGGCGGCCGCCAGCTCGATGGGGTTGCGCCGACCTTGCGGGCGTTGCCCGAAGTCGTGGCCGCGGTGAACGGTCAGATTGAAGTGTTGATGGACGGGGGCATTCGTCGCGGCTCCGATATCGTAAAGGCCATCTGCCTCGGCGCGAAGGCCGTTCTGTGCGGGCGCGCTTATGCCTACGGCCTGGCCGCCGCCGGAGAAGCCGGCGTCACGCGGTCGCTGCAGATCCTGCGGGCTGACGTGGACCGCACCCTCAAGCTGCTGGGGTGCACATCTATTACTACACTCGACCGCTCGTATATAGATGTGCCCGCGACCTGGCGTTGATCGGGATTAGGAAATCATTCGCTGTCGAGTTTTCGAAAGAGGGCGGATTGTGCACTGGACCCAGGTCTACGACCCGTTCGGCCGCTGGTGGCTCTCTACCCTGGCTGCGACCCTGCCCATCTTTGTATTGTTCGGGTTGCTGGTTGGGCTGAAGGTCAAACCCCACTGGTGCGCCATCTCGGGCGCGACGACCGCGGCATTCGTGGCCGTCGTCTTTTTCAAAATGCCTGTGGTCCTGGCGCTGACGAGCTTTGGTTACGGGGTGGCGTTCGGGTTGCTGAAGATTGCCTGGATCGTGCTGGCCGCCGTCTTTCTCTACGACATTTCTGTCGCGACCGGCCAGTTTGAAATCATGAAGGAATCGGTGGCCGGTATCACTGCCGACCGCCGCCTGCAGGTGTTGCTGGTGGCATTCTGCTTCGGCGCGTTCATCGAGGGCGCGGCTGGATTCGGCGCGCCGGTGGCCATTGCAGGCGCTTTGATGATCGGGCTGGGGTTCCGCCCCTTTCACGCGGCAGCACTGAATCTTATCGCCAACACTGCGCCGGTAGCCTGGGGCAGCGTCGGGATTCCCATCCACACCCTGGCTGCGGTCAGCGGTCTGCCGGAATCGGACCTGAGTGCAACCATCGGGCGCATCCTGCCCTTTACCGCGGCTATTGTGCCCTTCTGGCTAGTCCGCACCATGGTGAGCTGGCGGGAGACGTTCGAAGTGTTTCCCGCCATCCTGGTGGTCGGAATTTCTTTCTCCCTGACGCAGTTTTTCTGGTCCAACTACCTGGACAGCAGCCTGGTGGACATTATGGGCGGAGTGATTTCGATCGTCGCCACGGTTGTTTTCCTCAAGTTCTGGAAGCCCAGGAAAATCTGGCGCTTCGACTATGACGAAAAAGAAGGTCCAGTTGCGTCGTCCACAAAGAAAATTGAGGACCCGTTCGGAGGTAAGTGGGCGGCACAGGATTTCGATAAGAACCTGAAGGTCCGCTCCTACCCGGCGGGGAAAGTTCTGAAAGCCTGGATGCCATTTGGGCTCTTGTCGCTGATTGTACTGGTCTGGGGCTTGCCCTCGGTCAAGTTGGCCTTGAACCGGGCCACCACTCCGGCATTCCAGGTGGTGCAGGCGGATGGCACAGTGCGGCCCGGCCCGCCTGGCTGGGACGTGCCTTACCTCCACAATGCGGTCTACCGTGCCGCCCCCGTGGTGGCCAAGCCGACTCCCGAAGCTGCGCGCTATGACCTGAACTGGCTGACGGCGACTGGGACGGGAGTTTTCCTGGCAGCCATTCTTTCGGGATTGCTGCTCGGGATGTCGCCGGCTCAACTGGGCCGGACTTTCTGGCACACGCTGGCACGCATGCGACTGGCGGTCATTGCCATCTCGTTCATGCTGGGGCTGGGCTTCGTGACCCGGTATTCAGGGCTGGATGCCGTCCTGGGCCTGGCGTTTACCCGCACCGGCTGGGCTTATCCGTTCTTTGGCACGTTTCTGGGCTGGCTCGGAGTCGCTCTGACCGGAAGCGACACCTCGTCCAATGCTCTGTTCGGAAGTTTGCAGCGCATCACCTCACAGCAACTCGGCATTGACCCCGTGCTCATGTGCGCCGCCAATAGCGCGGGCGGCGTGATGGGCAAGATGGTGGACGCGCAATCCATCACCATCGCGACTGCCGCTACCAACCAGGTGGGCAATGAAGGCGTCATTTTCCGTTTCGTGGTCTTGCATTCCGTTGCGCTGGGCGCGATTGTGGGCGTGATCGTGATGCTGTATGCCTACGTCTTCCCTCATGCGGTACCGCACGGGCTGACGTTCGTGAAGTGAGAATCGCATCAACAGGATGTTTTTTGCGTCTTTGCGGTGCCTTGGCGACCTTTGCGGTTAAGGGCCTGAAGTAAAACGTCGCTAAGGACGCCGCGGAACGAAGCTATTGTTCCTACTATCCCTTTCCTGCCGGGCATGCGTACTACCCTTTCCTGATAATCTCAATAGAGGGACTTGGGAGACTGCCAGCCGTTGCCACCAATCATTAATGTCCAGGGAATTTCGAAAGCCTTTGGAGCGAATCCGCTCTTTCAGAATGTGTCTTTTACCGTCACGGAAGGCGACCGGATCGGGCTCATCGGTCCGAACGGCTCCGGTAAATCCACGCTGCTGCGAATTCTGGCGGGCGACGAAAATCCGGACAGCGGGGAAGTAGCATTCCGAAAGCGGCTCCGGGTCAGCTATGTGGAGCAGGACTCCAAATTCAAGTCTGGCGCGACCGTGCGGTCTGTGGTGGAAAGCGCCATGGAGCGCGGCGCGGTCCACCAGACGGAGCGCGGGACCCGCTTTGCTGAGACCCTGGGTCGCGCCGGTTTCGAAGACCTGGAAGCCGAAGCCGCGGCCCTTTCCGGAGGATGGCAAAAGCGCCTGGCGATTGTCGAGGCGTTCGTGCAGGCGCCGGATATCCTGCTGCTCGATGAACCGACAAACCATCTGGACCTGGCGGGAATCGAGTGGCTTGAAGATGCACTGGAGCAGGCCGCTTTCGCCAGCGTGATCGTGAGCCACGACCGCTATTTTCTGCAGAATATCGCCACCGATATGGCGGAGCTGAGCCGCGTCTATCCCGACGGCATCCTGCGGGTGCGGGGAAGCTACCGCACATTTCTGGAGAAGAAAGAAGAGTTTCTGCACGCGCAATCGAAGCGTCAGGAAGCTTTGGAAAACCTGGTCCACAACGAAATTGAGTGGCTCCGTCGCGGCGCCAAAGCCCGGACGCGGAAATCCAAGGCGCGAATCGGCAAAGCCAGCGAGTTGATGGACGACCTGGCTGATCTGAATGCCAGGACCCGAACCGGCACGGCGCAAATCGATTTTTCGGTGACGGATCGAAAGACCAAGCGCCTGATTGAGCTGGAAGACGTGGCCTACGAGATCGAACAGCGCACCCTGTTTGAAAAGCTTAACTTCGTCCTTACCGCCGGGATGCGGGTGGGGCTGGTGGGGCCGAATGGCAGCGGCAAAACCACCTTGCTGAGGCTATTGCGGGGCGAGTTGACGGCAACCCGGGGAGAGATTCGCCGCGCCGAGTGGCTGCGCATGGTGTACTTCGACCAGACCCGCGAACTGGATTCGAATGTAACGTTGCGCCGCGCGCTGGCTCCCGAAGGCGATTCGGTGATCTATCAGGACCGGGTCATTCACGTGGCGTCGTGGGCGGCGAAGTTCCTGTTCACCGGGGAGCAGCTCAATCAGCCGGTGGAGCGGCTTTCCGGCGGCGAGCGGGCGCGAGTGTTGATCGCGCAACTCATGCTCCAGCCCGCCGACGTGCTTCTGCTGGATGAACCGACCAACGACCTCGACATTCCGACGCTGGAAATCCTGGAGGAAAGCCTGCTCGAGTTTCGCGGCTCCCTGGTACTGGTTACGCACGATCGTTACATGCTGGATCGCGTATCCACGATTGTGCTCGGCCTGGATGGAGGAGGGGGCGCGAAGAGTTTTGCCGACTACTCGCAATGGGAGGTATGGCAGGCCCAACGCGAGCACTCGGCGAAGGCCACCGCACGTCAGGCCCCTCGGCCTGCCCAGCCGGCAGAAACGTTGCCGGCGAAAACGAGGCTCTCATATCTGGAGGCACGCGAATACGCACGCATCGAGGAGGGCGTTGCCGCAGCCGAAGAACGATTGCAGTCCAAACGGGAGCAACTGGAGGACCCTGCGATTGCCAGCGACGGTCCGCGCCTTCTGAGTGCGCATGCGGAGATGGAAGAAGCTCAGAACCAGGTGGACGAACTCTATCGGCGTTGGGCCGAACTGGAAAAGAAGAAGGGCTGAGAAGTTCGTAATCAGCAATCGCCGATTGGCCGTTGGCACGCCCCAGATCAGACCGTGCATCAAACTCCTAGGGTGTCATCCTGAGCGGAACGACAGGATGACATTGCTGGTGCTTCCGAATCACCGTTCTCTCCTGTTTGCTCGCAGCGTGAGCATGTGCTTTGTTGGGTCAGCCTCTAACCAGCGCGAAGGCGATAATCGTTTCCCCATTCGCGCCGGTCGTCTGCTCGAGCTCTTTTAACAGGGTTTCTTCGAGATGGTCCGGGTCGGGA
>JBOGLD010000174.1:0-20096 GCA_050745885.1 Terriglobales bacterium
GGCACCTACAAGAATGTCTATACCCGCGTGGGCATGTACAAACTGAAGTCCGATGCGCCGGAGCAGGCGCTTGAAACGCTCAGCAAGGGTTTCATCGTGCCTCTTCTCGAGAAGTTGCTGGCCGACGGTTCGATCGTCGAATATGAAATCGATAGCGAGGCGATCCACACTGAGGCCCCGGGAACTTTCTGGATCGACGTCATCACGACCAATGCTGACGGCCTGGACAAACTGAATGCAGCTCTGATGGGTGCAAGTAAGGCGGGTCCCATGAACGTTGCGGCCTTCGAGTCGATGGTGGACCCGGTTTCGCATCGCGATAATCTGTCCGCCTCGACCGTCACCTACAAGTAATTGCTCCGGTTTCACCTGCGGCGGTTGGGTTTTTGATGCCAGCCGCCGTTGCCCGCCCTCTATCTCCATGAAACTCCGATCTTGAAGGGAAGAGAGGTCGGCGGTAGTATAAGTGGTTCGGGCAGCGTCTCCGAGGCGTCCATGCCGCAAAATTACGTCCCCATATTTATTTTCATCGCATTTGTCGGCGTCCTGATTCCAGTGACGCTGCTGGCGGCCAAATTGGTGCGCCCCGACAATCCCGCCAAAACCAAATTGATGCCCTACGAATGCGGCATCGACCCGATCGACAGCTCCCGCGGACGCTACACCGTCCGTTATTACATCGTCGCCATCCTGTTCGTGGTCTTCGACGTGGAAACCATCTTCCTGTTCCCGTGGGCAGTGCAGTTTAAAGCCCTGGGCGTATTCGGCCTCCTTGAAATGCTGATTTTCCTGCTCATCCTGGTAGTAGGCTATATCTGGATCTGGAAAAAAGGCGCCATGGAATGGATCTGATCGCGTAGGGGCATTCTCATAAGGCAAAACCGCGATGCCGAATCTCCCCACCTCCGAGACTTTTGCCGCCAGCCGCTGGACCAAAGGCAATTTCTTTTTCCCGGTGAAAATCGTCGTGACCCCGCAACATGTAAGCCGGGTAAAATCCCGCCTGTTTGGCAGCAGCGAAGAAAGCATCGCTCTCGGAAAGGTCGCTTCGGTGCAGATTTCCAACGGAATCATCTGGTCCAACATTCGCATCGATTCTTCTGGCGGCACCGACCCCATCACCAGCCACGGACACCGCAAGGCCGACGCGCTACGCATTCGCGAATTGATCGAAGGCTATCAGGCGGAGCAGGGAAAATGACGCCGCCCTTTTGCCGTCTGTGTGATTGACACTTAGTTTGCAAGCTGTTAAAAGTTAACGTTCTTCCAAACGCCCACGGCACCGGAGGTTTGCACCTTCCGTAGCTATGCCTGAGGACACCAAATCCCCTACTCCGCCGCCCAGTGGTGAGCCGAAACCCCCGGCGGGCGAGCCCATTTCCAGCAGCGTTCAGTCGTCTCCGGAAAAGCCCGCTCCTCCCAAGGCAGCCGAACACGCAGCGCCTCCGAAACCCACCGGTCCCGCGCCGATTGCCTGGGATTCGCCGATGATTGCCCGACTGAAAGGCCAGTACGGATCGGGCATTCGCGAGGCCAACACCTACCTCGGCCAGAAGTACATCGTAGCCGACTCGTCGCTCATCCCCGAGTTGCTGCAGGTCCTCCGCGACCGGGAGCAGTTCGACTATTGCGTGGACGTCACCGCCGTCCATTATCCTGACCGAGAGAAGCAATTCGACCTGGTCTGGATTCTTTATTCGTTCCCGCTCAACGAACGCATCCGGGTGAAGGCGCTGTATGCCGATGGCGAGGTGGTGCCCAGCGCAGTTTCCCTCTGGCCGGCCGCCAACTGGCTGGAGCGCGAAGTCTTCGACATGTTCGGCATTCGCTTCGAAGGACATCCTGACCTGAAGCGCATTCTCCTGCCCGATGGCTGGAAGGGCCACCCCCTGCGCAAGGACTACGGCATCATTCAACAGGACCAAGAGTGGGTACAGATCAACCTGGGGATCGAGAGCGGGCAATGACCGACCGGACCTCCCACCTGGAACTGGAACAGCACGAGAAAACGTATCTCGATTCCAACGAGCTCATCATCAACATGGGCCCGCAGCACCCCGCCACTCACGGCGTGTTGCGCGTCATCCTGAAGCTGGACGGCGAAAAAGTTTTGGGCACCGAATGCGTCATCGGCTATCTCCATCGCGGAGTGGAAAAAATCGCCGAGCACCGCACCTACACCATGTTCAATCCCTACGTGGATCGCATGGACTACGTGGCAGCGGTCTCGAACGGCCTGGGCTATTGCGAAGCGGTGGAGAAGCTGCTCAACGTGCAAGCCCCGCCGCGGGCCAATTACATTCGCGTGATCCTTACGGAACTGAATCGCCTGGCCAGCCACATGCTCTGGCTGGGCACACACGCGCTCGATATCGGCGCCATCACTCCGCTGTTTTACACTTTTCGCGATCGCGAAGAAATTCTCAAGATTTTCGAAAAATACTGCGGCGCCCGCCTCACCACCCACGCCTTCCGCATCGGCGGATGTTCCTATGAAACCTACGAAGGTTTTGAGCGCGAGGTCAAGAAGTTCCTGGAGTTCGTCACTCCGAAGATTGACGAGTATGAAGAGCTCCTCACGACCAACCGCATCTGGGTCGAGCGCACCAGGAATGTGGGCAAGATTTCCGCCCAAGAATGTATCGCCCTGGGCGTGACTGGGCCGGTGCTGCGCGCCAGCGGCGTGAAATGGGACCTGCGCAAAGCCCAGCCCTACGCCGCCTACGCCGACTTCGATTTTGAAATTCCAGTCGGCGAGAACGGCGACACCTACGATCGGTATATCGTCCGCATGCAGGAGATGCGGCAATCCCTGCGCATCATCGATCAGGCCGTCGGCAAAATTCCCAGCGGCCCCATCATGGCCAAAGTGGCAAAAGTGATGAAGCCTCCGGTGGGCGAGATCTACCATTCGATCGAGGCGCCCAAAGGCGAGCTGGGATACTTCATTGTCAGCGATGGCTCGACGCAGCCTTACCGGGTGCGAGTGCGGCCACCGTCCTTCGTGAACTTGCAGGCCCTCGACATGATGGTGCGGGGCGCGCTTGTGTCTGATGTGGTCGCCGTCATCGGAACTCTTGACATCGTGCTGGGTGAGGTGGATCGCTGATGCTCGACTACATCACTTCCTACCTCAAGAGCGACCTCACGCCAGGCTCAGCCGGCAATATGTTCTGGGTGTTTGTTTACATTGTGCTGATCTTCCTGGGTCTGTCCGTCGCCGTGATCGCCATGAACTGGCTGGAACGGAAGATTCTGGCTCACATGCAGGTCCGGCTGGGCCCCATGCGGGTGGGCCCCCACGGCTTGCTGCAGCCCATCGCCGACGCCCTCAAGCTCCTGATCAAGGAAGACATCATGCCCGCCGCAGCCGACCCGTTTGTGTTCTGGGTGGCCCCCCTGCTGGTGGTGATCACCGCCTTCACTGTCTTCATTGTTGTGCCCTTCGGCCCCACCCACGCGGTCACGGACATGAATATCGGCGTGCTGTTCATGCTTGGCGTCTCGTCGCTGAGTGTGCTCGGCGTGGTCATGGCGGGATGGGCCTCCAATTCCCACTACCCGCTCATGGGCGCCCTGCGCTCCAGCGCCCAAATGGTTTCTTACGAGATCGCGATGGGCCTGGCGGTAATTTCGGCGGTCCTGATGACCAGCCTCAATAAGGAAGGCGTCGGCACCCTGAGTATGATCGGCATCGTGCAGGCCCAGCAGGCCCAGCACATCTGGTTCGTTTTCAAGTTTTTTCCATTGGGGCTGATCGCCTTCGTCATTTTCGCGATCGCAATGGTTGCAGAAACCAACCGAGCGCCCTTCGATTTGCCCGAAGCCGAATCCGAGTTGACCGCTGGCTTTCATACCGAATACAGCGGCTTCCGCTGGTCGCTCTTCTTCCTGGCCGAATACTCGGCCATGATTGCGGTCTCATCCATCGCGGTGACCCTGTGGCTGGGCGGATGGATGCGCCCGTTCCCTCACGCGCTGAGCGGCGAAACCTGGGACTTGGTGTTCTCGCTGGTCCCCGGCTTGACCTTCCTCTTCCTCGCCGGAATCACTTTCTACAGCACGGCGCGCATGCCCAAGCACCCGTATTTCAAGGTGCAGACCATCGGCCTGGGCGGATTCGGCGCGGTGCTGGCCCTGATCGCCGTGGCCTTGTTCATCCCCGCGGTGCGCGACCGGGTGCAGGACATTTTCTGGTTCAGCGCCAAAGTGGCGCTCTCCATGTACATGTACATCTGGTATCGCGGCACGTTCCCGCGCTACCGCTTCGATCAACTGATGAAAGTAGGGTGGAAAGTTTTGTTGCCGCTGGGAATCGGCGTCCTGGTCCTCACGGCGGTGGCAGGAATAGTGTTCTGAAATTATGGCTCCGGTAGCCACAACATTTTTCTTTTATTTCCTCTCGGCGGTCACCGTGCTGAGCGGCGTGCTGGTCATCACGCGCAAGAACCCGGTGCACTCCGCGCTCGCGCTGATCATGTCGCTGCTGGGACAGGCCGCGCTGTACCTGATGCTGTACGCGCCCTTCGTCGCCGGCGTGCAGATCATTCTCTATGCCGGCGGCATCATGGTGCTGTTCCTGTTCGTGATCATGCTCGTCAACATCGAAAAATCGCAAAAAGAAGACCAGTTCAACAAGCAATGGGTGGTCGGACTGGCCGCGGCGATTGCGTTGGGCGCGCTGTTCGTGCTGGTGTACGTCAAGGGCCGGGCATTGTTTCCCGACCGCGCCATTCAGATGCCGGAAACCTCCAATACCCAGCAGGTCGCGGTCCTGCTCTACGGCAACTACATGTTCACCTTCGAAATCGCCTCTCTGTTGTTGCTGGTGGCGATTATCGGAGCCGTCGTCATGGCAAAGAAGAGGATCTGAGAACCGGGAACTGAGAATCTGGGAACTGGGTTTTTTATGGCTCCAATCGGGACACTGCACTATCTCGTGGTCGCTGCCGCCCTCTTCATTTTGGGCGTTATCGGCGTGCTGACCCGCCGCAACGTAGTAATCGTACTCATGTCCATTGAATTGATCCTGAATGCGGTGAACCTGAACCTGGTGGCGTTCTCGCGGATATGGGGCCTGCAGGGACAGATTTTCGCAATCTTCGTCATCACCGACGCCGCGGCGGAAGCGGCCGTCGGGCTGGGAATCCTGATTGCATTCTTCCGCAACAAAGAGACCGTAAACGTCGACGAAGTGGACTTGATGAAATGGTAGAAAAGCACCTTCTAGCTCTTGGCTTCTGGCCTCTAGCAAAAAAGCCAAAAGCAAAGGACCCGAAGCTAGAAGCCAGGAGCTAGAAGCAGCATTTTATGTTCTTCCTCGACCACATCTGGCTAGTCCCGCTGTTCCCCGCCTTGGGCGCTGCCATCATGTTCTTTTTTGGCCGCAAGTTGCAGAAGGCGACGGTCAGCGCGGTCTGTGTGGGCGCGGTGGCGCTGGCATTCGTGTTTTCCTGCGTTGCGGTCTGGCAATACACCGGATACGCTCACGACGACCCGGGCAAGCCGTTCGAAAAGATCGTTTACACCTGGCTGGGCACCGACACCGGCCAGATGAACTACGTCACGCACGACGGTACCCCGGCCGCGTTCCATGCCGATGCCGGCTTCTTGCTCGATCCGCTTTCCGCCATCTGGCTGCTGTTTGTGACCGGAGTCGGCACGCTCATCCATATTTACTCCATGGGCTACATGGCGCACGAAGGCGGTTACTACCGCTTCTTCGGATACCTCAACTTGTTCATGTTCTCCATGCTCACGCTCATTCTGGCCAATAACTATGTCCTGATGTTCGTGGGATGGGAAGGCGTGGGGCTGTGTTCCTATCTGCTGATCGGTTTCTATTTCCACCGCCACTCGGCCGGTACCGCCGCCAACAAGGCCTTCATCGTGAACCGTATTGGTGACGCGGGCTTCCTGCTGGGTATGTTCACCATCGCCTGGTACTTTGGCTCATTTCGCTTGACCGAGATTACGCACATGGCGCGCAGCGGACACTTCGCCATCGGCGATCCCATCATCACCGCCGCTACGCTGTTGTTATTCGTGGGCGCGTGCGGCAAGTCCGCGCAGCTTCCGCTCTACATATGGCTGCCCGACGCCATGGAAGGCCCCACTCCGGTCTCCGCCCTGATTCACGCCGCAACCATGGTCACCGCCGGCGTGTATATGGTGGCGCGGTCGAATGCCCTGTTCGTGCTGGCCCCGAGTTCGATGAAGACCATGGCGATCATCGGCGCATTGACGGCGTTGTTTGCGGCCACCATCGCCCTGGTGCAGAACGACATCAAGCGCGTTCTGGCCTACTCCACCGTCTCCCAGTTGGGATACATGTTCCTGGCGCTTGGCGTTGGCGCCTTCGCCGCGGGCGCATTCCACGTGTTCACTCACGCTTTCTTCAAAGCCCTTCTGTTTCTCGGGGCGGGATCGGTCATCCATGCCATGAGCGGCGAACAGGATATGCGCAACATGGGCGATCTGCACCAGCGCATCCCGATTACCCATTGGACGATGTTCATCGCGACCTTCGCCATTGCAGGCATCCCGCCCTTCGCTGGCTTTTTCTCGAAAGACGAGATTCTGTGGCAAGCCTGGGCCTCCGAAGGCGGAGCCTACCGCTTGTTGTGGCTGGTGGGTTACGTTACTGCACTGCTGACCGCGTTTTACATGTTCCGGCTGATGTTCCTCACGTTCCACGGCCAGGCGCGGATGAGCCACGAGGTTGAACATCATATCCACGAATCCCCGAAATCGATGACCATGCCCCTGATCGTTCTCGCCATCTGCGCGCTCAGCGCGGGATGGCTGGGCTGGCCTCACAGTCTCGGCGGGTCGAATCATTTCGAGAAGTTTCTGGCGCCGGTATTCTCCCGCGAGGCGCCGGTCTTCCGCGCCGAAGGAGAAAGGGCCCAGCTGGCCGCGGGACGTAAAGAGGAAGAACACACCAGTCCGGTGGAATATTTCCTCATGGCCTTTTCCATCGCCGCCGCCGTAGCTGGATTCGGCATGGCCTGGAAGGCCTATCGCGATGCTGGCAAGGGCTACGCCGAGCCTATGGCGGAGGCCGCCCCTCAGGTCTACACCGTCTTGCTCAATAAGTATTACGTGGATGAGGCCTACGACGTCGCCTTTACCGGCCGCCGCAAAGTGGGAGACGTGCGCCTGGGCGTGATGGGGCTGGGCGAAGCTTCATCCTGGTTCGATTCGCATGTAATCGACGCCGTCGTCAACGATGTAAGTTGGATGACCCGCCTGAGCGGGACGATTTCGAACTGGTGGGACAAGTGGATCATTGACGGAGTGCTGGTGAACGGGCCCGCGATTTTGTCACGGATGTTGTCCTATCCGGTGCGCCTGCTGGAGTGGGGCCTGGTGCAGTGGTACGCCCTGGTGATGGTGATTGGCTTGGTAGGATTTGTTTTCTATTACGCAGTGCGGTAGCAAGGGGTTGCCGACGACTAACGACTGACGACCGACGACTGCTTTTATGCACAATCACATTCTCTCGATCATTCTTTTCACGCCGCTGGCCGGCGCGCTTCTGCTTATCTTTGTCCCCAAAGAGAACAAGGACGCCATCCGCTGGATCGCGAATATCTTTGCTCTAGGCGGGCTCCTGGTTTCGATCCCTCTGGTGCCGTGGTTCTGGGCCTTGCGCTTCGAGCCCGGCTTCAAGTTCATGGAGGGCACCCCCAACAACTGGATCCCCTCAATCGGCGCGGGTTACGTTCTCGGCATCGACGGCATTTCCTTCCTGCTCATTATGCTAACCACGTTGCTGGGCTGGATTTCGATTCTCTCCTCATGGAGCGCGATCGAGACTCGCGTGAAGGAATACTACATCTGGTTTCTGGTCCTCCAGACCGGCATGCTGGGCGTCTTCATGGCCCTCGATTTTTTCCTGTTTTTCGTGTTCTGGGAAGCCATGCTGGTCCCCATGTACCTGCTGATCGGCATCTGGGGCGGCCCGCGAAAACTTTACGCCGCCATCAAGTTCTTCCTCTACACCCTGTTCGGTTCGGTTCTGATGCTGCTTTCCGTGCTGTTCCTGTACTTTTATAATTTCCATCAGACCGGCCAATACACTTTCAGCATTCAGGCTCTGTACAAGACGGCACCGCTGATCTTCCATGATCCGGCGTATGGTTCAACCTTTGCCATTCTGCTGTTCCTGGCTTTCTTTCTGGCCTTCGCCATCAAGGTGCCGATGTTCCCGTTCCACACCTGGCTGCCTGACGCCCACGTCGAGGCGCCGACGGCTGGTTCGGTGATCCTGGCCGGTGTTCTGCTGAAGATGGGAACTTACGGCTTCGTGCGCTTCGCTCTGCCGTTCTTCCCCGATGTGGTGATGCACCCCAAAGTACGCGGCTGGATGATTGCTCTTTCCATCATCGGCATCATCTATGGCGCGCTGGTCTCCCTGATGCAGAAGGACATGAAGAAACTGGTGGCGTATTCGTCGGTTAGCCATCTTGGTTTCTGCACCTTGGGAATCTTCGCGTTGAATCAGGCGGGTCTGAGCGGCTCGGTCCTGCAACAGATCAACCACGGCATCTCCACCGGCGCGCTCTTCCTGATTGTCGGCATCCTGTATGAGCGGCGGCACACTCGCGAAATATCCGAGTACGGCGGCATTTCGAACGTCATGCCCGTCTACGCCACCATCACCATGATCATGTTCCTGTCTTCGATGGGATTGCCGCTGCTCAATGGATTCGTGGGTGAGTTCACCATCCTGCAGGGCACCTTCATGGAGAACTGGAAGTGGGCGGCATGGGCGGTGCCGGGCGTGATTCTGGCGGCGGCCTACCTGCTGTGGCTTTACCAGAGGGTATTCTTCGGGACCGTCACCAATCCCAAGAATGAAAAACTGCACGATCTGACGCCGCGCGAACTGCTGACGTTTGCGCCCCTGGTCATTATCGCGTTCTGGATCGGCCTCTATCCCAAACCTTTCTTCCAGATTCTGGAGCAGCCGGTAAACCAGATCGTTTACACGGTGCGGGGGAAAGACTATCCCGGCGTTCAGCCCGTGAACGCCACGTTTCGGCCCGCCGATGCGGTCAGCCCTGCTCCGACCGTCCAGAGTGCGTTGAATCAGGCGAAGGAGACGCAATAAGTGTCCGGCAATATGGCACAGAATTTCGGCCGGGTCGACTATCTGATGGCGCTGCCCGTCATTCTCCTGACCCTGTTCGCCTTGGGCATTTTGCTGCTGGATCTCATGTTGCCCGCCGAATGGAAGCGGATCAACGCGTTCACGGGGCTGGTCGGCATTCTGTTTTCCGCCGCTGGAGTGGTGAAGATTCAGATTGCCTTGAACGCGGCCGGGGTTCCGGGGGAATCAGTGTTCCTGAACTCGATGGTGGTCGATCGCTTCACCATTTACTTCTGGTACCTGTTCCTCGCCGGCGCGGCGATTTCCATCCTGATGTCGATGCGCTATCTCGAAATCGAACGCGAAAACCACGGCGAGTTTTATGCCCTAATCCTGTTTTCAGTAGTGGGCATGATGTGCATGGCAGCCGGTTTCGACGTGGTGCTGATTTTCATCGGCCTGGAGCTGATGGCGATTTCCACCTACGTGCTGGTGGGATTTTTGCGCACCGACCGCCGGTCGAATGAAGCGGCGCTGAAATATCTGCTGCTGGGCGCGTTTTCCTCCGGCATATTTGCCTACGGGTTGTCTCTGTTCTACGGGCTTACCGGAAGCACCAGCCTGCTGGGCATCCGGAGCGGTTTGGTTCGTCTGCTGGCTTCGCACCCCAATCACATCGACCCCATTGCAGTCATCGCCCTGTTAACCACCGCGGTCGGACTGTTTTTCAAAATCGCAGCCATCCCCTTCCACCAGTGGTTGCCTGACGCCTATGAAGGGGCTCCCACCAGCGTCACCGGATTCATGTCGGTCGCGGTAAAAGCCGCGGCCTGGGCCATGCTGCTGCGCATCTTTATTTGGGGCCTGTATCCTCTGCGCAGCGTCTACGTGCCGCTGCTGATCTTCGTTTCGATTCTGACCATGACCGGAGCCAATCTGGCGGCCTTGACCCAGAGCAATCTGAAACGCCTGCTGGCGTACTCGTCCATCGCGCACGTCGGATACATGCTGCTGGGCCTGGTTGCCCTGGCCTCGGTCACCTACCCTGCTCCCGCCTTTTTCGATGGCTTCAAGGGCATTTTGCTTTATCTGCTGGTCTATACCTTCATGAACCTGGGAGCGTTCGGCGTGATTGCGTCGCTGCGGCAGCGCAACGTAATCGGCGATGAAATGGACGACATCGCAGGCCTCTATTTCCGCGCTCCCACCGAAGCCGTGCTGATGCTCATTTTCCTGCTGTCGCTCGCCGGCATTCCGCCCCTGGCCGGCTTTTACGGGAAATATTTCATTTTCCTCAGCCTGATTGAGAGCGGTCACTACCTCCTGGCGTCGCTGGCGGTCCTCTATGCCGTTTTCGGACTTTATTACTACATGCGCATTGCCAACCAGATGTTCATGCGCGAAGCCCTGGACAAGACCCTGCTTCCGATCAGCGCCGGGATGCGGGTGGCTCTGGGCGTGACCGCGTTCGCGACCGTCTATATCGGAATTTTCCCCGAGCAATTCATCCGCATCGTGAACTGGTCGCTGGGCATCGCCCAGACCACGCCAGTTGCCAGTCTGATACGCTAGGGCGGCAGCGTGCAGGGATGCGCCGTGCCTCCACCGGTCGCTATGCCCCAGCAGGACGACAATTCGAAACGGGAGAGAAGCGGCTGGATTCAACTGGCCCGATACAGCCAGTTGGCCTTCGTGTTTCCGGCGGCGACGGTCGCGGGCTGGCTGCTGGGCGCGGCCCTGGACCGCTGGTTGCACACTACCTGGCTCTATCTCGCCGGACTGATCCTGGGGATCATTGCCGGCTTCGTCGAGTTGATCCGGGCGGCGCTGTCCTCTGAAGACAAGTGATGTTTCGGTAACAGCTAATGTTTTAGGAGCAGCCCGGCCGATGGCTCCGCCATACTTCAATCGCCCGGTCATCCCGAGCGAAGCAGAGCGATTCGCTTGCGAATCGCCCTGCGCAGTCGAGGGACCTGCTTTCTGGCGTAAATCTCTCCGCTGCGGGTCGGGGCAAAGGCCGGTGCTGGCGCCGGCGAGCAGCAGGTCTTTCGACTCCGCGAAGGGACTCGCAAGCGAGTCCCTTCCCTCCGCTCAAGATGACAAGGCTAAGAAACCAGCGCTCAGATGAAAATACCGACGTGCTGACGCTCAAGATGACAGTGCAGAAAAACGCCGAGCCTTTGACACCTGATCCAAACAGCGAAGCCTTCTATTCCGGCGCCCTCGACCGTATTTCCCGCTTCATGTTGGTCCTGGCGCTCGCTCTGAGCGCGGCCGCGTGGTGGCGTTATGGCTGGCGCATGATGCTGGGATTTGCCTGCGGATGCGCCGTCGCCTATTTGAATTTCCACTGGCTGAAGCGAGTCGTGACCGCGCTCGGGGATCGCGCCACTCAGTCCGGCCAGACGCAATCGAGCGCGGGAGTGGTGTTGCGCTTCTTGCTGCGCTACGTTTTGATGGGTCTTGGCGCCTATGTTATATTCACTCTTTCTCCCGCGAGTCTCTACGGATTATTGGCCGGCTTGTTTCTGCCCGTAGCTGCCATCGCGTGCGAAGCCGCCTATGAGTCGTGGGTCGCTCTGGCGCGCGGTATCTAGAATCGGCTTCCAGCTACCGGCCTCCGGCCTCTAGCTTGAATCCCGAGCGCAATTCGGTTTGCGGATCGCGATCAGAGCCTGAAACCAAGGAGCCAGTAACTAGAAGCCAGCAACTAGAAGCCTGATTCATGCCTGAACAACTCTGGTTTACCGCAATTCTGAACCGCTTGTTTGCCGGCCCGGTCGCGGGACTGCTGCAGGCGCTTCACCTTGATCCGGATTATCCCCGGGCGCCCATCACCAACGCCGTGGCCATGGAAGTTCTGGTGCTTCTGTTTCTGGTGGTGGTGTTTGTCCTGGTCCGCTCCCGGCTCTCCGTGGACAAGCCCGGGGCGCTGCAACACGTCTTTGAGTTCGCCCATGGTTTCGTCGAGGGCCAAAGCCAGGACATCATCGGACATCGCAGCGAAGGGTTTACCCCCTTCCTGATGACCCTGACTTTCTTCATTCTGATTTGCAATCTGATCGGGCTGATTCCCGGTTTCGAATCGCCTACCGCTGTGCCCGTGGTTCCGCTGGGATGTGCCGTTTGCGCCTTCGTGTACTACCAGACCCAGGGCTTCAAGCGTCATGGGATTGCGTATCTGAAGCATTTCGTGGGGCCCATGTGGTGGCTGGCGATCATCATGGTGCCGATCGAGATCATCAGCCACCTGGCCCGCATGCTCTCGCTGACGGTTCGTCTCTATGCCAACATTTTCGCCGGTGACATGGTGACGCTGGTATTTTTCTCGTTGGTGCCCCTGGTGGTGCCGATTGTCTTTCTGGGACTGCATATCTTCGTTTCGATATTGCAGACGTATGTTTTTGTTCTGCTCACCATGGTGTACCTGTCGGGCGCGGTCGCGGAAGAACACTAGCCTCGATGTTTCTAGTTTCGAGTCTCTGGTTTCCGCCAGCTTTAACTGGAAATCAGAAATTGGACACTAGCTGTTCAGCGTGAGGGCGTCTGCAGCTTCTGGACGTCAACCACCCACTGGCGGCAATTCATAGAGGAGAAAACACAATGCGTAGATTGTTGAGCTATTTGTTCATGGCGCTGGCCTTCATGTTCTTGGCCATGCCGGTGTTCGCGCAGGGCGGAGAAATGAGTGGCGCGGTCAACTGGGTGGCCATCGCCGCGGGGTTTTCCATGGCCATTGCGTCCGCGGTTTGCGGTCTGGCGCAGGGCAGGGCAACGGCCGCTGCGGCCGAGGCGTTGGGCCGGAATCCGGCGGCGCGTTCCGGCATCCAGTTCGCGCTCATTCTCGGTCTGGCCCTGATTGAGTCCCTGGCTCTGTACACCCTGGTCATCATCTTTGCCAAGGTGAAGTAGGGTCCTGAAATTTGAAAAGCCCCCGAGTGTCCACTTTTTTCGTCTTTGCGAAAAGAGTGGATTCAGGGGCTTTTCTTTTTGATCTCAGGCAGGTGATCTCAGGCAGGACTACATCGGTTGCGGTCTGCGCCGGCCGTCCCAGTCGCCTTCTTTGGTCCCAGACGAGTTCTCCAGCGAGTCCATCAAAATATGCCGCAGCCGGTAGCGGCTCTCCAGGTCGGTATTCACCATCTCAAACCCGACTTCGTTCACTCGGGCGCGCCGCAGCAGTACTTGGCCACGAACCCGGTGGCTGCCGGAGCCAATGTCAATATTAGCTTCCGAGCCCACACGGAGATTGTCCTCTTTAGTGCCCATGCCGCCGCCCAGGCTCAACTCACGAATCAGGATGCTGGATTTTCCCCACGAACTGCTGATGGTCGCATGCAGGGTCTTGCGCAGCACAATGCGCTCGTAACGCCGTTGCCGTACCCACGGGCATGCGGGCGCTGAATCCAGGGGGGCGATGGCCAACTCTCCCGGTTGCAGACCGCTATCCGCCATGACCTGGCTGCCATACCGGGGATCGATCTTGACCAGGGCCTGGGCCGCGGCAATGCGCAATTCCCGGTGATGGCTCCATCGCCACATCTTCTTCGCTTCCAGCAGGCCGCGCAGCACCGGGACGGCATCGTTCTCGCGCAACCGGCCCAGCGACTCCACCGCCTTCAACTGCAGCAGGGCGGAGCGCTCTTGCGCTTCACCCGCCTCGGCCATGACCACCAGGGGTGGGACCGCAGTGCGGTCGCCGCTCATCCCAATTTCATCAATTGCCTGCGGCAACACCAGCGGATCAAGGATTTCAAGCAGCTCGAGCAGCGAACGGCCCCGATCATGGGCAGCGCCGTAGGCAATCTGACGCACCACCACGTCGTGGTAGAAGCGGTTCCACTCGGGCAGGCGCGTAGGCAGCAGCTCCAGCAGGGTGGGCACATCCAGCCGGCTTAGCAGGCCAACCACCGAGGCCGCCTGGCGGGGTTGGCCAGTGCGCAGCATTTCTCGAAGTTGTTGCTGGGCTGGCGCCCCCAGTTCCTTCACGATGTCGATGATCCGGTCGCACTCTTCCCGCCGCATGCAGCGGAAAAACCGGTCGGACAGATGTTCCGTCGCGGCCCCTGACGTCAGGCGCAGAACCTGAAGCAGGTCGGCCGGAAGCTGCGGCTGGTACATCGCTTCTTCAATGAACTCGGGCAAACGGTTTTCCACGCCGATTCGGGGACGCAGTTCGGTGGCCAGCACAGGCCGTTGCCGCGCGATGTTTTCCATGGCGACACAGAGTTCACTGAGAGCGCCAAACTGTTTGTTGGTGCTGGCTTCCGTGCTGAGGCGCACAAAGGCCGCGCTCAGCATGCTTTGCAGGTCAGGGTCCGGTTCTTTGCCCATCAGGTCGCCGATTTTGCGGATGGACAGCGCCATCAACTCCCCGCCGCCCGCCGCGAACAGGTCCGCCAGCTGGCTTATGCCGGTCGCGATCTTGCGCCTGGGCTCGGCGTCTTTGGCGTCCAGGCAGCTCAGGTAATTTTGCAGGATAGCAACCGAGGTTTCCTTGTCGCCGCGGTCCAGCAACATCTCGACAAACTGACGCACGTTGCGGGGCGGGACACAAGGCGCTTCGTGGGACAGCAGTACGCTCTTCTTGCCCGCTTCCGGAACTTCCGCCCAGAACATCCGGTCCAGGATGTCGGCATGCGACTCGACCAGAATGCCGGCCTTGCTCATCTTGTCTTCCTGGAGCTTCAAGATCTGGCGCAGCGTGTCCATCTGCCGGCTCATGTGCTCCATCATCTGGTGCACAGCATTGACCTTTACTTCGCCCTTCTGGAAACGTTCGAGGGCAAAACGAATGGCCATATGCTCGGCCGCCTTCATCAGCAGCGGGGTGTTGTCGGCCTGCTCCACCGAAGCTTGGGCCGCCAGACTGCCCAGCAATTGCTGCAGGTTGACCTTCGTATTGGCATCAACCGCGCTCAGTTCCTTTTGCAAGGTTTCGGTATCGCCGCTGGGGTCGCCGCCCACTTCTCCGAACCGAGTCAGCAGACGGATCGTCTGAATGACTTCTTCTTCCTGCAAGGGCACAACTCCGCCCGCCCAGGTTCCGCCGCCCGTGGCGGGAGCAGCGCCCTCCAGTGCCGGGCCCGCATTCGGAACGCTGCCCACGGGAGCGCCGCCGGGGGCGCCACCGCTCTTCGCGCCTTCCGCGGCCGCGATCAATTGCAAAAGCTTTTGCGGGTCATTGAGCCACTGCTTGAATTCCGGGCCCAGCGTCTGGGCCGCAATCTGGGCGGCAATGCTGATCTCGCCGGTCGATGGATCGGCGGCCACAAACTTCACTTCATTGATCCGGATCGAAGCCGTCTTGCTGTCTCCGAACGTGCTCTTGATCTCCTTGACCACGTCCTGCGCCCGGGCTCCGCCCATAGCGAAGGCTCGCACCAATTGGACAAATTCCTCTTGCGTGACCTGATTAGAAAAATGGATGCTGGCCAGACCCGCGGTCGTCAGCAATTGAGCAAAGCTGCGCTCCGCCTGCCCCGTCTCCAGGGGAATACCGTCCAGCAGCAGCTTGTTTTCCGAGACCCCAAGCAGAAAGGAACCTTCCGCCCCTTTGGGTAGGCCATCCTGCAATTCTTTCCAGGTGACGGCGAACTGGCCTTCGGTGCGCTTGTGCTCGAGCCCATACAGGCGAACGTACTTCACCAGTATGTTCAAGCTGTGGACGAACGCCCGGGCGGAGGCAATCCTGCTGCCTTTGGTTGTGTCTGCCGTTTGGATACGCGGCTCCTCTTACTGTCTGTTGTACCGGCTAAGGGTAATGCGAAACCGTGAGAAGATACACATTACGGAGGTAATACCGCCAATCGGCCTTCGGTAGGGGCGGGAACCGCGCGATCGGACGGCTTTAGCCGCTGGAGTACGTAAATACTGTCCCATCGGGCTTCCGGATCGACCGAACTGGCTATAGCAAATTAACGAAAATCCCTTGCCCATGCCAACCCAGCCCGCGGAAAAGAAGTCAGGCCTCGCTTTCTGGATGCAACGCGCTCTCGAAGAGTGCGACCGTGCCAGCAGCGGCTTTGCGCCCGATCCCGTGCACGACCTGCGCGTGGCCCTGCGCCGCTGCTGCTCCATCGCGGATGGTGTCGCTGCCATTGACCCCGATCCAGCCTGGAGAGACATGAAGAAAGCAGGCAAGCGTCTCTTCCGCCGCCTGGGAGAACTGCGCGACGTTCATGTCATGCAGGAATGGGTACACCGCCTGGACAGCCCGGATGATCCTGTCACCGGAGCATTGCTGCAATCCATCAGCGCGCGGGAGATTCAACTTCAGCAAGAAGCGGTGCAGGGGCTGGCCCAATTCGACCGCAAGCAGTGGCAGCGCTGGAGCCGCTCCCTGCCACGCCGTATGGCAAGGTTCCGGCCCGGCAGTCTGGTTTTCCGGCATCTCGCGCTCGAACGCTGGACGGAGGCCTACAGGCTGCACCGTCAGGCGCTACGCGGCGGGTCCCAGGCGGCGTTTCACCGGCTTCGTATCGGCATCAAGCGTTTTCGCTACATCGTGGAAAACTTCCTGCCTGACCAGCACCTCGCTTGGAGTGACGATCTTAAGCACTTGCAAGATGTGCTGGGCGAGGTTCACGATCTGGATGTTCTCTGGCCCACTGCCCTGGGGGCGAACGTTTTCCCCGATAACGACACCCGCTCCCGCTGGCGGAACCGGATCAGCGAAGAACGCGCCCGGCGCATCGAGACCTATCGCAAAAAAATGATGGGCAAAGATTCACTGTGGCAGGTCTGGCGCAGCCAGCTTCCAGACCGTAAGCAAACTGCCTCGGCCGCCCTGCTCCGCCTGAAACTCTGGGGGTCGTTACTCGATCCCGACTTCAAACACTCCCGGCACGTTGCCCGGCTCAGCCTCCAGCTCTATGACGGATTGACCCCATTGGGCAAAGCTTCGCCATCCAGTGCTCAGGAACGTAACATTTTGCAGGCGGCTGCACTCTTGCATGACGTGGGCAGGTTCGACGACGAAAAGGGTCATCATAAAATCTCGTACCGGATGATCCGCCGGCTCTCCCCTCCACTGGGATGGCGCGCCCAGGATTTGCTTACCGCCGCGATTGTTGCCCGCTATCATCGGGGTGCGCTGCCTCGGGCCGGACAAAAGGGGCTACGCGGCTTGTCGCTCGAGCAAAGGCAAGACATATCGAGGTTGGCGGCGATTCTTCGCCTGGCCAACGCCTTCGACACCTCCCGCGATCAGCGCATCCAGCGCGTGCAAGTCCTGGAGGGAAACGCCGCCCGTACGGTGGTGCGGATCGCAGCCCAAGGCTATTCCACACGGGACAATCAGGCGGAAGCCATAGCCGCCGCCCGCCACTTGCTGGAAACCGTCTATCGCCGCCCAGTCATGGTGATGGGGATGAAGGCATCAATCCCGAAAGCAGGATCGAAAAACCAGAAACCAGGGGCAGGAGTCAGCAACCATAAGCGGAGAACTGCAAGACCGGCAGCGTGAAGCTAGTCAGTCACTTCCTTCCCGCCTGGCCGCCGGGTACAGATACAGAGACAGAGACAGACCATGACACACCCCCAATTGGTAGAAAAAGCGGTGGAGTGGCTGCGCGGCTATCGTTGTGGCGTGGTCCTCTCCGAGCAGGCTTGTATCAGTGGAGAAATGCCCGATGCCATCGGATGGAAACGCGCCTCCCACTCCGTCCTGATTGAGTGCAAGATATCGCGGGCCGACTTTCTGGCTGACCGCGACAAACCATTCCGGCAAAAGAGGGAACTGGGACTCGGTTGCGAACGCTTCTATCTCACCCCTCCGGCTTTGCTTCAGCTCAGGGACCTGCCGCAGGGCTGGGGCCTCCTGGAAGTGCGCAAACGCAAAGTCGAAGTCATCCGCCGCTCCGCGCGCGACCTCCGCACCCCGGCCGGCTTGGCCTACGAGATGAATTTGCTGCTGGCCAGCCTGCGCCGGGTAGAGATCCGTATTGAGCCCCAATCCATCACCGAATTTCTCAAGTGGAAAAACCGCATGCAGCAATACAACGGCGGCACCTGGCCGACTGGCGTGGAGCCCACGCAGGAAGAGCAAAACTATTTTCTGGAAACTGCCAACCCATCACCACAAACCACGTAAAGACCACGAACCCCGGGGGAGAGCTGTTCCGATCTGTCGACGCCCGTATTCCGCAAAAGAAAAACCGGGCTGGTTGGCCCGGCTTCAAGTGGCGTCGAGTTGAGATGCGGTTACATCACACTGCGGCGCGATCTGGCACCAGGAGTTTTCCGGCCAGTTTGGCCAGAATGTCACTGCCGCTTGGTGCCAGCGAAAAATTCGTCGGAGACGGGAGGAACATGCCTTGGCTAGTGCAAGCGCAATGCCAACCTGGACCTCACCTCCGACTTTTGGTAACACAGCTAAGTGATTGTTATATAAAGTGTTGCGATTCTACGAATAGCAGGCCACAGTCTCGCTGACGGCGGCGTAGGAAAAGATTTACCCAACGGGGAGAACGGCTGATACCCAACTTCAGAGCTCCCGGCGCCCTTCCATTGCTTTCAGCATGGTGATTTCGTCGGCGTATTCGATGTCACTGCCCACCGGTATCCCCATCGCGATGCGCGTCACTCTAAGGCCAGCGCGCCGCAATTGTCCGGAAAGGTAGGTCGCGGTGGCCTCGCCCTCGATGGTGGGGTTGGTGGCCAGGATCACCTCATCCACTTGCCCGTCATCCACCCGCCGCATCAGGGTGGAAATCCGCAACTGGTCCGGCCCCACCCCGTGCAAGGGCGAAATCGAGCCGTGCAGCACATGATAGACGCCGTTGAAGTGCCTGGTCTTTTCGATGGCCGCGATGTTCGTGGGTTCTTCCACCACGCACACCATGCGCTGATTGCGGGTGGTGCTGCTGCAGTACACGCAGGGGTCGACATCCGTGATGTTGTTGCAAAGGGAACACAGGCGCAGGTTGGCCTTTACGTCACGCACGGCCACCGCCAGTGCCTCCGCGTCCTGGTCGGAGGAGCGCAGAATATGAAAGGCGAGCCGTTGCGCGCTCTTGCTGCCAATGCCCGGCAGTTTTTTCAGCGCATCAATCAGCCGTGTCATCGGCTCAGCAAATTTAGACATAATAGAAATTGAGCAATTGAGTAATTTGGAAATTGTGAAATTGAAGAAACTCAGGAATCGCGCATCTTTTCAAATTATGCAATGACTGAATTTCCCAAATACTCGATTCTTACAATCCCGGAATCCCCATTCCCCCGAGCATTCCACCCATCGTGGATTGCATGGCTTCGTCAACTTTTCTGCCTGCGCCATTGATGGCGGCCGTAATCAGGTCCTGCAGCATCTCGAGATCGCCGGCTTTGACTGCTTCAGGATCAATCTTGATCTCCAGCACCTGCTTGCGCCCGTCCATTTTTACGGTCACGGTGCCGCCGCCGGCCGAGCCTTCGACTACGGTCTCCTGCATCTTCTTCTGCAGGGTTTCGTACTGCTGTTTGGCTTGCGTCATCAGTTCCTGCAGGTTGAATCCACCCATGGTTGATGTCCCTGGCGCGCTCTGGTGTCCAGTCGCTAGCGCTTTTCCTTGTAGTCGATAATGGTGCGAATCTCGGCCCCGAACTTTTCCTTCATGCGCCGGACCACCGGATCCTGTTCCGCCCGCCCTCGACCGCCACCATTGGTTGATGCCGGCCGTGCCGCGGTCTGAGCCACTCCGCCCGGCACCAGCCGCAGCTTCACCGGACGACCCAGGGCCCCACTGGCGGTCGCCACCATCAGCCGTCTGGCATCGGCGCCCAATGACATCTCAATTACCGTCGCCGATGAGGCCACCCTAATCACCAACTCATTGCCCTCGACCTGCCACTGGGCGGTTTCGAGCATGTTGGTCAGCAGGCGATGGCCCGCGCTATTCAATGCGTTGAGCACGACGTCGCGAACCTCAACCGGCTGCTCTTCCGCGGCCCGATGGGTCTCGGGAAAAATCTCCGGTGCCTGCTGGACCGCCGCGGCCGGGGCGGCCGACCCCATCAC
>JBOGLD010000175.1:0-7077 GCA_050745885.1 Terriglobales bacterium
CTTCACCAAGATCGCCGATATCGGTTCCGACCTCATGAAGATCGTCTTCAAAATCAAGGAAGACGACGCCCGCAACCCCGGTGTGATTGCCGATTGCACCGGCGACAACGCCGGAGACTCAGTCGGACCATCCGCGGATGGATTTGAAACTTACGGCGTCACCGGCGTCGCCTTGATTACTTTCATCCTGCTGGGAGTTAAAGATCCCACCGTGCAAGTGCAGTTGCTGGTGTGGATCTTCGTCATGCGCATTGCCATGCTGGTTGCCAGCGCCCTTTCTTACTTCCTGAACGGCGCGATTGCCAAAGCTCGCTATGGCAGCGCCAACGAGATGAACTTTGAGACGCCGCTCACCTCCCTGGTCTGGATCACATCCGTGGTCTCCATCGCCATGACCTACATTATTTCGGCCGTGATCATTCCTGCCTTGGGCGGGGATTCCACGCAGTGGTGGAAGCTGGCCACGATCATCTCTTGCGGGACCCTGGCAGGAGCCATCATTCCTGAGCTGGTGAAAGCATTTACTTCGACCGAGTCACGCCATGTGAGAGAGGTTGTGGTGTCAGCCCAGGAGGGTGGTGCTTCGCTCGGCATACTTTCAGGATTTGTCGCGGGAAACTTCTCGGGCTACTACCTCGGACTCTCCATGGTGGCGCTGATGTCAGTCGGATATTACTTCAGCACCATGGGCCTGGAAAGCCTGATGGTTGCGGCCCCTGTCTTTGCCTTCGGCCTGGTGGCATTCGGTTTCCTGGGAATGGGTCCGGTCACCATCGCGGTCGATTCCTACGGACCGGTTACCGACAATGCGCAGTCGGTTTACGAGTTGTCGCTGATCGAGCAGGTTCCCAACATCAAGCAGGAACTTAAGAAAGATTTCAACATCGACGTGAACTTTGAGCGCGCCAAGGATTTGCTGGAAGAAAATGACGGCGCGGGAAACACCTTCAAAGCCACGGCCAAGCCGGTCCTGATCGGGACCGCCGTGGTTGGCGCGACCACCATGATCTTCTCCATCATCATGGCGCTCACCAACGGCCTCACCGAGAACGTAAACAATCTTTCGCTGCTGCACGCGCCTTTCATGCTCGGCCTGATCACCGGTGGCGCCATGATTTACTGGTTTACCGGCGCCTCCACGCAGGCCGTGACCACGGGTGCTTATCGGGCGGTCGAGTTCATTAAGGCCAACATCAAGCTTGAAGGCGTGGTAAAGGCTTCCGTCTCCGATAGCAAGAAAGTGGTTGAAATCTGCACCCGCTACGCACAAAAAGGGATGTTCAATATTTTCCTGGCGGTATTCTTCGCCACCCTGGCGTTCGCCTTCGTGGAGCCATTCTTTTTTATCGGATACCTGATCTCCATCGCCATCTCCGGTCTGTATCAGGCCATCTTCATGGCCAACGCCGGCGGCGCCTGGGACAACGCCAAGAAAATCGTGGAAGTCGAACTGAAGCAGAAGGGCACTCCGCTGCACGATGCCACCGTCATTGGCGACACCGTAGGCGATCCGTTCAAAGACACTTCTTCGGTAGCGCTGAACCCGGTCATTAAGTTCACCACGCTGTTCGGGCTGCTGGCGGTTGAATTGGCGGTGAAGCTGACCGTGGAAACCAGCGGCACCTTTAGCCACATACTCGCGTTAGGGTTCTTTCTGGTGTCCTTCTTCTTCGTGTATCGCTCGTTCTACGGGATGCGCATCGTGAAAGAAGCTTCCGTGGCGGTCGCCGGCTAGCCGCTGAGCGGGCGCCGGCAAAGACTTCGCGACACTCATCATGCGTCGTCATAGTCTTCCGTCAAAGACTTGAGGAAGGCCACCAGCGCCTCGACATCGTCCTCGCTGAGCGACATACCCTGGAACTCGGCTGGGGCGTTGCGCAGCAAACCCAGTCGCGCCAGCTGCGAGCTGTTGATGTAAAACTCCACTACATCGTCGAACCGAGCCTTGCTGCCATTGTGAAAGTAAGGGGCGGAGTCTTCCAGATCGCGCAACCCAGGAGTCTTGAAGCGCGCCACCGTATTGCCCAGCCCCTGGTCCAGGGAACAGTCCTGACCCGGGGCGCAGATGACGCTCTTGATGTTGGCCTGTGGCTTGGGCATATCAGGATTCAGGTAAACATTCCACAGGCCGAGGTCTGCGAATTGAGGGCTGCCGGCGACGGCCGCATGGCGAAAGCGCTCCGATGCGGTCGGGTGATTCACGGTAACCGGCAAATAAAGATCGTAGTTCTGATCGCGCTCCGCCTTGGAAGGGATGGCAAGCGTCACAAAAGCGCCGGGCCCATTGGCGGCGTCGTATTCCTCTTGCGATACTCCCGTGGTGTGAAAGGAAAAATCTGAAAAGTTTGGCGCCTGATGGCAAGCGGCGCAATTGCCGGCATGCTGAGAACCGTCGCTGGCGCCGTTCGCCACCTTCAGGAAAATTTTGAGACCGGCAAGTTCGGTGGCCCCGAACTGGAATGGCTGGGCATGGTATTGGAACGATCCATACTTCCCGTCAACAAAGATGGGACTGGTCAAACCATCCAGGATCTTAGCCAGGCGCTGGTTGTACTGCGGAACAGTCTCGCCCCCGTTGGGTTGCACCGGCAAATGATTGATGCGCAGAAAGACGTCGTAGGGCGAACCGATATAGCGTCCAAATTCGTCGTGCTGGAAAAGCAAATCTCCCATGTAGGTGCTGATGCACTTGGCGACCAGCGCGAGAATCTGCTGGTCGGAGGCTTTGCTCACGTCGATGCGATCCGCAGCAGGAATCAGAACATCGGAAGGAATGCCCGGGTCTGTGCCCAGGAATAGCTTGCCGTAGGAGTAACCGAAAGTGCGATCCTTGGCCAGCTGATCGGAGCCGTCATCACCGCGAATGATGCTGGCAATATGAGCAACCGCCTGATCGTGCTGCTCCGGCGCCCATCCAAAGTTCCGTCCGGTCAGCGTGCCTTCCACTAAATCGATCGGACTGGCAAACTCGCCATCAGAGTGCAGGAAGGTCGGCCCGGGATGAGGTTGAAGCGACCCCACCATCTGAATGGAATTTCTCGGAGTGTGGTCAAACGTGTTCAGCACACGCGGCAGTGGACTGCGGCTCGTGAAGTCGGAGTAAGTGCGATTGCCGGCCCCGCTTACGCCCTGAAATTCCGTGACGAAGTGGCAGGAGCGGCAGTTGATGGATTGGCCCGCGAACGGGCCAGGCAAAGTCCCGGTCATGGTGTAAACCAGATCCACGACCGGATCACCCGCCGTCAATGGCTGGTTCACACCGGTCATATGGGCCGCGAAGAATTGCGCGAACCGGGTGTCCAGAAATAGCCGTTCGCCAATGGAGTCCTCCGCCGGCGTGGACTCCGCCTCCGAAGGAAAATGCGGCGCATTGCCCGCGCTGCAACTCAACAGGAACAGGATTGCAATCGGCCCCAGTAGCCCGAAAACAATAGACCTCGCCGCAGGCCTCATTCTTGGTTGCCTCGCCGCGGATTGGCGGATACCCCCGCGCCCTGTTCCCCAAGACTCTTTACGTAAGCAATGATTTGCCAACGCGAGGGCTCGGGCAATGAACTCCAGGACGGCATGCCTTTGCGCAGGTATCCGTTTTTCAGCAGCGAGAAAATCTCGCCGTCTGCTGCCTGCTGCACCTCCTTTGTGCGCAGGCTGGGCCTCTTCCCCCGGCCCAGCGCGTCCTCACCGTGGCATTTGGCGCAGTGGTCGGCAAACAGCCTCGATCCCCCGGCAATCGCCTCCGGCTGATTGGCGTAAGGATTGGTTCGGGCTCGGTCGGCTTTGGAGACATGCTTCAACCAGCCAGTATCGGCCGCCATACAGGCCGAGACGGCCAGGAGTGTCCATGCAAGAAGGCGCAGATGTCTCATTTGGCCCTCCGGTGAAAGTGGCTGAATATTTGTTGGAATTCGTAAGACACCTTAAAGCGGTAAATCACGCCTACGCTGTTTGCATTCAACCCGAAATTCGGGGAAAAACTCACAGTGGGTCCGCGTGGAATGGTGAACGCTACCGTGGGACCGGCATAGTGCGAGGTCGCCTCGAGACCGAAGCCGTCCATGTCGCCCAGGCCTCCGTAGATTTCAGCCCCTGCGCTGAGATTTTCCCGGCAGAAGAAGCAGTTCCTGGAGCTCGCCGTGAGCGACAACGGACGGCTCACCCCCAGAGCATAGCCAAATTCCCAGGGTTCCGGCTCCGTCAGGTTCTTCTCGGAAATGAAGTTCTCGGAAATGTTCCAACCTCGCACATTGCTGGACAAGATGAGCTTCAGTTCCAGTTCGCGCTCGGTCACCGCGCGGCCCTCGGCGTTGGGCAGTCGCAAGTCGGAAATGCTGTCATGGCCCACGATTTCGAGCAGGCTGCGATCGGCCTGGTTCAGGTTTTCGTACTCCACATAGAGCACCGGGTTGATGAAGTGCTCCCGGAATAGCGGACGGAAGCGGTTCTCCCAGCGATAGCCGTTGAACACCGTGCTGTCGTTGGGAGTATGCTGCCCCGAAAGGTAAAGTTCCGTGGTCCACCAGGCGGTGGCGCCGTATTCGAACTCGATGATGCCGCTGCTGAACGGGTTTCCATACTTGGGCGTGGCCTGGACGCCCCTCAATTCAACTTCAAGATTCCCGGGTTCCTCCAGGACGTGAGAGTAAGTGACGAAGTAGGGCCACTCCTGGGCCGCAACCGATGTCGCCAGGCTCAATAGGGTCAGCAAACAAACGGCTGAAATCAGCTTCACGAGGGTCCTTGAAAGAAGGAATATTAGTTGCAACTGAGTTGCATTTAATCAAACTATACTAAATCTAGCGTGCTGCAGGAGAGCACGTCAATATTTGCCGACATTTCGTGTTGCATATGGGTTGCAACTAGATGCAAGTCTGCCGGGGCAATAGGCGGGGGTTGTTGGTTCACAGGGGGGCGGGACTGATTCGTCCCGGGTAAAATGGCAACGGCTGGGCGGCAAGCACCGCACAGCTATTTACTCCGCTCAGTAACTTCCCTTCATCTTGTCTTTCACGCTGTGCGCCAGCTTCTCAATCTCTTCCGCTTTTTTGATCACATCCACGGAAAGAGTGCTCTCGTTGGTCTTGTCCACAGACTCTTTCAGTTCGGTTGCCAGCTTGAGCAATTTGTCGGTATCGCGCTTGAGATCGGCCTGGCGCGCTTGATTGGCTTTCTTGGCCATCTCTTTCTCCATCCTGAGGCGGGGCTCATCTTCCGGTCTGGGCTTCTGCTGCCCAAGCGGAGGGTCCGGCAGACGCAAGGGATTGGTCTGGGACACCAGCGGAACCGCGGCCGTAAGCAGGAACGCGAGACCTAGACATAAGAAGTTCTTAAATCGCAAAGTCCACCTCGAAGGACGGAACTGAAGAGTCATTATACGTTTGGTCTGGGAGGAGGTGACAAATCGGGACGGGGGAGGGATTGGACAGGTAGCTCGATCCACCACGCCCAGCCTGCTCCCGAGGGTGCCCCGTCCAAGCGTTGCTTGGGCGGGGATTTCGGGCGGACGTATCTCAGGGGAAGAAAACCTACAGCGAACTCATGTTGGCCAGGAACTCGCCATTCGACTTGGCCTTGTTGAGTTTGTCGATGAGCAACTCCATGGCTTCGACGGGCGATAGCGGATTCAGCACCCGGCGCAATACCCAGATGCGTGTAAGGTCTTCCTTCGGGATCAGCAGCTCTTCCTTGCGCGTGCCCGAGCGCTGGATATCGATGGCTGGGAAGGTACGCTTATCTACCAGCTTGCGGTCGAGGATGATTTCCGAGTTGCCGGTGCCTTTGAATTCTTCAAAGATCACATCATCCATGCGTGATCCGGTATCGATCAGCGCGGTAGCAATGATGGTCAGCGACCCGCCTTCTTCGATGTTACGGGCAGCTCCAAAAAAACGCTTCGGCCGCTGCAACGCATTCGAATCCACGCCGCCGGAGAGCACTTTGCCGCTGGGCGGAACGATGGTGTTGTAGGCGCGCGCCAGTCGCGTAATCGAATCCAGCAAGATTACGACGTCGCGCTTGTGTTCCACCAGACGCTTGGCTTTCTCGATAACCATTTCCGCGACTTGTACGTGGCGAGCGGCGGGCTCATCGAAGGTCGAGGAGATAACCTCGCCTTTCACCGAGCGCTGCATGTCCGTAACTTCTTCCGGCCGCTCATCGATCAGCAGAACCATCAGCACAACTTCAGGATGATTGGTGGTAATCGAATTGGCCACGTTCTGCAGCAGCATGGTCTTGCCGGCGCGAGGCGGTGAAACGATCAGGCCGCGCTGTCCCTTGCCGAGAGGTGTGAGCAGATCCATCACCCGGGCGCTGACGTTCTCGCGGACGGTCTCGAGCTTCAATCGCTCCTGCGGATAAAGCGGCGTCAGGTTGTCGAACAGGATCTTGTTGCGCGCTTCTTCCGGCGATTCGAAGTTGACCGCTTCAATCTTGACCAGGGCAAAGTACTTTTCGCCCTCGTGCGGCGGACGCACCTGGCCGCTGATGGTATCTCCGGTCTTGAGGTCAAACTTACGAATCTGCGACGGCGAAACGTAGATATCGTCCGGTCCGGGCAGATAGTTGTAGTCCGGTGAGCGCAGAAAGCCGTAGCCGTCGGGCAGGATTTCGAGCACGCCCTCGGCAAAAATGTGGCCCTCTTTTTCACTCTGGGCCTGGAGAATCTTGAAGATCAGGTCTTGCTTGCGCAATCCGCTGGCTCCGGGCAAGTCCAAAGATCGGGCGATCTTGGTTAGCTCGGTAATATTTTTTTCCTTGAGTTCAGCAATGGTCATCGGTCACCTGCGAGGAGATTTTTCAAAGGGGGGTACGCGAAAGAGAAGAATCCATCAGGTGGGGCAGGGGGCGGGCTAATCTATGCAGCCCGCCGTTGTGCCTCAGCAAAATGTTCCGGTTCGGCCAGAACCGACTGCCGCTCCGAACTTGCAATCCGATCCAGGACCTCGTTCATGGTCTCCTGGATTCTGGTGTTGGGCTTGTGAAACTTACGGGTAGCCTTCGATGCAAGCTGACAGAGCATATAACGGTTCCGCAAAGTATGTAAAGCATCAAAAACTCGATCAGAGCGCTTCATTATTC
>JBOGLD010000176.1:0-26062 GCA_050745885.1 Terriglobales bacterium
AGATTCCCGGCGTACCGTATCTGGAAGTTATTGCCACCGTGAATAAATCCGGAGACCGGCTCACGCTGTTCTGCATCAACCGGAATCTTACGCGCGACATTACGGCGCGAATCAATTGGGGCGAAAGCTTTCACGCCGCCAGCAAGACTCATGTTGAGCAGCTTTATTCAGATAGCATTTATGACGTTAACGATGAAGTAACTCCCAAACACATAACCCCCATTGAAACCACGATAGAAACCCGCGGCAGCGGACTCGATTTCACTTTCCGGCATGAAAGTATCGTGCGGATCGAAGTGCCGGGGCGATAAGAGACAAAATTGTGATTGGTCGGGCCGCCGGGATTTGAACCCGGTTTGCGGCGTACCGCCGGATGTCGACCGGGGCTAACTGGTTGACTTCAAAAGGATCGATTCGGCTGGCGATCCACATGGTATCAACGGCTCCTGCTGAGGTGTTTGCACGATGTTTGCAGAAGCGGGCCAGGGTTTGCCGAGGAAGTTTATCAAGTCTGAGCCACACGTCCAACGTCAGAGGAAGAATTTCGAACTCCATGAAGGTGACCTGTTGTTCTTCGTCCTGCGCTCAGCTGAGTTCTTGGGCGAGTCCGATGAGCAGCCCTTCAGGCCCGCGGATGTAGCAGAGCCGATACGTGTCTTTATACTGGACTACTTCGCCTACGAGTTCCGCGCCGCGCTTGCGGAGCCTTTCAAGCGTCTCGTGGATGTCGTCCACGGCGAACATGACGCGGAGGTAGCCTAGAGCGTTTACCGGGGCGCTGCGGTGATCCGCGACGGCAGGCGGCGTGAGGAAGCGGGAGAGCTCGATCCGCCCGTGGCCGTCCGGCGTGCGCATCATGGCAATCTCCACGCGTTGATCGGCCAGTCCAGTGACACGTCCGGCCCATTCTCCTTCGATCATGGCCCGCCCTTCGAGCTCGAGACCGAGTTCGCGAAAGAAATCAATCGTCCCTCCGAGGTCATCGACGACGATTCCTACGTTGTCCATCCGTTTGAGCGCCATGTGTCCAATCTACAGGGTCTCGTCTAGGCTAACAACGGACCCTTCTTGCAACGCCGAAGCACGAGCGCGACGTAGAGCATGAGAGATCGCTCCCGAATAGTTTACTCGGGGCGGATCACGGGCCAACCGGAAGTTATGCTGGGCCAGAAGTCTTAGGGCTGTATCGGAAGCGCCCGAGGAGAGGAATCGCGGAGTGATGTTGGTGAGTGGGGGCGCTTGCGATACAGCGACTTGAAGGAAGCCTCTGGTGCCGCGGACACTATCGGATTTGAAAGGGGTTGAGGTGAGATAAAAGGTGTGGGAAGCTGGTGCCGGAGTGTAAAGAGGTGGGTCGTTTAAAGGCTGGATCGGGTTCTGGGTGGAAAGCGCGTTGGGAACGGCTGAGGCGGTGGGTTAGAAGAACCTGGGAAAAGACGTTTGAGACGCAGAAGTCGGGGGCGTGTCGAAACACGGAGATGGGTCGAGATCGGAGCTGTGCTTTCATGCGCCATACTCGCGCGGAAAGGTGGCGGCGGAACTGGCCGCGCATCACGCCCTTTTTCAATTACCCACTGGACATTCGCAAGGCGATCTACACCACCAACAGCGTGGAATCGCTGAACCGGTCGCTGCGCAAGATCATCAAGACCCGCGGCGGATTCCCCAACGAAGAAGCCGCGCTGAAGCTGCTGTTTCTTGCACTGCGGCAGGCGGCCAAGAAGTGGACGATGCCGATTCATCACTGGCGGGAAGCCTTGAACCACTTCGCGATTCTGTGGCCGGAACGGATGCCGGCCTTGGAGCGGGTGGCGTCATGAATCGCAAACCTTTTCTAAAATCGCACCCATCCCCAAAAACTAAACCTGGCCATTTACACAGAAGAGCTGACACACCTGATGGGGGACGCCAAGGTAGTTTCGACTGGGTCGTCGGCCACCCAGCGTAGAGCCGTCGGGAGCAATCGTAATTACTCCTCAAACCTGGTGTCCCAAGTGGATGAACCCTCTCAACTGATTTGTTCAGAAATTTAACAAGAAATTATGGTCCATTCACGGTCCAATAATTGTTCCCACTGGGCTGACACTGCTTTCGGGAGCCACTCATGTCGCAGTGTTTCAATCAGTTACAGGAGCGCCAGGAACTCATCAGCCCTACCCGGATTCCTGGAAATCAGGCAGCCTTTCCGGCGCGCCGGGTCAGTAGGCGGCTCTTGAGTTCCTGCCTTTCCGGCGGCGTCATCTCGAGCAGAACCAAGGTCAAACAATCCGGCGGAAACAAGGCGCCACCGGCGGCGTTCGGCGCTGGCGTCCACGAGAACATCTTCTCGATAACGCGGGCTTCCACAACACGGTCGTGTATGATTTCGCCTGCAAGCTTGAAAGTCGACTGCGGGTGCGTGGAGCACACGTCTTCGAGACCGACGGCCTGAACTAGACGTAACCAGTGGTCGCGAATCGCATAATTATTTTCCAGCATCATGTCCACCTGTCCTTCGAGCGAGCAAAATCTTTCTGTTCACCCATCTGAACCTGTGTAGCGTTTTCTTTTCACAACAGGTCAGTAAGGCATCAGGGTAGGTCAAGACGCAATACGGTCGATGCTGTAGACGGTTGCACCGCGGGGGCGTGTAAAAGCCGCCGGGCTGTGTGTGAGAGGGCTGTATGTTCTCCGTGACCTGGCGACAGGACCTAGGTGCCATTGATGGTTCCAAGCCCAAGCAGGAAGTTCGGTGACGGCGACAAATACCAAGCCCACGCGGATGTCCCGACTATTTATTTTACGTGAATCGTTTTGCCGTCAGGATCCAGCGTGCCGCTGATGCGAACCTTCTGTCCTTCATGGGGCTTTGCCAGATCCTGGCGGTCGATGTCAAACGCCTGGCCGTTGTCTTCCTGCAGCACATATCTATCCCCAACCTTCTTTATAGTTCCGGCGAACAAGCGAGCCTGTGCCTGGTCCTGCGGATCAGGAGCTTGCCGCGCCGACTGATCTGGCGCTCGCCTCTCCGATTGCTGCCCAGCCTGGCTGGGAGATTGCGGCGCTGCCGCGGCCTGCTGCGCCATAACATGGACTCCGGGCAATGCCACGGCAAGGAGCAAACCGAGCGTGGCAAGCTGTGATGAGTGATTGCGTTGCTTCATGAAATCCTCCTGAGATTTTTCCTTTCGCGTAATTCTTAAGCAAACATGCTGCCAAATCCCTTTCTTGAAAGTGTGAATTCCGGGGAAAAATGAAGCACTCCATCTGCACGCTTTAGCAGACTGCGTCTTCCACTCCAAATCGTTTTCCGTCGCACTTCACACTCCTTGCCCCTCGACCGCTACATCAAAGCCTGTAGAGTCGGCCAACCGATCTTCCGCTGCGGCCGGGAGTTGGCAGCAAAATATGCTCAGCCAGGGAATAAACTGCTTCGGCCCACATCGGTATTAAGCATCTGCTCCGGAATTCCGATGTTCAAATACCGAGGAGTGGTCTTGGGTTTCAAGGCATTGTTCGAAACATTGCAGTTTGTTCTCCACGAGCATGGCCGTAATGAAGGTATTCGAGAATGAACTTTAGCGCTTCCAGACATCCAAAGGCACGCTTCCCAGTGGACAAAGCCCCATCCGCGAGTCTGGTAAAGCGCTCCGCGGACCGGGCTATTTCGACATCGACATGACGCTAGGCAAATCCTTCGGACTGCCGAATATGAAGGTGCTGGGTGAGAATGCGAGAGTCAATTTCTGCGCCAACTTTTACAACATCTTCAACAAACCGAACCTTAATCCAACGAGCATCAGTAATACGAGCAGCTTTCACGGCCCGACCAGCAATCCGAACTTTGACCAAGCCCAGGGATCTCTTGGTGGTCGCACAGTCGAGCTGCAAGCAAGGTTCAGTTTTTGAGTTCCTGAAAGAGATTTATTGCACTGATCGTTGCACCACCTAATCTAAAGCACCGCTTTACGCCCTAACTTGGATGCGAGCTTGAGCTAGGATTCGGAGTTGTGATTCCAAGCCGAGGATACACTGGGAGTTCGCGCCCCAGCTTCCGTGTAGGTGAGAACTGTGGCCTGGTTCGAGTTCCTCACTTCTCAAGCCAGCCTTCGATTGCATCCGGGAAGCGTGAATACCGAATCGGGAACATCGTTGAATCTAACCGATCTGGTAGTTCGGCCGGCGTCCCATCCCCCCTTTTGCGGGTTCCCGCGTGGAAAATGAGCCATCTGTCAAAATCCTTGCAGTCGGAAAACACTTTGCGCTCGCTGCAGAATCGCCCGCCAACTGGAATTGAAACCGTATCCCATCAGAAGTCGGCTCGTTGATGGATGGTCCCGGAAAGATTTGTAGGGTTGGGTCTCTCCAGGCCACGGTTCGGGAGAGCTTAGACGGGCTTGACGGTGCCACTAGGCGAAAGTTTCCCTAACCTGTCTAGTCAATACAGGAAACACTGTAGAGTCAGATAATAGTTTTCGCATTTAGAATGACGTAGATTTCGCGTGATTTCGACTCCTTTGGGTAACAACTGTAAGGTCACGCGACCAGGCGGACCGAGGACTTTTCAGTATGGGCGCCTCTAGAGCCATTTTGCACTGAGACGCCGGGCATCGGCCCGCCGGAATTTTACAGATGGCCAGCATCAGGTCTGGCTTTCAGTGGCAGATTCTTCGTGTGTCAGGGGCGACCGTGAAAAGGAACCACCTTTCTGCCGCGAGCATGAGCGTCAATCCTGAACCCGCAAAGAAGTCCAAGAACAACAACGGACACTCCACCCTAGTGGCTGAAATCGACTCACCTAGCCTTGGCGTAATCCTCGCCAGTTTGCAGAGAGTGCGCGCCGGTGACTTTTCAGTGCGGCTTCCAGGTTCCTGGACCGGGCTGGCGGGAAAGGTTGCCGACACATTTAACGACATAGTCGCCGTCAATCAGCAAATAGCACAGGAACTGAATCGGGTCGGCCAGGTCGTAGGCAAGGAAGGAAGAACACGCGAGCGTACCCGGTTTCATGAGTCTAAGGGCGCGTGGGGCGAGATGGAGATCTCGATTAACACCCTCATTGAGGACTTGCTTCGGCCCACTGCAGAGGTCACCCGCGCCATCGCGGGGGTGGCGCAAGGCAACCTGACCCACATCGTTCGACTCGATGTCGACGGGCGGCCGCTGGAAGGGGAGTTCTTGCGTTCGGCCAATATCGTCAACACCATGATTCAGCAGCTCGGCGTATTTACGTCTGAAGTCACCCGAGTAGCGCGCGAGGTCGGCACCGATGGCAAACTGGGCGGTCAGGCGCAAGTGCCGGGCGTGGCCGGAACCTGGAAGGACCTCACCGATTCCGTGAACTCGATGGCCAGCAACCTGACGGGGCAAGTCCGCAATATCGCAGAAGTCGCGACCGCTGTCGCCAGCGGCGATCTCTCGCGCAAGATTACGGTGGACGTGCGTGGCGAAATTCTTCAGCTCAAAGAAGCCATTAACACCATGGTGGATCAGTTGCGTTCGTTCGCCTCCGAAGTCACCCGGGTAGCACGCGAAGTTGGTACCGACGGCAAGCTGGGTGGGCAGGCCGTGGTGCCAGGTGTGGCGGGCACGTGGAAAGACCTTACTGACTCTGTGAACGCCATGGCGGGGAACCTCACGGCGCAGGTACGCAATATCGCCGAAGTGACGACCGCCGTAGCTCGCGGTGACTTGTCGCGCAAGATCACGGTAGATGTGAAAGGAGAAATTCTCGAGCTCAAAGACACAATCAACACCATGGTGGACCAACTTAATGGTTTTGCCGGCGAAGTGACCCGCGTGGCGCGCGAAGTTGGTACCGAAGGCAAACTGGGCGGTCAGGCGCAGGTGCCCGGCGTTGGAGGTACCTGGAAGGACCTTACCGACAACGTGAACTTCATGGCCAGCAATCTCACCGGCCAGGTGCGTAACATAGCCGAAGTAGCTACCGCGATCGCAAGAGGCGATCTGTCACGCAAAATCACGGTCGATGTACGCGGGGAGATCTTGCAACTCAAGGAAACCCTTAACACCATGGTCGACCAGTTGAACCGTTTCGCGGGCGAGGTAACGCGGGTGGCGCGCGAGGTGGGAACGGAAGGCCGATTGGGGGGGCAGGCGAACGTGCCGGGCGTGGCGGGCACATGGAAGGATCTGACCGACTCGGTCAACTCGATGGCCGGGAACCTGACGGGACAAGTGCGAAATATTGCGGAAGTCACCACCGCAGTGGCGGGTGGCGACCTATCGCGCAAGATCACGGTCGACGTCAAGGGAGAAATTCTGGAGCTGAAAAATACGATCAACACGATGGTGGACCAGCTCAACGCCTTTGCCGGCGAGGTCACCCGCGTGGCACGCGAAGTTGGCACGGAAGGCAAGCTCGGGGGGCAGGCGCAGGTATCGGGCGTGGCAGGTACCTGGAAGGACCTTACCGACAATGTGAACTTCATGGCCAGCAATCTAACCGGCCAGGTGCGTAACATTGCGGAGGTAGCCACAGCGGTGGCCCGCGGCGATCTATCGCGGAAGATCACAGTAGACGTGAAAGGAGAAATTCTAGAACTCAAGGACACGATCAATACTATGGTGGACCAGTTGAGGGCATTTGCTTCGGAAGTAACGCGCGTGGCCCGTGAGGTGGGAACCGACGGTCGACTCGGAGGCCAGGCCCAGGTACCCGGCGTGGCGGGTACGTGGAAGGATCTAACCGACTCAGTCAACTCGATGGCCAGCAACCTCACCGGGCAAGTGCGCAATATCGCCGAGGTGGCAACCGCGATCGCGACTGGCAATTTGTCGCGAAAAATAACGGTGAACGTGAGCGGCGAGATCCTGCTGCTGAAGGAGACCATCAACACGATGGTGGATCAATTAAATGCTTTTGCCGGTGAAGTAACGCGCGTGGCGCGCGAAGTGGGCACGGAGGGCCGCCTTGGAGGACAAGCAAATGTTCCCGGCGTGGCGGGTACGTGGAAGGACCTGACCGATTCTGTGAATTCCATGGCGGGAAACCTGACTGGGCAGGTGCGCAACATTGCCGAGGTGACCACGGCCGTAGCTCGAGGAGATTTGTCTAGAAAGATCACCGTGGACGTTAAGGGTGAGATTCTCGAGCTGAAAAATACGATCAACACCATGGTGGACCAGCTCAATGCTTTTGCGGGTGAGGTGACCCGCGTTGCCCGTGAAGTCGGCACGGAAGGCAAGCTGGGCGGCCAGGCGCAGGTGCCTGGTGTTGGTGGGACCTGGAAGGACCTCACCGATAACGTGAACTTCATGGCCAGCAATCTAACCGGGCAGGTGCGGAACATCGCTGAGGTGGCCACAGCCATTGCCACCGGGGATCTCTCGAAAAAAATTACGGTCGATGTACGTGGCGAGATCCTGCAGCTTAAGGAAACCCTCAACACCATGGTTGAGCAGCTGCGTTCGTTCGCGGCCGAGGTGACTCGCGTGGCGCGAGAGGTGGGCAGCGAGGGCCGCTTGGGCGGGCAGGCCAACGTACCCGGCGTGGCCGGCACCTGGAAAGACCTCACCGATTCTGTGAACGCGATGGCGGGAAACCTTACAGCGCAGGTGCGCAACATCGCAGAAGTAACAACGGCCGTGGCTCGCGGCGACCTGTCGCGCAAAATCACCGTAGATGTGAAGGGCGAAATCCTCGAGCTGAAGAACACGATCAACACCATGGTCGATCAGCTCAACGCCTTCGCCGCCGAAGTGACGCGTGTGGCGCGCGAGGTGGGTACGGACGGAAAGCTTGGAGGCCAGGCCAAAGTGCCGGGAGTGGCGGGCACCTGGAAAGACTTGACTGACAACGTCAACGTCATGGCTGCCAACCTGACAGAACAGGTGCGTGGCATCGTCAAGGTCGTGACCGCCGTGGCGAATGGAGAGCTGACGCAAAAGCTGACGGTCAATGCCAAGGGCGAAGTTGCAGCCCTGGCTGAGACCATTAACAACATGACCAACACACTGGCCACCTTCGCCGATCAGGTGACTACGGTGGCGCGTGAAGTGGGCGTCGAAGGCCGGCTGGGCGGCCAAGCCAGCGTGCCCGGAGCGGCCGGCACATGGAAAGACCTCACAGGCAATGTGAACCTCCTGGCGGACAACCTGACCAATCAGGTACGTGCGATCGCCGAGGTGGCCACAGCCGTGACCAAGGGCGACTTGACCCGCTCGATTCAGGTGGAAGCCAGCGGCGAGGTAGCCGATCTGAAAGACAACATCAATACCATGATCGACAACTTGCGGCTGACCACCGATCGAAATACGGAGCAGGACTGGCTCAAGACCAACCTGGCGCGCTTTACCGGCATGTTGCAAGGCCAGCGCGATTTGACGAGTGTGGGCCGCATGCTGCTCTCGGAGTTGGCGCCACTCGTCGATGCTCAACAGGGCGTCATCTATCAGATGGAGTCAGAAGAATCGGCCAGCATGGTCCTGCTGTCGGCCTTTGCGCCGGATGGGCCGACGGGGCAACTCCGTCGCTTGAAAGTGGGCGAAGGATTGGTCGGACAATGTGCGTCCGAAAAACGGCGCATGCTGATTACCAACCTGCCGGAGAACACAGTCCCGATTCGCTCGGGCTTATTCGAAGCGGTCCCCCGCAATGTAATCGTGCTACCTGTGCTTTTTGAGGACCGCGTAAAGGCGGTGATTGAGCTCGCTTCCCTGAGCGTCTTCACGGCGTCGCATTTGGCTTTTCTTGAGCAACTGACGGCAAGCATCGGCATCGTGCTGAACAGCATTGAGGCGACCATGCAAACCGAAGGGCTGCTGACTCAGTCACAACAACTGGCCACGGAGCTTCAAACCCAGCAAAGGGAATTGCAGCAGACCAACGAACAGCTGGCACAAAAAGCCCAGCAATTAGCCGAACAGAACGTGGAAGTGGAACGCAAGAACCAGGAGATCGAGCAGGCGCGTCGTGCACTGGAAGAGAAAGCCAAAGAACTGGCGCTGACTTCGAAGTATAAGTCAGAGTTCCTGGCTAATATGTCTCACGAGCTGCGGACGCCTTTGAACAGCATTCTGGTGCTGGGCCAGCAACTCAGCGACAATCCTGACGGCAATCTCACTGCACGACAAGTCGAGTTTGCGCGCACCATTCACGGTGCCGGGACGGATTTGCTGAATCTGATCAGCGACATTCTTGACCTCTCCAAGATCGAGTCTGGCACGGTCTCGGTAGACGCCAAGGAGGTTTTTTTCGGCAGCTTGCTCGAGATGGTTGGTCGTCCATTCCGCCACGAGGCCGAAAGTCGGCGCTTGAGTTTTGAGGTGTACACCGATCCGCAACTCGCCCCGAGCCTGGTCACCGACTCGAAGCGGCTGCAACAGGTGCTCAAGAACCTGCTGTCGAATGCGTTCAAGTTCACCGAGCACGGAGGGGTGCATCTGTCAGTGTCGGTCGCCACCGGCGGTTGGAGCGATGGCCACGCAATCCTGGGAAGCGCTGCTTCTGTCGTGGCGTTCGAGGTTTCCGATACCGGTATTGGCATTCCGCCCGAGAAACAACGCCTCATCTTCGAGGCGTTTCAGCAGGCGGATGCCGGCACCAGCCGCAAATACGGTGGGACCGGCCTGGGCTTGGCGATCAGTCGTGAGCTGGCCAGCCTCCTGGGAGGCGAGATTCAGTTGGATAGCACACCGGGCAGTGGAAGCACGTTCACGCTCTATTTGCCTCAAACCTACGTCGGCCCATCCACACCTGCGGCTGCGGCGGACCGAAAAACCGCCTTGGTGGCTCGCCCGTTGTCTCCCGCTTCAGCGGAATGCTCAATGGAGCGCATCCCAGACGACCGTGCAAATCTGCAGCCCGAGGACGCGGTCCTGCTGATTGTCGAAGACGATCCCCACTATGCTCGGGTGCTGGTTGACCTGTCCCATGACAAGGGATTCAAGGTGCTGGTGGCCATGAATGGCGCCGACGCGCTGACTCTGGCGCGCGAGTTCCATCCGACGGCCGTGTCCCTGGACGTATTCCTGCCGGACATGCTGGGCTGGACGGTGCTCAACCACTTAAAGCAGGATCCATCGACCAGGCACATTCCGGTCCAGATGTTGACTCTGGATGAAGACCGGCATCATGGTTTGACCCGCGGCGCATTCGCCTTCGTCACCAAGCCAGCGACGCCGGAGGGCTTGGCGTCGGCGCTGGCGCGCCTTAAGGAATACACGATGCCGCGCCGGAAGCGTTTGCTGGTGGTGGAAGACAACCCAGCAGAACAGCTTAGTATCCGCGAACTCCTGGGTCACGACGATATTGATGTCTCGGTCGTGGCCTCAGGGAAGGAGGCGCTTTCCGCACTCAAAGAACTCCCGTTCGATTGCGTTGTGCTGGACCTGCGTCTTCCCGATATGACGGGGTTCGACGTGCTGGAGCGTCTCAGGGAGATGCCAGCGTTGAACGACTTGCCGGTTGTGGTGTTCACAGGAACGGAGCTGTCGCCGGATGAAGATGCTCGTTTGCACACCCTGGCCCGCAGCGTGGTGGTGAAAGGCGTTGAGTCGCCCGAACGGCTGCTGGACGAGACGGCACTGTTCCTGCATCGAGTGATCGGCGACCTCCCGCTGGAGAAACAGAAAATGCTTGACCGCCTGCATTGTTCCGACGACGCATTGGTGGGGAAGCATGTGTTGGTGGTGGATGACGACATACGGAATATTTTTGCGCTCAGCAGCGTGCTGGAGCGGCGAGGGATGACTGTTCTCACCGCGGGTACCGGGCGGGAGGCAATTGCCATGCTTGAGTCGACTCCGGAAGTGGCTATCGTGCTGATGGACATCATGATGCCCGAGATGGACGGATACGAGACCATGCAGGCGATCCGGCAGAATTCTTCGTTCTGGCGGCTGCCCATCATCGCGTTGACTGCCAAAGCGATGAAAGGCGATCGAGAGAAGTGTCTCGAAGCGGGGGCTTCCGAATATCTGGCCAAGCCCGTCAACACCGAGCAACTTCTCTCGGCGCTTCGCAGATGGCTTCACAGGTAACACGGTCCCAAATTCGCCGGAAGGCGACCATGAGCGAGAAAAAGGACATTATGAGCGCCAACAAGAGAGTCAACATCCTCATGGTGGACGACCAACCTGCGAAGCTGCTCAGTTATGAGGTCATACTCAAAGAGTTGGGAGAGAATTTGATCAAGGCGAGCTCGGGGCGGGAAGCGCTCGATCTGCTCCTCAGGAATGATATCGCTATCGTGCTGATGGACGTGAGCATGCCGGAACTCGATGGTTTTGAATTGGCGGAAATGATTCATCAGCATCCGCGCTGTCGGGATACGGCCGTGATCTTTATTTCTGCCGTGCACTTGACCGAGCTTGATCAACGCAAAGGATACGAACGCGGCGCGGTGGACTACATTTCCGTCCCGGTCGTTCCAGAACTCTTGCGCGCGAAGGTCAGCGTCTTCGCGGAGCTGCACCGGAAGACGCGCCAATTAGAGACGCTGAATAGCGAACTCGAACGGCGGGTTGCCGACCGGACCGAGGAGCTAGAACAGCGGGCGAAAGCTCTGCAGCGGTTGAATAATGAACTCGCAGGCAAAAATCAGGAGCTCGATGCCATCATGAAAACAGCTCCCGATATCATTTTCAGCCGACAAGCGGACGGAGCCCGGGACTACATTAGTGCCCGCTTTTATGAGTACACGGGAGCCCCAGCAGGTTCCGCAGGCGCCCTTGGCTGGCTGGACTACGTGCATGCGGACGACAAGGACCGTAGCATGGCGCGCTGGATGCACTGCGTCCAGTCCGGAGAAAACTACGAAACCGAGTATCGCCTGCTCGGGCGAGACGGTCGATACCGTTGGTTCCGAGCCCGGGCTGTTCCCATCCGAGATCACGCCGGCAAGCCGCTTCGATGGTATGGAACTTGCGCCGATATTCATGACAGCAAAGCGGTCGAACATTCTATGCGCGAAAGCGCAGTCGAACTCGAGAGGATGGTGGATGAGAGAACGGCTGCCTTGCGCCACCTTTCCAATCGCCTGATGACAATGCAGGATGACGAGCGGCGCCGTCTGGCACGCGAGCTACACGACGGATTGGGACAGGAAATGGTTGCGCTCAAGATGATGTTGGACGGAATCGGCAGGCTGGGCTCGACCGTGCTCAAGAACCCGGTCAGTGAAGCCACCGCCCTGATTGATCATGCAATGCAGCAAATTCGGAGTTTGTCACATCTCCTGCATCCACCCTTACTTGACGAAGTGGGATTGCTGTCGGCGCTTGGCTGGTATCTGGAAGGACTGACCCAGCGTAGCGGTATAGAGACTGCCCTGGACGTGCACCCACCCGATTTCCCCCGGCTCGCACTCGATTTGGAGACCGCCATTTTCCGTATTATTCAGGAAGCTCTTACCAATGTCTTTCGCCATTCCGGAGCTCAAAACGTGTGGATTGCTCTGGCGCGACGAGAAAGTGAGGTAGTGGTCCAGGTGCGCGACGACGGGAAGGGCATAGAAGAGCGGGTTCTGGACTTGCGGCCCGGCTACACCGGCGTAGGCATCGGAGGAATGAGCGAGCGTGCCAGAGAGTTTGGCGGACAGTTTAAGCTTTCAAATGCTCATCCCGGTACGATCGTGGAGGTAACCATTCCGGTTTCTGTTTCCGCCTCTTGTAGCGCTAAATTGTTGCAGGAAGAAAAGATGCCGGTGCTGGGGGCGAGCGGTTAATTCCGCGACCTTACAGCTCCAATGGGCTGACCGACATTGCGTAGTCTGTATTGCCTGCCCGGCAGGGAAGAACGAACGCGGTCGAGATGCGACACGCCTTCTGTCCAGCACTTTTATCCCGAATCAGATTCAGTGGCGACCGAGAATAGCCAAGACGATGTGGAGGTCCGTCAGTTCATTCTGGACCAGATCGACAGCGTCCCTCACTTGGAGGCACTGTTACTGCTCTGGAATAGTAGGCCCAAATCGTGGTCGACGGACGAAGTGGCCAGGCGCTTGTATGTGAGCCGTGAAGTCGCACAGAGGCTCCTCGAGGACCTTGCGCGGCAGCAGTTGATTGTGCCAGTGGCCGGTTCCGCCGAAGGCTACGCCTATAGGGATCGACCCGAGGACAAGAGTCGATTGATTGGAATGGTCGATCGAACATATCGGCGAGAAATTGTACGGATATCCACACTGATCCACTCGAAGCCATCTTCATCGGTACGTGATTTTGCTCGGGCTTTCCGTTTTACGAAGGAGTGAGGGTGAAATGGGCGCGGCGGTTTATATACTTGGCGCACTGACCAGTTTGGCGTGCGCAGTGCTGCTGCTGCGCGGATATTCGCGCGGCAAGAAGAGGCTTCTGCTGTGGAGTGGGTTGTGCTTTACGGGCCTGGCGGCATCCAATGTTCTGATCTTCCTCGATCTCGCCCTCATACCTAGTGTGGACCTCTATCGCTGGCGACTCGCAACCGCAGCGGTCGCGATGGCCCTGTTACTGTACGGTTTGATTTGGGAGAGTAATTGATTCATGGTTGAAGGATTCTTGTTGGGCGTCGTGGCGACAGCCTCGGTCACCGCCGGTGTGTTCTTTCTCAAGTTCTGGACAGACACGCACGATTTCCTGTTTTTGGCCTTTGCTGTCTTCTTCATGGTCGAAGGAGCGAACCGGGTTGCGCTGCTGTTGCTGGTGGCGCGACCGAACGAGGGCAGCCCCTGGATATACTTAGTCCGTCTTTTGGCACTGGTCCTGATCCTGGATGCAATTGTCAAGAAAAACTATGGAAGCAAAGACTGAAGGGGGAGGGACGTAAATTGGCGAAACCTGGTTGAGAACGACAGGCACCGGGAACAGCCGCAACCTTTTGTCCGCGCGATCTGGAGTGGCCGGCTTGAGGTTCAGGCAACACCCGGCCCGCTGTTTTCTTCACGCAGCCTTGGTTTCCTTGCACCGCTGCTGATAGTATTCGCGTCCGCGCTCATAGGCTCGCGTGAAAAGTTCGGTCACTGCCGCTTCGGGAAATTGACGCTGGAGATCTTCGAGTTTGGCCGTCATCTCGTCCAAAACCCGCGCGTCCCGGCGTGCGGTGCAGACTCAAATCCGAGGCGATAAAATCTCTCGTCATCACCGAGCGTCTTACCCAACTTCGTATAATGCTCGTTCTCGGCACCGCGCAAACCGATCCACCATTGTTCGCGGGCGGCGTCGACGGCTTCGGCCGCTTCCACCTTCATCAATTCGCGCAATCGCGAAGCCTCCGCTTCATCGTCTGCCAGAGCAATCACTACGCTGCGGCCTTTGCGGAGAGCGCCTTCGTACACGAATAGGTCGTCTTCGGGATGCCTTCGGTCATCGCATTTTCCAGATTCCCACCTGCGAAAGCGCCCACGCCTGCACCAGCCGCCGCCAGTGTGGGACGCGAGGTACCAAGGCCGCAAGGAGAGGAGCTCCAGATAGTCCCGCAGAAGCTCCAAGCACTGCGCCGATGGCCTTGCCCAGCGCAGGTGGCTCGCCAGCGACTCAGAGGCGCGCTTTGCGAGCTTGCCTGGCACAGCTGCCCACGGCGTCTGGTCTCTCGCTCCCGAGACTATTCACGCACCGGCTACGACTCCCAGCAGACCAGCGAACTCGAGAATCCCGACCGGCCCAATAACCGATGGAAGCCCGTGCCTGGCGATCACGGCGTCGCACGGCACTTTTGACAGCCAAGCTCAGGATCGAACCTATGAACTGTCGGCCTCGCTTGATCGCAAGTGGATTGCCGTCGCGTGCGGCATCGTCACCGGGGTGGCGTGCTACCTGGCATTTCAATCGCGAAGTAAGTCTGAGGAGACCGGGAGAGTCCAACGACACCCGGTGCGCGCCAGGCGGCTTCAGCTGTGTAAATCTGAGACTCAGTCACCCAACCAGGCGCCTAATCCACGCAGAGGATCAACGTAGTCGCAAATGATCTTTGTTGCCCCTACCAGGGGTACCGCAAGGATCAGGCCCATCCCTCCCCAGATCCAGGCCCAGAACAGCAAAGACAACGCTATCGCCAAAGGATTTAGGCGCAATCGTCTTCCCACAACTTTGGGATAAAAAACGTAGGTGGTAAGAAGGTGCATACCGACCACGGTGATCAGAATGACTCCGACACCAGTCTCGCTGATGGTGCCGATTCCACCGGCCAAGGGAGGAAGAAGGGCTAGAAATACTCCGAGGTATGGAATCAGGTTCGCAAATCCGCTGATGATCCCCAGAAAATAAGGATAAGGAAGGCCCAACCGCCAGAAGATTACAGTGCTCGCCAGCGCAGTAATTAGACCCACCAGCACATTACCCGCAATGAAGCTGCGGATCATCGCTGATATCCTGCCGACCGTGCGGTGGGCAACCAATCGGTGTTCTCTGGGGAAGATACGCACCGTGGTCACATGCACATGATCTTTCCAGGAAAGCATGAAATAAACCAGAAACGGAACAAAGGCCACAGCCAGGAATACGTCTCCCAAGGTTCCACTGCCCGCCGAGATGATTCGAGACAATCCAGGCGCCTCCTGAACCTCAACGGGAACTGGGAGTCTACCTTCCTTGGGTGAGGCGATCACCGAGTTAGTTCCCTCTTCGATCTTGCTGGCCTGCTTTCGAAAGTCCGCCAGAGTGGAGCGTATCTTGCCGGAATATTGGGGCAACTGAGTGGCAAAGTCTACGGCCCGCCCATAAAAAAAGTAGGTAAGCCCTCCTGCGAGCGCGATCATGAGGACGACAGCCAGCAATGCCCCGGCGGCACGGGGGATGTGTAATCGGGTAAGCCCGCTCACTAGAGGCTCGAGTATGAATGCCAGGAGAACTGCGGCCAGCGTAGTGACGAGCACCAACTTGAGTAGATAGATCAGGCCAATGACGGCGATCACCGCCACTACGATTTGCGCCACCGAGCCGGCTTTAATGGATGCCTGAAGAATTTCGTCTTCTTCCGACTGGTTCGCGGCGAGAAACTCGGGTCGCGGGACGCCCGAGGCTTGACCAGGGACCGGCGGCATAACGTCCGCGTCGGACATTAACTGTGGTCTCTCGGGCATCAACACATGGGTGTCCAGATGACAACGGCTTTTGACTGCGCGGGACCGCCAACAGTTGCCTTGGGCATGTTTCGAGCCCCAGGCGAAAAGGTCTCAAGCATCGGCCCAGGGAAGTAAAACTGAAAGTCGCAGGGCCTTTGCCTTCGATCTAAATGGCTTCTTTGAACTTTGTTTTCCACAGCGCACTTAACGCCTTTGTCGCGTCGGCCATGGCTCGCTTCCGGAACATCGCATCAGGGTCCGCTCTTTGAATTAGTGCCAAGTTTCGTAGAACGGCGTGATCGCCGACCTTCGTAGATTTTTTATCATTCTGCAAAGCGTCCATGGAGGCCTCGAAGAACTGCTTCAAGTCCACCGCAGCAGCAAACTCCTGTTCCTTCGTCATACTTGTTCTCTCCTTAGAAACCTTAAGACCTTGAAGATTAAAGAATCGAATGCGTCTCCGGACAATACAGAAGATGACTGAGTTGACTCCCTCAGATCATTGACTCAGGGAACACATCCTGGCGATGACAAACAGGGGATGACGGGCGGAGCGGCCACCCGATCTTTCCCGCGGGAAGAAACCGTGAGGACTGCAGAGCGAGCACGCACCAGGAGTGTTAATGCCAAGGTCTGGTGTCTGCGGTGGAACTGCAGAGTCGGTATTTTCATGGCCGGCTTTTAATTTGGCAGGATTTCGGTAGTCGCAGGGCAACTCGCTCGGCCACAGCGGCTGAACCATAACCGGCATCGCCCACGGTCTGGCCAAGATGTCGATCAAGCGGCGTGGCCACCGGAGTCGACTGATTCATATCTCTTGCAGTCACTCCAGAGTTCCTGGCCTACGCACGCCCGCAACAGCCGTCGCCAGCCTAATCGACGCTCCAGCCATTGGGCGACCACGGTATTCCGCTCCACGTGATGGCTAAGTTGATCAGGAGTGAGAGTACGCCACACGCTCTCGATGCCGGTTGGGGTTAGGGTGCGGACTGCCACCGTGCCACTGTCAATGCGGTACTCGGTCGCTGGAGAACCGTCGACGGAATTGAGGCGAAGCCGGCTGCTTTGCATGGTGTCTCCCTTCGTGATCAACACAATGACACGGCGCTGCCGGGGCGGCAATACAGCCGCAGCCTTAGATTTCCAACCCGAAATATCTAGACAAAGGGAGAGAATGCTGAGGCCCTGACCGGGTGGAAAGAAAAATCCCCCGCAATCAGGGATCCGCGCGCCGCAGCTTTCAAACGGGACCTCATGCCAGTCGAGCCACCAAAGAGTGACATACAGACATTACCTGATGACTGATCTGTTACTAAGATTCCAGCGAGGTCTACAGAGCGGCCCGTGCTGGAAACCGACTAGTCGAAACCGGAAGACCGGATTACGGCGGCAGAATCCCTGTTAAGCAGCAGACTCCACGGATTCTCTCTTAACCAATGGCGACACGCCAGCGGAGAATCAGGCTATCGCTGAGGCGCGGAATGCGCTCAAAGTCCCGCGGGCAGATCTGAGGGCGTGGCGGAGATCGAACGTAGAGGATTAATGTTTTCGATGATTCTACAAGAGGTTTTTGCCGGGTAAAACCGACAAACCTTGAGATACGCGCAAATCACCCAAGAGGGTGAAGAGAGCAGAGTACCGCGTACCTCACGGATGTGGTGCTAGCAGAACGTTAAGCTGCAGCCCCTTGCCTTTGTCGCCGCATACTACTCGAAGCAAGTTGGCTCTGCGAGTAACTCCACAGTGATGACTCTGGACTGGTCATAGGATTCGGTTGGGGGACTCGATCTGTATTCGGACCTGATGTCTACCAGGTGTCGCCTGGATGACTTGAAATTGATCTCCGACGATCTTACGGAGGACGATCGCTCGGCGCTGCTTGTCCCGTATAAGGTGTGGGTGCCGGCTGGAACATCGTCTACCCAAATGGAAGCGGTCGCATTCGCAAAATGATGCTCGAATTCTACCTGCAACACTACATTTGTTGCCGGGACCGAAGCCTTCGTGGCCTGGGGCGGACTCTTCGCCTGGTGGATGGGTCCGGGTGAGCTGGGAACCGGCGGGTTCACCAGCGCCGGCTCCTTCACGCCGAAAACCTGGGTGTCGTTATCCCCGCTGTTATCGGCAACTTGTCGCCAGTCCATCAATTCGCTTTGCTTCGGCTTGGAAGCCCGCATGTGCCACAATGCCACGACCTCCACGGCCAATGCCGAGAAGCCAAAAAGGAATACTGCTAAAGTGAACATCGCCTTCTTTTTTCGGAGAGTCCGGGTGCCTTCCTTGATTTGTTCTGACGACTTGCGTTTCAGAGAGCCGGGTTCAGCGCTGGTCCCGCTGACATAGCGGGAAAAAAAGTCGTCTTTCAGATCATCTGGCCGATCTTCGCTGCCGACCCAGTCCCCGCGCTCTCGCACTGCTCTGATATCGGCGGCCATCTCCAGCCCCGTTTGGTAACGTTGGGCCGGATCGTGCGGCCGCAGCCCACGCAGTACCACTGGCCGGTGCTCGGATTCCACCGAATACTCCCGTGTGCCATCTTTCCTCAGCCGCTTTTAGACGGACCGAAGGATGCCAAAAGATGCCCGGGAGGAGAGTTTTATTGTGGTGAGAATGGCGTGGGAATTGGTCCAAGGCTCCGGCTGTGTGATGTCCGCCTGGTGATGATGTGCGTCATTTGGGCGGGATTTTCGGTTGGGAGTCAAAAAACGTGCCACCGGCGAGAAGGCGATCTACCGCTCGGACGAAATCACGGGCTGCCTGGGATTTAAGAACAAGACCCTGAGCCTCGGCTTGACGAACTTCGCTCGCCAGTCGATCCGACTCGTGCATGGTGAACATCAAAACCCGGCAACCGAGGCCAAGTCTGGCGATCCGTGGCGCTGCCTCGAGTCCGCTCATTTTGGGCATCGTGATATCGAGGATCACGACGTCCGGTTTCAGGGACCTGACGGCTTCGATCGCTTCTTCTCCGTTTGTAGCCTCTCCGCAAATCTCCCACTGGGGTCTCGATCTCGAAATGAGGGTGCGAATGCCCTCTCGAACGATCTCATGATCATCTGCAAGCAAAATCCGGGCAGGCATCCAAGTCCAATCCTCTTCCGTCGTCTTGTCTTGTCGGGGTGGAAAAGTCGACAAAAATGTTCGCCTAGTCAGTGAGCGGGGGAGAGTTTCTCTGGAACCGTCGCGGTGACAGACGTACCGTCTGTATTCGATGCAAGATGGAGCCTGCCCCCTAACTGCCGCATCCGCTCATTCATACCGCGCACTCCAATCCCGAGGCCACCCATCCACTCCTGGCCAAATTCGGTCAAGAGTTCGGGAGCAATGCCCTTGCCCTTATCTTCGATTTCCAGAATGACCATTCCCCCCTTGGCTGACAATCGAACGTGAGCCGTCCGGCTCTCGGAATGCCGGTGAACGTTGGTGAGAGCTTCCTGGAGGACCCGGAACAGGGCCAATTCTGACTCGCGAGCGAGACGACAAACCTTCGTCCGGACCTCGAAGGAGGTCTTGACCCCGCTGCGAGCCGAGAAGCCGTCGAGATACCACGGTATCGCTGACTTCAGGCCCAACTCCTCCAGCATGGGAGGATATAAGAGATAGGAAACGGTTCGAACTTCCCTGATCGAGTCCTCCATCAGGCGGATGCACTGGCTGATCTCCTCAGCCACTTCCGCTTTGTCTCCGACCCGGGACGCGACTGATTCCAATTTCAATTTCAGCACGGCGAGATACTGTCCCAGGCTGTCGTGAAGATCCCTACCAATCGGCGGCGCTCCTCGTCCTGAGTACTCAGCAGATGGAGGGACAATTGCCGCAGCGACTGTTCTGAGCTCTGCAGTTGGCGCTCCGCATTCTGCCTGTCGACAACCTCTTTTTCCAATGCCTTTTGGGTTTGCATTCGTTCCGTAAAATCCCGTGTAACCTTGGCGTAGCCTAGAAGTTTCCCCGAGCCGTCCTTTACGGCGGTGATAATCACATTTGCCCAGAATCTTGATCCGTCCTTGCGTATCCGCCAATCTTCGTCTTCGAATCGTCCTTCCGCCGCTGCGATCACCAGCTCGCGATCTGGCTTACGATTTCGCACATCTACTTCCGGGTAGAAACACGAAAAGTGTTTACCTATGATCTCGTGAGCCTTGTAACCCTTTATGCGCTCCGCACCTATGTTCCAACTACTGACCCTGCCCTCAGGATTCAGCATGAAGATGGCATAGTCCTGAACGGCTTCTACCAGCACGCGGAAGGGCGACTGGCTTTCACGCCATGCCAGCTTTTTTTCGAGGACCAGAGCTCTCTGTTGCAGGTTGGCAACATTGCGAAGACGTTCCTGTTCGCTATCCAGCGCCATATAGTTCTCGCCGGGGATTACAGCTGAATGTTCGCGGCACATCTTTAGAAACGACTCAATGTGCTTGTCACTGTTGCAATCGGCGAGGGGGTACGCACAAAGCAGAGAGAAGGAATGATTCCGAGCCAGGGCATTCCAAAGCTGCTCGACCCGAATAGCTTCTGCCGGCTTACCCTCGGCCCAGAGCAAGGCTACCAACTCGCCGAATACGGCGAGGCCGCCCCGCTTGTGAGGGATCGCTCTTTCGATCTGGATCAAAACCCCGCCGAGGGTATCATTGAAGCGTGTTTCGTCCACCGAGCCATTAACCAAAAGTTTCGGCAAAATCTGGGTTGCGTCGAGAAAGAGGTACCGACCTTGCATCGCCGCTTTAGCCGTATCCACCCCGTGTGCCGACAGCCGCCTCTCAAGTTCTGAACGATGGGATGGCGCGGCGACCACCAAAGAGGCATCCCCCGCTGCCAGGGCGCCGCCGATGAATCGAGTCAGCACATCGATGAGGAAGTGGTCCTCGGTATACAGCTGAACAACATGTCCCGGCTGAGTGTGGGACGGGGTGCACGCCAGCGCAGGGTTTGACATAGGGTTGGCGCTGGACAGGACAGTACTCATTTAGACTCCCAAGCCTTTGAGAAACCATTCCTTACCATCGCTCCGGGATAACGGTAAGCAGAATTCTCCGGACAGGCTCTCCTCGGGCTGGGCAGTTTACGCCTTCGTAACCGAGGTGGTAGCCGTCGAACTCGTGCTGTCGGGCGATGGATATGGAATGCCGAGATTCACTTGTACGATGCCATTCCGCACCGCATATATCACCACTTCACTGACCGAGTGCAGTCCCAGCTTCCGCATGACATTGCTGCGGTGAGTTTCGGCGGTCTTCACACTTAAGTTGAGATGACAGGCTACCTCCTTGGTGGACTGGCCCTCCGCCAGCAATTGCACGACCTCCCGCTCTCTTGAAGTCAGAGCCTGGAGCACGGGTTTGTTTCTGGAGGGAGTATTGGTCTTGTTAAGGTAGCCGGACAGAATCAAATCGGCCACGCGGGCAGTGAAAAATGTCTTATTCTGCTGCAGCGCTTCTATGGCCATCACCAGGTCCCGGGCCGCATCTGACTTGAGAAGAAAGCCACGAGCGCCTGCATCCAATACAGCTTGCACCGCATGATCGCCATCGGTAATCGTTAGAATGAGGATTCTGACCGAAGGCTGTTCGCGCAAGATCCGACGAGTGGCTTCGAGCCCGTTAAGCAGGGGCATGCCAATGTCAAGGATCACGACATCAGGCTTCAACTCTTTGGCTTTCTCGACAGCCTGACAGCCATTGTCCGCCTCGGCACAGACCTCCCAGTCAGGATGCGCCTTTATAAGGGAAACCAATCCACGACGCACAATTTCGTGATCGTCGGCAACTAGAATGCGCAAGGGATTCATAACCCGGCTCCTTTTTATCGGATACTCGTCAGACACCTCTACACAGTAGAGCGCGATACAGGACGCAAATGCCCTTATCAACTGCGGGGCCCGTCGGCGTCAATACGGTCGATACTGTACGCTCGATTTTAGGTGGTGCCGGGATAGTACTTGAAGCCGTTGGGCAAGTCAGGGGGTTTCCCGAACCCCGGCCTTTTTTCTCCTCGATTCGTGAAGCTCCCGCATGGTCTCGAATCTCTTGCTGACCGCTTCTAATTCGGCATCCGTAAGGTTTTCAATGCTCATCATGTCATTGTGCGCGAGCTTAATCGAATGGATGATCTCGTCCAGTTTGAGATGGATCGCCCGCGCGTCCCGGTTCTGAGTGTTCTGAATAAGGAAGACCATCAGGAAGGTGATGATGGTCGTGGAAGTATTAATGACCAGTTGCCAGGTGTCAGAATAATGGAAGTACGGACCGGAGATGCACCAGGCAATTACGACCATCGTGGCAGCCAGGAACGCCCACTTCGATCCGACCACGAAGGATGCGCGCTTCGCGAGGGTTTGAAAACCTTGACTGTCAGTCTTCTTGTGGGCTGCACTGTGGGCGTTGTCAGTCATTCTGGAACCTCCTATTGAAGCGCCTTGCCCATTCGAATTTCACTTTGGCCATGGTTGTAGCCCCAGGAATTATCCCTCTCGTCCTCGGAAAGCTTGGGCGCTCCAATGTGAAAATCGCCGAGCCCGAGGGCCGAAACTCGTTCCCCGTACGACCCAGTTGTCGGTGCCCAGATTTGCTGGACTGGCTGGCGCCGGTATGACCCTGTAATCGTCGAGTCCGCTGAACTTTAGGGGAGGTTCCTGATCCAACCCAGATGTCCCACCAACACAAACACAACAGCAATATCTCCGAGATTAGATCGGGGCGGACACCTGGGTTAAAGCAAACACGAGAGCAACGACCAAGATCAGTAATAGCAACATGCCTCCAGCCGTCACCAGGACCTCGCACAGCAAGTCGGGCTTCAGTAAGTCGTCGGGGTGCACGTTTCACCTCGCAAGGGACCGCATCTGAAGATGCGGAGAAGCACGTCAGGTTTGCCTGTTCTCATCGTCGCGCCTTATTTTTCGGCTGCGCGGGCTAAAGGATTTCCGGAGGCAGAATTACGCATTAGACCCGGTGGCGCCGTTCGAGACCAGCGAATAATCTGTGATCCGTGCTTCGTAGTTCTACTCTTGAGATTTCCCGCGTCGGGGAGGCGCCCAGCAACCCGTTAAACGGTGACTGAATCTCGCCTCGCCTGTTCTCAGACCACGGAGGCACCTGGGAAGTGAGCAGTAGTCGAGTGGCTCTCGCCGATCACGTTGGTCACACTGTCACGGCGACCGGAGTCGTTTCGAATGCCAAGATGCATAACATGAAGGAGGACGTCAAAGAGGCCGCAAAGGACCGCGCACGACGACAACCGATGAGGGATACGGTGACTTGAAAGTTATCGGGCTAAAGATGGTCGGCGAATCCTGTCAGAAGTAGTCGAACTAGAGCCGTATTTGGAAAGCGTCGTCCCTTGCTGGCTGCGGTTTTTTCTTTTTCCTGCTTGGGCAGGGACGGTGGCGTATTTCGGACCGTGCGTGCGCCGCCGATCACGAAATACAGAATCAGGGAAATCACAGCAAACACCAGCAGCAGATGAATGAGCGCACCGGCCACGTGAAACACAGCGAAACCGGAGATCCAGGATCGGATAGAGCGTAACGCCGGCGTGGCTTCCCGATCCATTGCCGGATTCAACGTCCCTGGCCGGAGCCCGCGATTCGCTGTTCGGGACGGTCCCTCGCCTTACATCAAGGAATATCTCCTGAGCATCCACACGGGTTCTTCCGCCATCCAAGCTGCACGAGGTAAATCTCAATGAGACGAAATACAGTGATGATGGTAGTGGCGCAATTGTTGTTAATGGGCAGTTTGACCTTGCTCTGGTCGCAGAACGATGCTGGAACGAATCCATCTCCGGCTGCCGACAACACCAAAGTAAACCGGCGAGACGGGAAGCAGTCGGAACCTACTGCGGATCAGCAGAAGGAGGATGCTGCTGATCGCCAGCTCGCACAGCAAATTCGGAAAGCGCTAATCAAGGACAAGTCACTTTCAACCAACGCGCACAATGTCAAAGTGATCGCGCAAAACGGCATGGTCACCTTGAAAGGGCCGGTAGACTCCGACAGCGAAAAGCAAACGGTAGAGGCCAAAGCAGCACAGATTGCCGGTTCGGACAAGGTCACGAACGAAATTGAAGTCCGGCCGAAGTAAAGACTGTGGAAAACCCTTGGCCCGGATTTCAACGCTCCACAATCAGGCAAGCACATTAGACAAAGGAGATCATCATGGCAGGCAAGAATACGGCGGTATTCGGAATCTATCAGGACCGGGTGACCGTAGAGTACGCGGTGGACATGTTGCGACAGGCTGGCTTTCGCAATACTGATATTTCGGTCTTATTCCCACACAACGAAGGCACCAAAGATTTTGCCACTGAGAAGAACACCAAGGCGCCCGAGGGTACCGCGGCAGGAGCTGGCACAGGTGCAGTTGTGGGTGGCACGCTGGGATGGTTGGCAGGGATCGGGGCGCTGGCAATCCCGGGCCTAGGGCCGTTCATTGCGGCCGGCCCCATCATGGCCGCTCTGGCCGGAGTGGGCGTCGGCGGAGCGATTGGCGGAATCACGGGAGCCTTGATCGGTATGGGCATTCCTGAATTCGAGGCCAAGCGTTACGAAGGCCGAATCAAGGAAGGCGGCATCCTGCTCTCGGTACATAGCGACAACTCCGATTGGACCAAGAAAGCGAAGGATATCTTGGAGCGCAGTGGAGCCCAGGATGTTTCGTCTGCTGGAGAAGCGAGCGCAGACTTTTCCAAAAGCGACAAGCCCATGCCTCGCGCCAGTTAGGCAGCAGAGCGTCCGACCGCGACAGACCCCTCCATTCGCGAGGGGTTTGTACGTCGCGGTTTCGAATCACCCCGGAGTGATTTTATCGGTGGTTGTGTTGATAGCGATGGTTGCTGCGGAAACCGGAGACCGGCGGTTCGTATTGGGAATCTGAAGTAGTAACCGTCCAAACCGCGTCGGAAGCCCAAAACGAGCGCGGGACGCGGGTCCCGACGCATTCCAATCTCCCGCGAAAAAGCGAGAACCGGAGGTCTCGAAATAGGATAGTTTCCGTATTGTTGGCAATCCGGGAGCTATCTCGTTTTGCCTCAATCTAGAATTCCACGCTAAGATTGCCAGATGATGGACTCTTCACGCGAGGCCCTGAAGCCGGACGATCGTGGACTTGGGGATGCACCTGCCACGCCTCAAGGGAAGCTAGCGCTGGCTCTGGGAGTGATCGCAATCGCGATCAGCTTGGTTCTTGGGTTTGTTTATCTAATCTCGGTCCGTCGCCTGGAGCGCGAGGTGGCACAGCTCAGCCAGCAGACGGAAGGTCTCAGCCGGATGGTCGTGCGGGCACAGGAGCAATCGCAGACGCTGGCTCAGCAGGCTTCGCAAGCGGCTGCGAACGCGCAGGCAGCCGCTCAACAGCGCGACTCGGCGAAGCAAGATCAATCGAACTCGGAGGCGCAGGCGCAAGTTGCGCGGCAGCAGGCCGCCGCCGCGCAGCAAAAGGCAGATCAAGCCACACAGCAGGCTGAGGAATATCGGCAAGAGCGAGAGGCGGAACTTGCACAGCTGCAACAGGCTCTCGGGCAAATCGCCGAAACCCATCGCACCGCTATGGGTCTGGTGATGACGCTGGACAGCAAGTCGATTCGCTTCGACTTTGATAAGGCAAACATTAAACCGGAATATCGCGACATCCTCAATCGCATCGCCGGGATCCTGATGACGCTTAAGGGATATACGATTGCTGTCTACGGATATACAGACGACATCGGCACGCAGACGTACAACTTGCAACTCTCTCAGCGTCGCGCCGAAGCCGTCCGCGACTTCTTGGTGCAGACGGGAATTTCCCCGACCATCATGAGCGCCAAGGGTTTTGGCGAATCCGACCCGCGCGTTCCGGGCGACAGCGAACAGGCGCGTGCCGCCAACCGCCGGGTCGAGATCGGCATCGTGGATGCGAAACTTATCACGAACGGCCCTCTCGTCGTGCCAAAGTGAATTAGGCGGTACAGGTCCGGTGTAGACAGTTGAGAGCGGACTTCACCAGGATCACCCGCCGAAACCTGTCGAGTGCTTACCAGGGAAGGCGCGAATACGTTAGAGATTCTGAACGGAGGACGGGCCAACCGGAACTTATGCCGGTCCAGAAGTC